>CADCCH010000005.1 GCA_902799875.1 uncultured Bacteroidales bacterium | reverse complement strand
GTGCTGTTGGATATCAATGAGCACGGCACGATCCGTTTCAATGAACTGCATCGCGTCATTCCTGATATCAGCACGCGCGTATTAAGTAGTACGTTGCGCGCGCTCGAAGCGGATGACCTCATCGTCCGCAAAGTTTATCCGGAGATTCCGCCTCGCGTGGAGTACAGCCTCTCGCCGATGGGCAAGGAACTGGTGCCTATTGTGCAGGAACTGACGGCATGGGCATCTAAGAACCTGCCGACGATTATGAAACATCGCCGGCAGTTCGAGGCGTAATTCTTTCCGACCGACGTAGCTCTGGAGATGAGTGGATCTGCATAGGTATATAGGGACGCCAAAGGAGAGTACAACGAGGGAAAAGTGCTTTTTCTGCGAAATGTGTAAAAAATGCCGTAAATTATGTAACGGATAATTGCGGAAATTGTTGTACCTTTGCACCGCAATTCAAAATGATGGTTATGAAAAAGATTTTATTCACCTTGCTTGCGGCTCTTGCGATAACAGGCTGCAACGCACAAAACACAAATGAGAAAATGACAAATCACAAATGTTTGGTAGTATTCTTCTCCCATGCCGGAGAGAACTACTCGGTGGGAAACATCCAAGTGGGTAACACCAAAATCGTGGCGGACTACATCAGCGAACTGACCGGAGCCGACCAGTTTGAGATCGTGACGCACAAATACGACGGAATGGCTTATACGCCGTTGACCGAACTGGCGCAAGAGGAAGCCCGCAATGACGAACGTCCGGCGTTTGAGGGCAAACTGGATAACCTCGACCAGTACGACATCATCTTCATCGGCGGACCGATATGGTGGGGCACATACCCGCAGGTGATGTTCACCTTCTTCGACACGTACGACCTGAACGGCAAGACCATTTATCCGTTCACGACGCACGAAGGAAGCGGTCTTGGCAATGTGATGAGCGACATCCGCAAAGCGTACCCGAACGCCGACGTGAAGCCCGGTTTCAGCATCTACGGACATGAGGTACGCACGAATAAAGCAAAAGTAGAAAAATGGATTAAAGGACTTAATCTCTGATGAATATGGAAGGATTTAGAGTTGACCCGCGGGTGACGACACCCGAAGCACAAGCTATGTATATTGAGCAAGGACGCAAGCTCTTTGCCTTCAACCAGACCATTCCTTTCACGCCGGAGAACATCGAGGCAACCAAAGCGCTCTTTGGCGAAAACCTCGGCGAAGGAGCTATCGTGCAACCGCCTTTGAAAGGTGTGTGCTTTGACATGGTACACATTGGCAAAAACGTCATGATCATGCCGGATTGTCTGATGATGTCGCGCGGCGGAATCACCATTGAGGACGGCGCGATGATTGCGGCGAACGTGCAACTTATCAGCAACAACCACGATCTCCACGACCGCCAGATACTTATCTGCAAGCCGGTGCATATCGGTAAGAACGCGTGGATCGGAGCCGGGGCAACTATCCTGCCGGGAGTGACAGTGGGCGAAAATGCGGTCGTAGCAGCTGCAGCAGTAGTCACCAAAGATGTACCTGCCAATACCATCGTCGGCGGCAATCCAGCAAAGCTGATTAAGATGATTGAGTAACAAAAATCATCCGATAAACAAAAAAATCCTGCATACATTTGCGTATGTGGGATTTTTTATGTACCTTTGCACTCGAAACAAAAAGTCGCATTTATGAACGTCGAAGAGATTCGGGATTTCTGCCTTTCGTTAGGGAATGATGTAGAAGAGAAACTGCCCTTTACCATGTTCAAGAACGGCGAAGGAGTGCTGGTTTTCTATGTCTGCAGGCATATGTTTTGTTTCTTCGATCTCAATGATTTTCAGGTCATTTCGCTCAAGTGCCAGCCTGAACGGATTGATGAACTGAAGGCACAGTACGATTGTATCGGTAATCCGTACAACGAGTCGCCGAAACATTGGATAGGTATCGCCCCACATACCGCGCCGGACGAGTTACTACGTGACCTTACTCGCAACTCGTACGAGATTGTCAAAGCGAAATATAATAAGAAGAAATAAAACAGATGACGCGAGAGAAAGAGATTATTCGAATCACCCTATGGGGTAGCGTGGTTAATGTGGCATTAACTGCCTTGAAGTTCGTGGCGGGAATCATAGGTTGCTCGGCTGCGATGATAGCGGATGCCGTACATTCGTTGAGCGACTTGCTGACGGATTTTGTGGTGCTTCTTTTTGTGAAGATCAGCAGTCGTCCGGCGGACAGTGAGCACCCCTATGGTCACGGTAAATATGAGACACTGGCCACTACTATCGTGGCTATTGCGCTCTTGGTGGCAGGTGGTGTCTTGGCGGCGGAGGGTGTGCAGAAGATAGTGAGTGCGCAGCACGGCGCGGAACTGGTGATGCCTGGTCGGATAGCCTTATGGGCGGCGCTCATCAGCATAGCAGCGAAAGAAATCATCTATTGGCTTACGGTCCATGTCAGCCGTCGTGTCAACTCACCGGCTCTAGAAGCAAATGCCTGGCACCATCGCACAGACGCGTTGTCGTCGGTAGCTACGGCGGTCGGAATAGGCGGAGCGTTGTTGTTCGGCGGTCAATGGGCTATTCTGGATCCGATAGCCGCTGTGCTGGTAAGTATCTTCATCATCGTCACAGCCGGCAAACTGCTGCATGAAGCCGTACAGGATTTGATGGAGAAACGTTTGCCGGAAGAAGTGGAGCAACAGATCCGCGAGATCGTAGCACAGGACAGCGAGATGAGCGAGATGCACCATCTCCGTACGCGCCGTGTGGGCAATGTGTACTCGATTGAGATGCACTTGCGCATGCATGGAAACGTGTCGCTATACGAGGCGCACAGGCATAGTGTCCTTCTGGAGCAAAAACTGCGTGAACGTTTCGGCGCAGCGACGATGATAACCATCCATCTGGAACCGCTCAAAGCCAATGGCGTTTATTTACCCGATTAATAGAACTGATAGCATATGAGTAAGTTTCGTGCAATAGCCGGCTATGTGCTCGGCGGAGTGATGTTCGTGGTGTTGTTGCCGACGATCATGTGGTTGGCATCAGGTATGCCGGCATTGGAGCATATCGGCGTGTGTCGCGCATCGATAACAGGTGTGCTGATTATCGGCGGTTTGGCTCTCAGTATATGGACGATCGTGTATATGAAACGTCGCGGCAAAGGCAATCCGATGGACGCTTTTGATCATGAGATAGGTCCGCGCACCCAACATCTAATGGTGGATGGACCGTATCGGCTCAACCGCAATCCTATGTTGACGGGGACGTTCATCTATCTGCTCGGTTATATCGTGTGGCTCTGGACGTGGCAAGCTTTGCTTGTTTGGGTTATCTTCGTGGCTATCATGATAGTACAAGTACTGAGCGAAGAGAAACGGCTGCGCCGTGATTTCGGCGAGGAATATGAAGCTTATTGCCGCCGTACCGGCCGGTTTCTGCCATGGACATGTAAAAAATGAACTTCCAAATTTTCGGCAGCGAAAAAGCCCCGACGTTATTGCTCATTCCCGGATTGGGAGTGTCGTACGAGATATTCCTTCCTCTCATTCGTTTGGTGGAAGAGCGGTTTCGTATCATAGCCGTGGAGGTGGACGGTTTTACGCTTGGCAAGCACACACGCTTCACCTCTGTGGACGAACAAGCTTCGCAAATCATTGCCTATGTGCAAGCGCATTACGACAGACATTTGGATTGTGCCTACGGATTGTCGCTCGGCGGCAAAATCCTCTCGCGTATCATGGAGCGCAATGAGATCGTGATCGGCCATGCTATCTTAGACGCTGCGCCATTGTTGCCGCTACCGAAATGGCTCATCAACCCGTTGCGCTATTACCAAGCGGCGAATGTATGGACGTGTTACCACTGGACGGGATTTTGGAAGGTTGTTTTCCATTCGCACTATTTCGATGTGCTGTTGGACGAGTGCCGCAAAACGTGGCCGTGGGGTGGCAAACAGGCTGTTTTAGATGGCTACAAATCCGTCTATACGAATAAATTAGAGAGTATATCCGGCGCAGACATTCATTTTTGGTACGGTACGAAAGAAGCCTTTGTCGCGAAACCGCAAATAAAGCATCTACTGGCCATTTGCCCGAAAGTACATGTGCAGGTCTTCGATGGCATGAACCACGGTCAACTGCTAGTCGAACATCCTGATGAAGTAGCCAAACGAATAACTGATTTAATAGTATAAACAATGGATTACTTACCGCAAAACCCTGCTATATTGGTTTCAAGCATCAACATGCTGCTCCGCGACGAGGAATTTGACTCGCTCGAATCATTATGCAATAACTTCAACACCGAGCCGGAAAAGATCAAAGCGATTCTCTACGAAGCCGGTTATGTGTATAGCGAAGAACAAGAACAATTTAGACCGATTGGTTATGATAAAAATTGACACCACTAATATGTGCAGCCACCTGCAGCGGAAACTGTTTGAAGGCGAGTATCGAGCCATCCGCGAGCAGATAGAGACCGATCCGACGTTGACGGCGGTCGTTCGTTCGCGGCAGTTGCATATCTACCGTGACGGCAAGAAAAACGGAGTTAATCGTGCCCCTGTGGCTAAGAAGATATTGGTGCTTGCCGGTAAGTCTGCGCCAAAAATCATTCGAGAAGATAAACTAAATCAATTGTTATGATAGATCAAATTATTGATTACAACCGCTCCTTCGTGGCGCAGAAAAGTTACGAGCAGTACATCACCGACAAGTACCCGGACAAGAAACTGGCGGTACTCACTTGTATGGATACACGCCTGACGGAGTTGCTTCCTGCTGCTCTCGGACTCAAGAACGGCGATGCGAAAATCATTAAGAACGCCGGCGGACTCATCATCACACCTTTTGATTCAGCGATGCGAAGCCTGATAGTAGCTATCTACGAACTGGGCGTAGAGGAGATCATGGTGGTAGCCCATTCCCAATGCGGTGCATGTCACATGAGTTATGCCCATTTCCACCACGTCATGAAAGCGCGTGGCATCAAAGATGAGACGCTCGAGACTATTCGTGAGTGCGGCATTGACCTCAACCATTGGCTGGAAGGTTTCCGCGATACGGAGACCTCCGTTCGTAAGACTGTAAAGACCATCCGAACTCATCCGCTCATCCCGAAAGATGTAACCATCCGCGGCTTTATCATCGATTCAGTCACAGGTGAATTGCAAGAGATAAAATAACGATATGAGAAAGTCCACTACTATATTGTTTTTACTATTGGCATATTCGCTGATAGCAGCCGTGCCAGGGTATGTCAATCCGATCCTTCCGTACGACTATTCCGACCCGGATATCATCCGTGTAGGCGATACCTATCTCATGACTTCTTCTTCGTTTAACAGCGTGCCGGGCTTGCAGATCTTAGTCTCGAAAGACTTGGTTCACTGGTCTATCGAAGATGCCGCTATTCCTAATCGCTTGCCGGGATATAAAGAAGGAGATCCGGTGCTCGGTAATTTCGTTTGGGCTCCTTCCATCCGCGAGCACAATGGACAACTATATATCTTTTACGGAGACCCGGACCGCGGTATTTACTGTATTCGCGGCCAACTGCACGCTTGGGAGGAACCTGTCTTGGTGATGGCGGGTAAAGGATTGATTGACCCTTGTCCGCTATGGGACGAGGACGGTCGTGTGTGGCTTGTTCATGCTCTGGCAGGTAGTCGGGCAGGACTGAAGAGTGTGCTGCTGATGGCGGAACTGAACGAAGACGCGATGACTGTCAAAACGCCAAGTCGTATCATCTTTGACGGTCATGCAGAACATCCCACCTGCGAGGGACCGAAACTGTACAAACGAAACGGATACTATTATATCATGCACCCGGCCGGAGGCGTTTCTACCGGCTGGCAAGTGGTGCAACGAAGTAAGAATATATACGGCCCGTATGAATGGAAAATAACTTTGTCGCAAGGCCATACTGCCGTTAACGGTCCTCATCAAGGAGGCTGGGTAGAGACACCGGAAGGAGAAAACTGGTTCATTCATTTTCAAGATGTAGGCGTAGCCGGTCGAGTCGTTCATTTGCAACCTGTCCGCTGGGTCGATGATTGGCCCGAAATGGGAAAAGACGGAGAACCGGTAGCTGAATACGGCAAGCCTAGGAAAGGCGACTGGCAATGGGCCGGAGGATACATCGATCCGAAATGGTATTACTGCGATGCCCATAATGGCCTCTTGCGGCTTTATAGCGCTCCGCAGAAAGAAGATGGCTTTATGCCGAACATGATCCTGCAAAAGATCCCTTCCGTCGCCTTTACGGCTACTGCACGTGTACGGTTCAAACCTTGTCCCGACAAGAAACTGGCAGGTACGGAACAAGCAGGAATGATTGTTTTCGGACGCAAGACTTTCACGCTTCAACCGCCCGTCTCTGATGAATGGATGTACTTGCGCCTAAGTATGAATGAACATCAACAAGGACAGTTCTACACCTCTTCGGACGGCCAACATTGGGCCAAATCCGGTGATGTTTTCCAAGCAGAGAAAGGATATTGGACAGGTGCACAAATAGGTCTCTTCTGCACGCGAAGAAAAACGATTAACGATGCCGGTTGGCTCGATGTCGACTGGTTCGAAATTCAAAAAGGATGGAAATAGTTGATCTGCTGGAATATAACGAGCGTGGACAACTCAGAAAGTGGTTCGAACTTAATGCGGCATCAGCAAAATGCTGCTGGATTGCTATGTACCGCGGCAAGAAAAAACCCGAAGGTGTGTGTCTGCCATATCTCGATGTGGTGGAAGAATCGCTTTGTTTCGGATGGATTGATTCAACCCTCAAACGTCTGCCGGACGGACGATTGGCTCAACGATTGTCGCCACGACAGAAACGCAGCC
This sequence comes from uncultured Bacteroidales bacterium, assembly GCA_902799875.1. The sequence continues at coordinate 122,546 of CADCCH010000005.1, read as the reverse complement.
ATTGGACAGAACTGAATAAACAGCGTTGTGCCGACTTGGAGTCCCGCGGTCTGATGACCGACATTGGTCGCGCCGCATTACAAAGAGCAGAATAACCCTGATATTTAGGATTACTGCTGTTTGTGTATGACCGCGTAGTTGAATTACGCACTATAGTAAAGAAGAAATGAAAATGAAAGTTCTTATGGTCATATTAGGCATCATCGTACTGCTTGTAGGAGCAGGGTTGGCTGTGTTGTCACATCCTGCTTTCGGGCTGTGGAGACATGTATCAAAGGAGCGTATTGAGGCATCACCGAACTACAGAGACGGGATGTTCCAGAACCAGGTGCCGACTCCGCAATTCACAGGGGACTCCGCAAGCACGAGGGGTACATTATGGCGTTTTCTGACAGACAAAGACACGCTGCGTGTGCCGCAACAACCGATACCTGCGGTCAAAACAGACCTCAAGAACCTGCCTATCGATAGCGATTGGCTCGTATGGTTCGGACATTCGTCGTACCTGTTCTGTTTGAACGGCAAGCGGTACTTGGTTGACCCGGTACTCAAACCGGAATGGCCGTCGTCGATGATGCTGAAAGCCTTTCCGGGCACGGACATATATCGACCGGAAGACCTGTCGGATATCGATGTGCTCATCATCACGCACGAGCATTGGGATCATATGGAGTATGCGACCTTGCGTGACATCCGTGAGCGCGTGAAACAGGTTGTTTGTCCTCTCGGTATCGACGATTATCTGCGCTATTGGGGGTATAAGGAGGAACAAATCTACGAACTCGATTGGTTCGAAGATTTAGCTATCAACTGTCAGCCTTCAGCTATCAGAATTACTTGTCTGCCAAGTCGTCATTTTAGTAATCGTCTTTTGGGCAAACGTAATCAGACACTCTGGGCATCGTTCATGGTGGAAGACGGTGGACGTAAGGTCTATATTGGCGGCGACGGAGGTTACGACAAACGTTTTGCGGAAATACATGAACGCTTCGGAGCGGTTGACTTGGCGCTTTTAGAGAATGGGCAATACAACGCTAATTGGAAATATATCCACACCACACCGGAAGACCTTGAAAAGGTAATCCTTGACCTTCAAACTAAGCAGGTCTTCACCGTCCACCATAACAAGTTTGCCCTTTCCGTCCATCCATGGTCCGAACCGTCCACCGTGGCACACGACATCGCAATCAAACACAATATTCACCTGTTGGACGCTCCGATAGGTACAGTAGTAAATTATTAACCCATGTACCTCAACATTACCAACCAAATAGAGATTGACCGCGAACAGAGGAGTGTTCGCAAACACGGACAAGCGGTTCATCTGACCGGACTGGAGTATGGCTTGTTGGAGTTTCTTTCGGCGCACCCGAATCGGATCTGCACACGGCAGATGGTATTAGACCATGTGTGGGGAGACCGCTTCCAGTACGATACCGGTACCATCGACGTACATCTCAATGCCTTGCGGCGCAAGTTAGGTTGGACGAAGAAAGAACCGATAGAGACTATTCGTGGAATAGGTTTTATATTCCATGTTGAGCAGAATGTGACGCACTATACTATTGACTTACAAGCATTTCTGACGGATTGGCTGCGTAGCCGCGAAACGGAGATTAGTGCGAAAGGACTTGTTGCACAAATACATCTAACGCCCTTTGTGAACGAGATCACGATCGAACCGAACGCCTTGAGGCAGATGTTGGACAGTGTGTTAACGGCCTTGTTGCCAAGCGCACAACCGGGTGTCCTTCGCTTAACATCCCAATTAACTATGAAGAATTTCATCCTCTGTCTGGACGTAAACGGCACTATCAACGAGTTGCGTATCCCTATTTATAGTGATTTTGATGTTTCTTAAGAAAATCTTAAGCGAGGTTTAAGAAAAAAGCAGTACCTTTGCCGCCGGATTTTGATCCGGTCTTGGGCCGGCTCTCGTGGTAGCAGGTTGTTTGTGAAAAAGTACATGACACGATGCGAATAAGGGTACTATTTATATGTTTATTGTTTGCGTGCGGGATGTGTGCGCAGGTGAGCGAAGGAATCGCGAAGAACAAGGTCTATCAGGGGTTCTCCGGCGGAATGATGCTGCATACCGGCTATTTATTCGGTCAGGACGGTAATGCTCCCAAGACCGCAGATGGTCGTTCGTGCTCTCCGCAAGGTGCGCTATTCGGTATCGGCGGCGCGTTGCGTGTGCATTTGTGGAAACATCTGCGCACGGGTTTTGAAGGTTTTGTAAGTACGATGCCAAGCGCTATGACCGATTGTAGGGATGTGCTGAAAAATGGCAGTTATGTGCGGGTCGGTTGTGGAGGTGTGTTGGCCGATTGCTGTTGGCGATTGGACAAAGCCTGGCCCTATATCGGCGGAGTCATCGGAGGCGGTTCGCTGAAAGGGCTGTATATCCTGGAAGGCGATCAAAACAGCTGGGAACGGGATCAGAACAGCACCTTTCATAAGCAATCGTTCTTCTATGTCACGCCGTACGTCGGTTGCGATTATTGTCTCACGCGCAAGGTACATATCACCTTCCGTCTCGATTGGATGTTGGCCTTCCATAAAAGCGAATTATGTCTACCAACCGGCCCACGCCTCTATTTTGGTTTTATGTTCTGCCACTAAATGTCTAAATGACTAAATAAATGGTAAATGACTAAATGGTAAATGTTTTTATGAACTTCGAAGGAATTCTTTTGGGCGCAGGCGCGTTCCTGTGTATCGGACTTTTTCATCCGCTGGTCATCAAGGCAGAGTACTATTTCGGTGTCAAATCCTGGTGGGCATTTCTCATCGTCGGACTTCTGACAGCCGGCGGCTCGTTGTTCGTGGAGAACACATATCTGTCCATCTTCTTGGGTATCTTTGCTTTCTCTTCTTTATGGGGTATCGGCGAGGTTTTTCATCAGCGTGAACGTGTCCGAAAAGGATGGTTTCCCATGAACCCCAAACGCAAAAACGAATACTAAAATGGCTGCAAAAGCAAAAAAATCCCGTATATTCTTGTATATATGGGATTTTTTTTGTACCTTTGCGCTGAAATAGCGCAAATACAATGAAATAATGCAAAAAGTTATTCTTATTACAGGGGCCAGTAGCGGAATGGGCTACGAGACCGCACGTATCCTTGATATCGACGAGGCCTTAACGCGTCAAGCCAAGTCCCTTTTGTCCTCTACTTCACTTTCTATCCAACAAATCTCCGACCGACTCGGCTTCCAAAACCAATCCCATTTCGGTACTTTCTTCAAACGCAGGACAGGCCTGAGCCCTAAAGCCTTCAAACAGCAAGTAATGTAAACAACAGAGCAGTGAAAATCGAATAATGTGTGTAAAATAATGAAAATCAAAACAGATAAGACGAGCCCATACATGGGCAGACTGCGCAAACGGCTGGCAGACCGATGGCGGGCGTTCAGGGCCTGGCAGGAAAATCCGAGGACCTATCGGATGGATGAGACCGAGCATGTATGTAATAACTGTGGGCATACCTTCAAGGGCAATTATTGTCCGGTATGTTCCCAGGCCGCCCGCCACGGTCGTATCGGTTGGCTCACCCTGTGGGAGGGAATAGGGCAGTTATGGGGCATCGAATCACGGTCGGGTATCTATACCCTCTGGCAAATGCTTTGGCGTCCCGGATATCTGGTGCGCGATTACATCAGCGGTAAGCGGCAGGTTAGTTATCCGCCGGTCAAACTGCTGTTTATATTAGCGGCTATCATAGCGGTAGTTCAGTTTTTCTTCCCTGCGCCTGTGAAAGAACCTGTGGTCACCGGATTCCGGTATTTGGACTTTGCAATGACTTGGTTGCAGAATCATGAAAATATCAATGCCTTGCTCTCCGGTTGTTTCTTCATACTGCCGACGTGGTGGTTGTTCCGCAACGCGCCCCGCTACCCGCATCATACGATTCCGGAGGGATTCTTTGTGCAGGTGTACGTAGCGATATTATCGTTTTTGTTCGATTCTATTTTTGCCGAATCAACCACCCTGGCGGTAACGCTTAGTTACGCGTATATGTACATTATCTACAAGCAACTCTTCGGTTACGGTTATTGGGATACATTATGGCGTTTGGTGGTAAGCGCGGTGATGAGTTTTGTGGTGATATTTGTACTTATTGTCATCAGCTTGACGATTAGCGAGTTGAGGCAAAATAACCTCTATACGCATACCCAAGAAGACGCAACCACGGATATCTTCTATGTCTGCTCGACCGAGACTTCCGATATTAATAAAAAATAATATGAAAAAACTAATCATCCTTGCATTAGCGGCGATGCTATTCGCGGCATGCAGTAATCAACCCGTTCAACAGAACAAGTCATTCATGGATTTAGCGCGTCAGCGTTATGCGGTACGCGAGTACGCTCAAACACCCGTAGAGCAGGCCAAACTGGATTCGATTCTTGAAGCAGGACGTCTCGCTCCGACCGCCAAGAACGTACAACCGCAACATATCTACGTGCTGCAGAGTCCCGAGGCTATTGCCAAGATCAATGAACTGACCCGCTGTGCGTACGGTGCCCCGGTGGTGTTCCTCGTGTGCTATGACACGGACCTCGTTTGGACCAAAGAAGATGGTACTAATTCCGGCGATATGGATTGCTCGATCGTCGGTACGCATATGATGATGGAAGCTACCGAACTCGGTCTCGGTACTTGTTGGGTCAAATGGTTCGATCCGGCTCAAGTGGCTGCAGCTTTCGAGTTACCGGCTAACCACAAGCCGTCTTTCCTGATGCCTTGCGGCTATGCGTCCGAGAATGCCAAACCGAGTGACCATCATTTCTCCCGCAAGCCGATCAGCGAAACCGCAACGTATAAATAACCCGCAAAGAAAAAATCATAGCAACAGCAGGTGCATTCTTTTTGAGATCAGTGATAATTACCTATTTTAGTGATTGTGTATGTCAGAAAAAAGCAGTACCTTTGCAGCCGATTTGTATGTTAATTGGTATTATATTGTTTTGATTTATTTTGTCGCTATCAATATCGTGACGTTTTTTCTGTACGGCATCGATAAATGGAAAGCTAAGCGTGCCAAATGGAGGATTGAGGAATCTACTTTGCTTTGGTGGGCTGTGTTTGGCGGCAGTATAGGTGCCTTGTTGGGAATGAAAGCGTGGCATCACAAGACGCAACATAAGAAATTCCAATACGGCATTCCGGCAATACTGATCGCACAAATAGCGATCGTTGGCATAATTTTTGTATATACCAAATTAATCATTTAATTTGGCAGTCAATATGAGTAAAATACTTTGGATAGACGATGAGATAGATTTGTTGCAACCGTATATCATTTACCTGAAAGGAAAAGGATATGAAGTAGCAACTGCCAGCAACGGAGAGGACGCAATAGATACCCTTGCCAAAGCTGTGCCGAATATTGTGTTTCTGGACGAGAACATGCCCGGCATGAGTGGCTTGGAGACGCTGCAGGAGATAAAGCGTCTCCATCCGGAGGTGCCGGTGGTGATGATTACCAAGTCCGAAGAGGAGCATATCATGGAGCAGGCGATAGGTGAGAAGATAGCCGATTACCTGATTAAGCCCGTTAATCCGAGTCAGATTCTCTTGTGTTTGAAGAAGCATGTACACAGCCGCGATATCGTGACCGAACAGGTGCAGCAGAACTACCGCCAGGAGTGGAGCGATATCTCCTATATGATAGACACGGCCAGCACGATAGAGGAGTGGCAGGCCATCGAACGCACGCTCAGTAAGTGGGATATTGAGTTGGAGAACTCGTCCATGCGAAGTCTGATCGAAGACCAGCGTACGCAGGCTAATGCGGCGTTTGCTAAATGGATAGGACGAAACTATGTTTCGTGGTTTAGCGGTGAAGGTTTAGCGGTTAGCGGTCGACCGCTTATGTCTCCAAATGTCATGAAGCATGCCGTTTTTCCGTTGTTAGACAAAGGTGAAAAAGTGTTATTGTGTGTGATCGATAATTTCCGATACGACCAATGGAAAACCATCCAACCGCTTATCGGTGAGTTCTATTCGGTAGCACACGAAGAGCAATATACTTCTATTCTGCCGACCGCCACGCAGTATGCCCGAAATGCTATCTTTGCCGGGCTGATGCCGCTACAGATCCAACAAATGTTTCCGCATCTGTGGGTGGAGGAAGGTGATGAGGAGAGTAAGAATCAGCATGAGAAAGAACTGGTGCAGACGCTGCTCGACCGTTATCGCAGGAAGGAGAGTTTCAATTACTGGAAAATCAATGAGAGTGATTTCTGCGAGCGAGTCATAGCCCAACTGAAAGGAGTGCAGACGCCGCTCAATATCGTGGTACTCAATTTTATCGACATGCTCAGTCACTCGCGCACAGAGAGTAAGATGATGCGCGAACTGGCGAATGACGAAGCGGCTTACCGGAGTCTGACACTTAGTTGGTTTAAGCACTCGCCGACATATGAATTGTTGCGCCGTGCAGCAGAATTGGGTTATACCTTGGTGCTCACCACGGATCACGGCACGACGCGTGTCAAGAATGCCGTACAGATTGTGGCAGATAAGAACACGAACACCAATATCCGCTATAAAGTGGGTAAGGCGCTGAATACGACGTCCAAGAATGTGTTTACCATCGACCAACCCAAGCATGTAGGACTGCCTTGCCCGAATGTGAGCAGCAGTTATGCGTTCTGTTCCGGAGCGGACTTCTTCGCGTACCCGAACCAGTTCAATTACTATGCGCAGTACTACCGCAATACGTTCCAACACGGCGGTATATCGCTTGAAGAGATGATTATACCCTTGGTGACTTTGGAGCCCAAATCACGTTAAACTGTTAAAACGTTAAATTGTTAGACTTTATTCTCATAGCGATTTCTGTCCTGACGTGGAATACGGCACGCATGGACTACAAGCATAAGCCGGCAGACAACGAGGTGCTGCAGTACCTGTTATCGCAGGATGCGGATGTGGTGTGCCTGCAGGAGGTGGATGTCTATAAAGATGCTAAATACCTGACCTTGCCGGATGTAAGGCAGACTTTGGGCAGCAAGTATCCGTACTCGTACTTAGATTTCTCGGTCTATAACAAACGCCATCAGTACGGTACGATGGTGTGGTCCAAATATCCGTTGATTCATAAGCAGAGTATTCATTATGAAACGCAAGGAAACCTCTCCAATCGCTGCGATATCGTAGTGGGGTGCGATACGATTCGACTCATTAATAATCATCTTGAGTCCTATAAACTGGCATCCGAAGACCTGACAGATATGGATCGGATAGAGGCCAAATGGAAACGGGCGATACCCTTACGGAATGCACAAGCGCAAGTGGTTAGACGCGAGATTGAGGCCAGCCCTTATCCGGTGGTGATTGTCGGTGATTTCAATTCCGTAGCACTTAGTTATGCGTACTGGCATATCTCTCGAGGGTTGCATGATGCTTGGAATGAGACCCATTATTTCTGGGAGTGGGGGGCTACCTACGAATATAATGGTATTGGTCTGCGGATTGATTATATTTTGTGTTCAGATCCCCTCAAACCTACTACTTGTTCGGTTCCAAATATCTCCGTTTCGGACCATAAACCGGTGGTCGCTACGCTTGTTTGGTGATAATTTTGTACTTTTTTTAGAAAAAAGTGACAATTTTTTTGCACAATTCAAAATATTGTTGTATCTTTGCCACCGAAATACACACTCATTAACCCAATAAAACGTTTTATTTATGAAAAAATTTTACTACTTGATCCTTGCTGCATTGGTAATGGCAGCATGTGAGACTTCTCCGTCCGGTGGTGGTGGTGGAGGCGGTGGAGGTGGCTCCCACCACAGCACAGTCGATGGTATTCCTGATGACAGTACAGCCGTTCCTAATCCCGATATCACGGGGGCGGACACAATTATCAACCTTCCGGGTGTTCAGACTACTGTTACAACCGAAGGTGACGACATCGTGATCCGTCTGGATATGACGGGTATTGTTAATCCGGAGACCGGAGAGTACCTGAAACTGAGTGGTTCGGGTCAAGGTCAGAACGTCTACGTTGAAGTGGACGGTAAGAAAAAAGGTATTGAGGTTACCAACCTGAGTGAGGGTTCTGGTGCAACTGTTATGGCAGACCTTGTCTTCCTGGTAGATAACTCCGGTAGTATGGATGAAGAAGCCGATACAATCGCGAACGGTATTGACGCTTGGAGTAAGTTGTTGGCAGCATCCAGTTTGGACATCCGTTTTGGTGTAGTAGGCTATGACGGTGAGATTACCGGAGCATTGGATATTGCTACATCTGCTGAGTTGTCCGCATTCTTGAATAAAGAATATACGTATGGAACTTCTCGTACCCACTATTTCGCAGGTCCGAATGCAGCAGAGTTACAGAGTTTAGCACCGAGTTACTACAATGGTGGAGGAATGGATGAGTGTGGTATGGCAGCCTTCCATTTTGCCAATGATCATTTCACTTTCCGCACTGGAGCAAATCGTATCTATGTGAATTTCACTGATGAAGCTAACTACTACCTTGGAATTGATACATTTGCTACGGCATGGTTGCAAAACAACTGGGTTCCGCAATTAGGAACAATCCATTCTGTATTCAGTGACGGCGTAGATGCTGGGCAACACGCGGATTGGTATACAAGTGATGGATATAGTGATGCGCCTTGGCTGATGGCTGATTATACTGGGGGTACAAAGTTGTTCGCAAACGGTTACTTCGAAGGTGTTAACCTTCCTAGCCTGCCTGTTACCGGTGCCATGCAGAACTCATACATCATTCGTTTCACGAATGTAGCTGAGTTTATGGACGGTCAACCTCACTTGGTACATATCACCATCAAGACGGATGACGGTAGTGTAGCCGGTGAGTTGTATTTCTACGTAGTCTTCGGTACAGCAGCTTAATCATCATACCCGTTTGTGGTAGTGATACTCTTTAAAGCGGTCATCCGTGCTATCAAGGCGCTGGTGACCGCCTAATTTTGTGCGGATATGGTCCCACAACTCACCCGGTTCACGCCAATTGGTTTTCTTCCAATACAGAATCAGCAACCAACCGAACAACATACCCCCCAGATGGGCAAAATGGGCTACATTATCGGCAGAGAAACCGGCAACGGATCCTAAGCCTGCAAACAACTCAATGAGCGCATATATAATAACGAACACGCGCGCACGTATAGGTACAGGGATAAAAAGAATGTACATCGGTACGTCCGGATAGAGCCATCCGAAGGCGAACAAGATACCGAATACGGCACCGGAGGCGCCAATGGTGTTTAGGAAGTAGGCATAATGCGTCAAAGTTGCCATATCGTAGGTCGCACTCATATTACTGAGCATTGTCATCCATACCAGTTCCTGAATCAAGGCTGCGCCAAGTCCGCACACGAGATAGTAGAGTGCGAAGCGACGGGTACCCCATTGTTGTTCGATAACCGGCGCAAACATCCATACTGCAAACATATTAAAAAAGATATGGCTGAAGTTGGCATGGAGGAACATATACGTGATCGGTTGCCACCAATGGAAGGAGGATGCACCCCAGTAATGAAGTCCACCTATGGCGTTCAAATCAATACCGTACCGCTGCACGATAGCAGCGATGAAGAAGATTGCAAAATTAGCTATCAACAGATAGCGCGTTACTATTGGTAAATTTCTCATATCGACGACAAAATTACTGCTTTTTATTGGAATAATAATACAAAAAGTGCGCCAAAATGCAGAAAAATACGTTTTTTTGCAAAAAAATGCATTTTTTTTGCCCAAAATATTTGGTATTTAAAGTTTTTTTAGTAATTTTGCAGCAACATTCCAAAGAAGGGAACAAAAAGTTAACATTATTAATAACTTAAAACACACGATTATGAACAAATCTGAGCTTATTAAAGCAGCAGCAGCTAAGGCTGAGGTATCTGCAGCATTGGCAGCAAAAGTTATTGACGCAGCTCTCGAAGAGGCAGTTGCAGCAGTTAAGAAAGGTGAGGGCGTACAACTCGTAGGTTACGCTAACATCGCTATCGTTGAGAAAGCAGCTCGCAAGGGTATCAACCCGGCTACGAAGCAGGCTATCAACATCCCGGCACGCAAGGTTGTTAAAATCAAACCGGGTGCTAAATTTGCTCTCTAATCAGGCAATGTTGCTTCATAAACGAGTTGCCCCATTTGCCGGGCAACTCGTTTTGTCTGTCCAAGAATAGGTATTAGTTTTAGGTATGTTAAATATCATTTTATGTGGAGCGCCGGGTAGCGGCAAGGGTACCCAATCGGCTTTTATTGCCAATAAGTACGGAGTACAACATCTCTCGACCGGAGATGTCCTGCGTGCAGAAATAGCTACCGGCAGTGAACTGGGTAAGCAGATAGATGCACTTATCTCGAAGGGCAATCTGGTGCCTGACGATATGATGTACGGTGTGATAGAGAACTATATCGCTTCGTTACCCGCGGATTGCAAGGGTACTATCTTTGACGGTTATCCCCGTACGGTAGCGCAAGCGGAGTCCCTGACCAAACTGCTGCAGAAATACGGTATGGATGCCATTATGATTGATTTGATGGTAGACGAGCAGTTGCTTATCCAGCGTTTGATTGAACGTGGAAAAGTGAGTGGACGAAAGGATGATAATCTCAATACCATCCGTCACCGTATCGCTGTTTATCATCAACAGACCGAACCGATTGCGCATTATTACTTGCATCACGGTAATTATTTTGCTGTGAACGGTAACCACACGATGGCGGATGTCTTTCTCCAGATTATGCGTGTGATTGAATTGGCGCGTCCCGATAAACATTAAACGAGAACGTTATTATGGCTGCGAATTTCATTGACTATGTAAAAATCTACTGCCGCTCCGGAAAGGGTGGCGCAGGTTGTATGCACCTTCATCGTGCCAAGTATCTGCCCAAAGGCGGACCGGATGGCGGTGACGGGGGAAAAGGCGGGTCGGTGATCTTACGCGGCAACCGCAATCTCTGGACCTTGTTGCATCTGAAGTACCAGAAGCATATCATGGCGACCGATGGCGGCAAAGGCGGTCAGAGTCGTTCGTTCGGTAAGGACGGCGAGGATAAGATTATTGAAGTACCCTGTGGAACGGTTGTTTATGACGGCGAGACAGGTCAATTCATCTGCGAGGTAAAGGAGCATAACGAACAGGTGGTGCTGCTTAAAGGCGGAAGGGGTGGTTTAGGTAACTGGCATTTCCGTACGGCGACTAATCAAGCGCCACGTTATGCGCAACCCGGTGAACCCGCACAGGAACGAACCGTGATCATGCAACTGAAGGTATTGGCGGATGTCGGTCTCGTGGGATTTCCCAATGCCGGCAAGAGTACGCTGCTTAGTGTGGTCTCTGCAGCCAAACCCGAGATAGCAGACTATCCGTTTACTACGCTTACGCCCCAATTGGGCATCGTCTCGTACCGGGATGGAAGGTCGTTCTGTATGGCAGATATACCCGGTATTATTGAAGGCGCAAGCGAGGGAAAAGGTCTTGGACTGCGTTTTTTGCGGCATATAGAACGCAACGCAGTACTGCTCTTCATGGTTCCTGCGACCAGCGAAGATATCGTGAAGGAATACAAGATATTGCTTAACGAACTGGAGCAGTACAACCCCGAATTGCTCACCAAGGCACGTATCCTCGCTATCACGAAGATAGATGCTATCGACGAGAAGGAACTCAAGAAGCTGCAAGTCTCTAAGAAACTGCAGAAACTGGACTTGCCTATTGTCTTTATCTCTTCGGTAGCAGGTATGGGTATAGACGAACTCAAAGATGCCCTTTGGACAGAATTGAACAAAGAGCAGAACCAAGTCATTGAGATCTCGCACGCACCGATAGATGTGACTGTCATTGAACGTGACGAACCGGCGGCGAGAGAAGAGGATGACGAAGAGGGTACTATTTATCTGAATGAGGTAGAAGAAGAATGGGACCTCGATAAGTACAAAGGCATTGGCTGGGATGACGGTGTCCCCGATTAACGGGGAAACCCTAGACGGAAAGGGCAAAACAATGACGCAGTGGTACGATAGAATGATTGAGTGGCGGGAACGTCACATCAGCGGAAAGAACCTTGTGCTCCTTCTCTCTTTCTTCGTAGGTATGTTTTCTGCTGCTGCGGCGGCTATCTTGAAGTCTTTTATTCATCTTATTCAACGTCTCGTTGAGGAGCAATTGATTGCCGATGAGCGCACGTGGTGGTACCTCATTACACCGGTTATCGGTATCACGCTGGCGGCGCTGTTTGTCAAGTACATCGTGCGGGATGATATATCGCACGGTATCACGAAAATCTTATACGCTATCTCGCAGCGTAAATCCATTATCAAGGCACATAACATGTGGTCTTCGGTGGTAGGTTCCGGATTGACTATCGGTTTTGGTGGCTCGGTCGGTGCCGAGGCTCCTATTGTGTTGACCGGTGCGGCTATCGGTTCGAACCTGGCCAAGGCTTTCCGGTTGGATCAGAAGACGATGATGCTCATGATAGGCTGCGGTGCCGCCGGTGCAATTGGCGGTATCTTCAAAGCCCCGATCGCCGGTCTGGTCTTTACGCTCGAAGTGCTGATGATGGACCTGACGATGACCTCAGTAGCACCGTTGCTGATCTCGTCGGTAACTGCCACGGCGATCTCGTATATCCTCACCGGGACGGATCCTATGTTCCCACTTAAGTACATCGAGGATTTTGCTGTCAGCCGTATCCCATGGTACCTGATTTTAGGTGTCGTGTGTGGTTTAACCAGTCTTTATTTTACACGCGGGATGAATAAGTTGGAGCAGTGGATGAAGCATAATATCCGCTCCTTTGGTCTGAAGATCCTCGTAGGGGGCTCGATGTTGAGTATATTGATTTTCCTCTTCCCGCCGTTATACGGTGAAGGTTATGATGTGATTCGTCAGCTCATCAACGGCGACAGTTTGAGTGCACTCAATAACAGTCCCTTGGAGAAATATATCATCCCCACAGCGTTCTATGCCGGTTTGTCCACGGCGAATACACAACTGTTATTGTTGGGTTATTTCATACTCATTATCTTGCTGAAGATTGTGGCGTCGGTAGCTACCAACGGTGCCGGTGGTGTCGGAGGTATCTTCGCTCCCTCACTTTTCATGGGTGCTATCGTGGGATTTGTTACGGCGCGTATTATGAATATATGCGGCTTGATTGTGCCGGAGGCTAATTTCGCTTTGGTCGGTATGGCGGGACTGATGTCCGGTGTGATGCATGCTCCGCTGACCGGTATATTCCTTATTGCTGAACTGACCGGCGGTTACCACCTCTTCATGCCCCTGATGATAGTGAGCGTTATTTCTTACCTCACCATTATGTTCTTCGAGCCTCACTCTTTGTACGCTATGCGTCTGGCGCAGAAAGGAGAGTTGCTCACGCATAACAAAGACCGTAATGTGCTCACGCTCCTTAAGATGGACAGCGTGTTAGAGACAGATTTCGTGGCTATCTTCCCTGAAATGACGCTTGGCGAACTGGTTAAGGTCATCAGTGAGAGCAAGCGGAATATCTTCCCTGTTATTGACCATGAGGGGCACCTGAAGGGTATTCTTTTGCTCGACGAAGTACGCAATATCATGTTCCAGCCGCGTTTGTACAAACGTTTCACGGTCGGTCAGCTCATGACCTCTCCGGCTGCTATCCTGCGGTTTGATCTGCCGATGGAGAAAGTGATGGAAATCTTCGAAGATACCGGTGCTTGGAATTTGCCGGTAGTGGATAGCGAGCGCCGATACCTTGGTTTTGTTTCAAAATCCAAGATCTTCAATTCATACCGTCATGTCCTCGTGCATTTCAGCGAGGAGTGATAAGGTATGATAGCCTGGGTATACCGTATCAAGAACGCGACCATCACGGGACCACGTCCCGAGAACGACCTAAGAACGACCTGAGAACAACACGAGCAAGTTCCTTTAATACAAAAATGTTTATTCGTCGATACATATGGATGCTGTTGAGCCTGTGTCTTTTAACCGGCTGTTCGTTTCGGTCGTTGCATGAAACGCTGAGTGTAGTCGAAGAGGCAGATAGTCTGTGGCAACAAGGTCAGATGTATGATGACAGTACACAACTTGCACGTACATACAGTACGCTCCGTGTGTGGCGCACTTTCTATTCCGATGCATATGCGCATGCCTGCTATCACTATGGCAAGTTGCTTCGAGCCAACGACGATCCTGTTGCCGCCATGCAGGTCTTCATCGACGCCACCCATTCCCGCACGCGCGATTACCATATCCTCGGGCGCGTGTATAATAACATGGGAGATATTTGTCATCGTGCCGGTGATTATGAGTTGTCATACGATATGTTTGAGCGTTCGGCTAATGAATACTTGGCGGATGACGATACACTATCGTACTATTATTGTTTGAATGACATGGCGTTAGAAAAGGCAGTACAAGGGAAGAAAGATAGTAGTTTTGCCCTCTTACATCTAACAGACGAAACAAAGTTTAATGATAGTTTGTTGATTGCATATGGTTTGCTGGTTCAGGCAGAAGTATACCTTAGAGATGCGCAATATGATTCTACCATATTGTGTGCGCATACTTCCAAGCTGTATAATCCTCATTTACTGCAAACCTCAATGCAATTAGCACAAGCATATTCATATCTTGAGATAAGAGATTCTGCAACATATTATGCGAATTTGATTCTTCAGCAATCGCAGAATAAATCTGATATTCACAACGCTCTGTTTATTCTTACTAATGATGATGATACTAAAAGTATAGAGGCAGTTCGCCAACTTGCAGCAGACAGGGCAGATGTACAAAAGATTTTGAAAATACGACAAGGAAAACTGTCACAGGCAGTACAATTGTTAAAACAGGATCTTGTTAGAAAACCCAATATGACATGGTTGTATGCAGTATGTCTGACAATACTTTTGATAGGGACATGTTTGTATCTCTATGTTACAAGAAAGCATCGCCACCATAAATTGCTTTCGCAGCAAATATATGAATTGGAAAGGAAAAGCAATGAGACTATAGCGCAAAAACGATTACAGGTAGAATTCAATTGTGCATTGTACGCCGGTTCAAATGACCTTAGAAAGGATTTATTTTGGAGTGATTATGATAAAATGTGCCATATTGTTGACCAACAATTCTATATGCTGGCATCCAAACTTCGGCAAAAACAGGTATTGACAGAAAAAGAATTAAGATTATGTGTTTTGGTATTATTGGATATGAATAGAAAAAAAATATCAGATATCCTTCCTTATGCATTAAACAGCATTGGAAAACTGAAAGACCACACAGCTAAATTATTAGGGACAACCGGCAAAAATCTGAGAGATCATCTTATTAAATTAGCAATAAATTCGTAATAGACTTTAAAAATCCCACATTGATTTTTTCTTAATCAGTTAGATTATAGCGATTTACGTTTCTTGAATTTCCCACATTTTTATTTGGTCAAGTTACATATTTGTAGTAATTTTGCAGCGTCAAACGAGAATGTTCGACGTTGCTTTTTTTAATTAAATTTATATGTGTATGAAGAAAACATTTATTGCTTTGGTATTGGGCGTACTCTTTACAATACCATGCGTGTTACACGCAGAAGAAGTAGAAATTCAGTTAATGGAAGTGATTAGTATGCAACCGCTTCCTGGAGATGATCCGTTGGATGATCCTATTCAAACACCCACGGAGCCTCCTCGTCCACGAAGTTTCCGTGCAACGATTAATGGTAACGCGCTGTCCGTCCTGAAACAGGATGCGGCTATTCCCTCGGCTCAGGCAACCGTAGTAAATGCCCAGACAGGAAGTATTGTGCTCAACCAACAATTCACGAACTCTCTATCTGAGCAGATCTCCAATTCTGGCATATATGTGCTCCATATCAACACCGCCGGCGGTGCCCTCGTCGGACAATTTATAGTACAATAAAATAAAAATTTACAGATTTATTTGGTGGTTTGCAAAGTTTTTTGTATCTTTGCACCATCAAATAAGAGTTTATCACAAATAAACCTTATTGATATGACAAACAAATTGCAAAAATTATTCTATGTTCTGATAACGATCGTAGGATTAAGCGCATGTGAAAAAGCGCAAGAAACGGATACTATGGAATCTTCATCGAACAAACCCAATATACGAAAAATGGTTATAATGAATAATGAGAATTTTCCATGTACTGATCGGATGATGATAGACAACTATATACATGACGATCCTGGAATAATTTGCCCATTTGATGCGAGATTAGTTGCATCTTACGAACTCTCGAATGGAGGATATCAGTTGCTTAATAGTCTGCGTAATGGGGAAGCCTATTTCGAAGGAGGTCGGGAATATCATTTGGATTACCATGTTATTGATACGACATGGTCTTTGACCACCTACCCTCGTGTGATTTTGGATTATAGTAGGCATGTCAAGTATTATGAATTTGGTCTGATAGAACATAATGAGATTACAAGTACGATTACGGTTCATGCAAAACGTGAGGTGCCCCGTGCAATAGCCTATATGTTTCCGTATGTTCTGCCTTATTCGCATACAGAATATGAGTATTATATTGGTCAATATCCTCATAGAGTCTTTTATAATGGAACTATGTTTCGACCCGTAGATGGTTATGATGGTGAGTTTGCATTCAACGATGTAGATATGAATGATTATTGGCATCAGGTTGAGGCTCAGGCAGACGCTGACCAGTTGGCAGATCTGGCAAGATTACATAATCATCCAAACACTCCGGATGCGGAAGAGGAGTTGGAAACGGAAATTTATTGGACAACTGCAAGATATGCAATCAATGAAGTAACCGAAACTTTGAATTTAGATCTTCCTTGTGTGGCCCCTCCCTCCTACTCACAAGATGATAATCCTTTTATTGAAAGTCTAAAGCATTATTTGGGAACGAATGAATATTGCCGTGATTATACGGCAAAACCCTATCGTACTGCTCCGATACAAAGGACTCGTTGGAAGTGCGCCTGCGGTCCTTCTGGATTAGCATGGATATATCGAGGTTTATATAATACATATCCTCCGCAAAATGGACATCCTTTACCTTTGCACGGAGACCAAACTAATTATCATTTTCGCACTGTAAACCAGCATAGTTTCTATGATTTTCGTTTAGATAATTTAGATAATCTTCATTGGATATATTTCAATGATGTAATGCATACATATCTTGATACGAGTTTAGTAGTCGATTATGGTTTGACATTTAATTTTTTTAGGAATTGTATTCCGGTTAAGTGGCAAGGAAGTTGGGAGTTTGCATTGCTACCCTGTAGGTTGAGAGGTGCATTTACAGCCGCAACGAATAATGCATATACTATTTCTAATGATGTAACAGCCACCCAAGCAACCGAATACATACAGCACGATCTTCCGGTAATGCTGTTATTTACAAATTGGGAACATTATCTCGTTGCTTATGGCTTTGGCGGCATATCCTCAACGGCAGGCGGTCCAATCAAAAAGAAGAATCTTTACTTTTTAGTTACTGACAATGGTTATAAGATAGGTAATAATAGTTATAAACCCTATTGGAGAGGCTACAAAAAGTGTGAGTACTATTATTGTATCGTGAATCAGAACTAAAAAAAATGACAACTATGAGCGAAAGAAACATTTTAAAAGAGAGTTGCAATTTGGTAGGTGGATTGTGCCTTATCGTTGTTAGTTTCGTATTACAGGGGTGTCCCCATAGTCACCATATAGAAAGTAATAAAGAAGCTTTCATATATACGCCATTAGATACGACATATATCAGGCGCTATCATACCAAGGGAATCTATTATAAGGAAGAAGGAAATTTGCCACCTAACGCACCTGGCGTAAATCATTATGTATATTGGTACTGTCCAGAGAAATATGAATTTGAATATGACAACTCCCTGACTTATGATGAGGAACTGCACAACTTGCATGTACGGCGTATTACAGAGAACGGAGATTGCTATGTGTTGTTAGACATGAGAGTAAAAATTAATGGAACAGACTATATATGGTCTGAATTTTATTCACCCCAGATAGAAATTATTAATGGCGATACTATTTACAAGGAACAACCACCATGTTCTATTGCTCAAGCGATAGATTCGCTGAAAAAGTATTATCCGGACTATGTCATATCAATTGATGGCAAAGAAGAAAAGAGCATTTATAGCAGTATTGCAAGTGGCAGTGCTGCCCCTTCCATAACGATTAAGTAAAATTGTCGTTTGTTATGAAAAAGAAATCTAATTTACAAATCAAAGAAATCCCATCAAGAAAAAAGATCTTTACTTTTTAGTTACAGATAATGGTTATAAGATAAAAAGTAATAGTTATAAACCCTATTGGAGAGGCTACAAAAAGTGTGAGTTCTATTATTGTATCCAAAGTCAAAACTAAAAACACGTACCTATGACAAGGCAAGAAATCTGTACAAAGAGTTGCAATTGGTTAAGTAGCATATGCTTGCTATCATTGTGTCTTGTTTTTCAAGGTTGCCCGCATGAACACCACATAAATACCAATAGGGATGCCTTTATCTATGCCCCAATGGACTCGATATATGTAAGGATGTATAATACAAAAGGGATTAAGAATATATATTACCTCCTATATCGCCTCCTGATGCTCGTAAAATGGATTACCGTGTAGATTGGTATGGTCCGGAAAAATATGATAAATCTGTTACTTATGACGAGGAATTACATAATTTGCATGTACGGCGTATTACAGAGAATGGCGAGTGTTATGTATTGTTGACAAGTACTTCTATAAAAATAAACGGAATTACCTATTTCTGGAGAGAGTTTTATTGGCCAAGTTATAAAATTGTCAATGGCGATACGGTCTATAAACAACAGCCGCCATGCACAATCACCCAGGCTATAGATACGCTGAAACGCCATTATCCGGATCGGGTAATCGCCATCCACGGCAAAGAAGAGCATAGTATCTATAATCCCTTCTTGAATGGTGATTGGCCCTCAATAACCATAAAATAGGGTACTTTTGTAGCGGATTTTATTTGAAATTCTACAGAATTATGAAGAGGAATATCGTTTTTATATATTGCAATATTTTGCTTGGAGTAGGCACTGTATTCGCAAATAATTGTGATACGATGCAATGTATCAATACTATTCTGAAAGTTGTCAATAATACGATTCCCGTAGAAATATCTCCTATAGAATGGAGCGGTGAGTGGTATTTGGACGAGTGGCAACAAATAGAATATATGCCACAAGAGGAGATTTATCAAACCTCCCATATAATCGACCACGTGGCTCTTGTGGAGACATCGCCGAATGGTCAAGGGATAATCGAAATAGAAGGATATAGTATTTCTTTGGATGATTGTAATCATTCTGTTATAAACATATCTAATCAACAAGTCGACAATCCCTATGGTTCCCAAGATGGAGTCTATGGCAGCAAATTGGTTTTACTGGATGGAAAATTATATGTACATCTTCGGATTATAGGAACGCAAGATTTCGCTGTGGATATATATGGTGTGGGAACAAAACAGAATAATGAGCAGGCTCAGGCCTCCACGTGGTACGGTTTTCGATATTATCACGCATACCCGTATGAGGAATACACTCCTCTTATTACAAATTTAACATATAATATGGTGAGTGATACGGTTATAGATGGCAAGCAATACCGTCAAATACTCTATACCCATGAATATGAGAATATAGCTAATGCGTATAGGGGAGCTATCCGCCAATCGGAAAACAGACAACAGGTGTATTATGTCCCATGGGGTTCAAACAAAGAATATCTGCTTTACGATTTTGATGTCAAACAGGGTGATACGGTATACGCCTATGCCGGTTTTTACGATAAATCCTGTGAAGAAATTGCAGAACTCGATCCGGACAGAACTATTACTCCTGGATGGCTGGTAATGAATGTACAAACCGTAGACGGCAGAAAACATATTTTAGTCCAGAACGAAGAATATGGCAATACTATTGAATGGGTTGAAGGAATAGGCACTGAGTATATTTTATGGGCACAAAGAAGAACCTGCTATACAACAGGTATGGAATTACAGTTTCAGCACACATTGTGTGCAGCAGATAATGAGGGGAATGTCCTCTATTCGTATGACACGGATTACTTGGGAATTAGAAACAATTGTCCGGATTGGACACCGATAAATTCCGCATTAGAGAATATTTCCTCCTCCCTTTCCGCCACCAAAATCTTCCGTGAAGGAAAGCTCCTCATCCTCCGCGGTAATCGTACTTATACCGTCACAGGACAAGAGGTGCAATAAGACAAAACTAAATAAATCATGAAAAAGATCAGTATATTTCTGTTGCTATTAACAATAACTCTTTGCGCTCATGCACAGGTTATTGAACGGCATGGGGACCGGTATACTGTAGATGGTGTAACGTACTCCACCTCTACATCATTTCGTAACAACTATCTTAAACCCTATAATGCCGAACTATATGCGCAATACAACAAAGGCTACAACTTGGCTTCGGGAGGATGGGGATTACTGAGCACCGGTGTCGCCATTACTACAGTGAGTGCTGTAATGATGTTTCCTAATGGTCATGTCAGCCAAATATTTCCTCTGTGGGCATTAGTGGCTTCTGTCGGCACATTAGTTACTTGCGCGAGCATTCCGATGTTAGGGGTAGGTTATCACAGAATGCACGAAGCTGTTGATGCTTATAATGCAGGAAAAATGCCAACACTGCAAGCTTATTGGTCTTTTGAACTTGCGCCGACAGGTGTCGGTCTGGCATTGCATTTTTGATAGATACGAAAGTGTGATAAACGAACTGATAGGACAGAGATACATCCGATCTCACACCTACCGGTGACGTCCGTAATGGTCGCGAAATGGTCACGAGAATGAAAGTAAAATAGTATTGTGGATTAAGATAAATCTTTTTGCATACCTTCAATATCGGATTTGCAAGACTTCAGCAACGCGGTAGCTTCGGCTGCCGCTTTTTTGTATGCCTCCATGCTGAGCGCTTCGGCGGATTCGAGTTGTTGAATGATGGCTTCCGCTTTGGCCATTTTTTCGTCGTACGTCATGGTTATTTTCCTTTTCCTTTAATAATGACCCCTGCTGTGAAGAAGAGTATCTTAAGATCAAGCAGTAGAGACATATTCTCTATATAGACGATGTCGGCATTGAGTCGCTCAATCATTTTCTCCATGGTATCCGTGTATCCGACACGGATGGGACCCCAACTGGTCAAGCCCGGGCGCACTTTGTAGATGAGGCAGTAGTAAGGAGCCTCTTTCATAATCTGCTCAATAAAATAGGCACGTTCAGGTCTCGGTCCGACAATGGACATATCGCCGCGGAGGATGTTCCATAACTGCGGCAGTTCATCAAGGCGGTATTTGCGTAACCAGTGTCCGACGGATGTGATACGCGGATCGTTGTCCAGGGTCAGATGCGGTACACCATCTGCTTCAGCATGGTTGATCATCGTACGGAACTTATAGATACGGAAGGGAATGCCGTACTGTCCGATGCGTTCCTGAGCGTAGAAAACCGGACCTTTGGAACTGCATTTAACCAGAAACGCAATCAAAGCGAAAAGGGGTGATGTCAGGATAAGGCCAACTCCGGAGGCTACTATATCAAACGCGCGTTTGGTACATAACTCGGAGTCAGACATGTGAAACTCGGTGATGCGGATAAGGGACGGTCGGTCGAGTTGACCGATTCGTGCGGCACCGGTAAGCATATCGTACACGCGCGGGACCATACTTATTTCGCACGAGAGCGGGTACAAGCGCGCGATGAGTTCGTATAACTGTCTATCGGTGTAGTTATCCGGTAAGTCTAGGATTACTTCGTCTTGCGCCCCTGCCACTAATTGCTTTGCTTCTTGCATGGAGTGGACCACTTTGGAGCGCGTCACACCGCGACGACGGGTGAGTAAGGTGATGGTCAGACGCGGGATGTAACTGAGCGTAAACTGCAGTCCGAACAACACCGCCAGTGAGACCAGATATTGGTTGTAGGAATTTACGTCATCATCTATGATGATAATGAAGAAAAAGAACAACGATATAAGGGCTGCAGAGCCTAACGTGCGCAGGAACTCCCGCCACAGCGGTTTCTGGAAGGGACGCAGGTAATAACCGGATAGGTAATATACCATTAGACAGATGAGGGGGTATACCAATAAAGGCAACCAGAAACTGAATGCCGGTACGAGAACATCATTCAATAATGATACACGTCCGTCGTACACTATCCATCGGAAACCCAAGAAACAGATCCACACCAGTTCACTGCTGATGAGATCGGCCAGGATGTACCATAATTGTTGTTTGCGTCTGAGGGTCATGAGCGAATGATTTGGAAGGTGCCGTCGGCATGAATCTTAATAATACTACTGGGCTCGTGCGGACAGTCATCCTCGCGCCGGAAACGGCAGACATAATCGGCCCCGTCTACTATCTCTTGTTCTATCTCATGGAAGAAATGCGCTGTGGGATGACCACTGATGTTGGCTGATGTAGATACAATCGGATGTCGCAATTGTTCGCATAGAGCCTTACTGAATGGTTCATTCGTTATGCGGATGCCGATAGAATCGTCTTCGGCAATGAGGTTCGGCGCCAGGTTCCGAGCGTTGGGGTAGATGATGGTCAGGGGCTTTTTATCAGAATAATCGGAGTTTTCTGAATAATCAGAAGCTTCGAGAAGCGTCCATGCTGCCTCGGGGATATCAGAAAGGTAGTAGTTGAGTTTTGCCGGACTGTCCAGCAAAACCAACATTGATTTGCTATCCTCTCGCTGTTTGAGTGCATATATCTTAGCTACTGCTTCGGCATTCGTGGCATCACAACCGATCCCCCACACCGTGTCGGTGGGATAGACGATAATACCACCGTTGCGCAGTACCCGCAACGCTTCCTGCAAATCCTCCTTATCGTACCGTTCGTAATTCATTTCGGACTGCAAAGGTACAACAAAATATTGAATTTGGCAAACAAATTTTACAATTTTAAGAAAAATTCTTAAAAAAAACGTTTAACATTTGCATAATTGCAAAAAATGTAGTAATTTTGTAGCCGGTTTATTAACGAATTATTAAAAATCAAAAAATATATACTACAATGAAAGAATTAGATCTTACCAAGTATGGTATCAAGGGTGCGACCGTTATCGCACACAATCCTTCTTACGAGTATCTGTTCGCGGAGGAGACCAAGCCGGAGTTGACCGGTTATGCAAAAGGTCAGAACACCGAGCTGAACGCAGTGAACGTTATGACCGGTATCTACACCGGCCGTTCGCCGAAAGACAAATACATCGTGATGGACGCTAACTCGAAGGACACCGTTTGGTGGACCACCGAGGGTTACAAGAACGACAACCACCCGATGTCTGAGGACGTTTGGGCTAAGGTTAAAGAGCTCGCTATCAAGGAGTTGAGCGGCAAGAACCTGTACGTAGTAGACGCTTTCTGCGGTGCAAACAAAGACACCCGCATGGCTGTTCGTTTCATCGTGGAGGTAGCATGGCAGGCTCACTTCGTAAAGAATATGTTCATCCAGCCGAGTGAAGAGGAGTTGGCTAACTTCGAGCCGGACTTCGTGATCTACAATGCATCGCTCGCAAAAGTTGAGAACTACAAAGAGCTCGGTCTCAACTCCGAGACTTGTGTTGCCTTCAACACCACCAGCCGTGAGCAGGTTATCCTCAACACATGGTACGGCGGCGAGATGAAGAAAGGTATGTTCTCTATGATGAACTACTACCTGCCGTTGAAGGGCATCGCTTCCATGCACTGCTCCGCAAATACCGATATGGAGGGTAAGAACACCGCTATCTTCTTCGGTCTCTCAGGTACCGGTAAGACCACTCTGTCCACCGATCCGAAGCGTCTGCTCATCGGTGACGACGAGCACGGATGGGACGACCAGGGTGTGTTCAACTTCGAGGGCGGTTGCTACGCAAAAGTCATCAACCTCGACAAAGAGAGTGAGCCGGACATCTACGCAGCTATCCGTCGTAATGCCCTCCTCGAGAACGTAACTGTGGACGAGAACGGCAAGATCGATTTCGCTGACAAGAGCGTAACCGAGAACACCCGCGTAAGCTATCCGATCAACCATATCGAGAAGATCGTTCGCCCGATCAGTGCAGGTCCGGCTGCTAAGAACGTCATCTTCCTGAGTGCTGATGCCTTCGGCGTTTTGCCTCCTGTATCGATCCTGACTCCGGAGCAGACCAAGTACTACTTCCTCAGCGGTTTCACCGCTAAGTTGGCAGGTACCGAGCGCGGTATCACCGAACCGACTCCGACCTTCTCCGCTTGCTTCGGTCAGGCATTCTTGGAGTTACACCCGACCAAATATGCTGAGGAGCTCGTTAAGAAAATGGAGAAGAGCGGTGCGAAGGCATACCTCGTTAACACCGGTTGGAACGGTACCGGCAAGCGTATCTCGATCCGCGACACCCGTGGTATCATCGATGCTATCCTCGGTGGTGACATTCTGAGCGCTCCGACGAAGAAGATCCCGTACTTCAACTTCGAGGTTCCGACCGCTCTGCCGGGCGTTGATCCTGCTATCTTGGATCCGCGTGACACCTACGCTGACGCTGCTCAGTGGGAAGAGAAAGCAAAAGACCTCGCTGCTCGCTTCATCAAGAACTTCGACAAATATACGTCGAACGAAGCAGGTAAAGCACTCGTTGCTGCAGGTCCGCAACTCTAATCGATTAGTGATTAGAAAAAAAATCAGGCATCCTTTCGGGTGCCTGTTTTTTTTCTGTTTGATTATTCCAGCGCTTCCATCGCGCGCTCGTCTTCATCTATTCCCGCGTGTATAAGATTGTGCCTTAAGAGAATCATCATCTCTATCACTACTGCCGGTAGTGCAGATATCAGATGCGGATAAAGGGTGACGTAATGCATGTCGGACATCTTTACTGCGTAATACGCCATTAGCACATAATAGGCTCCGGCGATAAGAGCGGTAATCAGTGCAATCCACATGCGTCCTCGTCTGCTGAAGAACCAAAGTAGACAAACAATACAACTCCATAACATTAATTTGTTGCATATATACAGCATATTAACCGACATAGTTTCCGTAATCTCTTGCTGACCGGTTTTCAGATCCGTTTGGGTGACATAAAAAGTATGCTGGTCCATCGAGAAACTGCGGATATAAATGATACCCTTGTCTTCTTGAAAATCAAATACCGGTCGTTGGAATAACAATGCCGATGCGGCGATAGCAATCACCATGTATATCCAACGGCGATACATGGCATATAATGCACTATGATCTACTACTTCACTCATAATTATTATCAAAAACAGCTGCAAAAGTACTACAAAATTTGCAAATACGCAAGTTTTTCTATTTTTTTCTTGCGCATTTCATTTTTTTTTTGTAATTTTGCGCACTTTTTGTGTGTCATGCGCAGGTATGCACGCTGCGCGTACACGAAAAAATAATGCATATATATAAAAAATTAAATACAAAAAACAATTATGCAAAACAAAGGACTTGTTAGAATTTTGGCGGTGTGCCTCGCGTTGGTATGCGCCTTCTATCTGTCGTTCTCTCTGGTAACCAGTCATTATGACAAGAAAGCCAAGGAGTATGCGGCAGGCGATGATGCAAAAGAGTACCTCTATCTGGACTCTATTGCGGCTAAGAAAGTTTGGTTTGGTTACACGCTCAAGGAGTGCCGTGAGAAAGAGATCAATCTTGGTCTGGACCTCAAGGGTGGTATGAACGTAACCATGGAGGTTAGTGTTCCGGACATCTTGGATGCACTGAGCGGACACAACGAGACTCCGAACTACAAAGAGGCTTTGGCGCTCGCGAAACAAAAACAAAAATCGAGCGGTGCAGATTTTGTAACGCTCTTCATTGAGTCGTTCAAAGAGATTGAGCCGGAAGGACAATTGGCTTCTATCTTCTCGACTTTCGAACTCAAAGACAAAGTAACCCTTACCTCCACTAATGACGAGGTAGAGAAAGTGATCCGTGAGGAAGTGGACGGTGCCATTCAGAACTCGTTCAATGTGCTCCGTACGCGTATCGACCGTTTCGGTGTGGTTCAACCGAATATCCAGAAACTGGCTCAACCGGGTCGTATCCTGATTGAGTTGCCGGGTATCAAAGAGCCGGAGCGTGTTCGTAAACTGCTCCAAGGTTCGGCTAATCTGGAGTTCTGGGAGACCTATGAGGCTTCTGAGTTGCTGCCGATGTTGGCGCAGATCAACCGTGAGTTTGCTGCAAGCGCTCCGGAGGCTGCTGAAGAGGCAAAAGCCGAGGAAGTAAAAGCAGAAGAAGCTCCGAAAGCAGAAGCTGATGAGTTAGCAGAGTTGCTTGGTGACAGCACGGTTGCTGAGGCAGACCAGGCTGCTCAGATCGCTGAGTACAAAAAGAGCAACCCGCTCTTCGCAATCCTCAACCCGTCTATCAACCAAGCCGGTCAGGCTTATCGCGGTCCGGTGGTAGGTACTGTTCATTATACGGATACCGCTAAGGTTAACGCGATGTTGAACTCGCAGATTGCAAAGGCCGTTCTGCCGCGTGATGCACGTTTCTACTGGACGGTGAAGGCCATTGACGAGGCAAATGCTTACTATCAGCTCGTTGCGCTGAAGGCACAACGTGACGGTCGTGCATCCCTCGAGGGTGACGTGATCACCGACGCACGTGCAGACTTCTCGCAACTCAGTGCCTATGCGAATGTATCGATGTCGATGAATGCAGAGGGTGCAAAGACCTGGCAGCGTCTGACAAAGGATAACATTGGTAAATCGGTAGCTATCGTGCTTGATGGATATGTTTATTCGTTCCCGACGGTACAGACGGAGATCGCAGGTGGTAACAGCCAGATCACCGGTAACTTCACCGTAGAAGAGGCAAAAGACTTGGCGAACACTCTGAAGTCCGGTAAGATGCCGGCTCCGGCTCGTATCATCGAGGAGAGTGTGGTTGGTCCGTCTCTGGGTCGTGAGGCTATCCAGTCTGGTCTGTGGTCTTTCGCACTCGGTTTCATCCTCATCCTGATCTACATGATCTTCTACTATGGTTGGATTCCGGGTCTGATCGCCGATGCTGCTCTTGTTTGCAACGTCTTCCTGTTGGTAGGTATTCTCTCTTCGTTCAGCGCTGTACTGACCCTTCCGGGTATCGCCGGTATCGTGCTGACAATGGGTACCGCTGTGGATGCCAACGTGCTCATCTACGAGCGTATCCGAGAGGAACTCAAGGCCGGCAAGGGTATGCGTAAAGCGATTGAAGACGGTTTCAAGGGTGCTATCACCGCAATTATTGATGCGAACGTAACATCCTTCCTCACCGGTGCCATCCTGGCTATCTTCGGTTCCGGTCCTATCAAGGGCTTCGCCGTTACCTATATGATTGGTATTATCTCCTCGTTCCTCACCGCTGTGTTCATCACACGTCTGTTGCTCGAGGATTATGCCGCCAAGGACAATGCCAAGGAATTGTCCTTCACCACCAAACTGATGAAGAACTTCCTCCAGAACGTACATTTCGATTTCGTCAATGCACGCAAATGGGCTTACTGCCTCTCCGGCGCGCTCGTCATCTTCGCTATCCTCGGTCTCGAACCGCATATCTTCGGTAAACTGAACCTCGGTATCGACTTCTCTGGAGGACGTAACTATGTCGTTCGTTTCGACCGGAATATCAACACCCAGGACGTACGCGAGAGCCTCGATAAGACTTTCTCGGCTACCCTGGAGGACGGCGAGCTCTTCTCGCTCAATGTGATTACCTATGGTAACGACGCTAACCAGGTTCGTATCTCTACCAACTATCGTATCCACGAGGAGACCGCTGAGGCTGACGAGGCTATCGAGGCTCTGCTCTACGAGGGATGCAAGCCGTTCCTGGGCGACAATATCACCTTTGACGATTTCCGTTCGACCGAGTCCAACGCGGCAGTAGGTATCATGCAGAGCCAGAAAGTAGGTCCGGCTATCGCCGATGATATCACTACCAGCGCTGTATGGGCTGTCCTTGCTGCGCTCATTGTGATCTTCCTCTATATCCTCTTGCGGTTCCGTAACTTCGCATACTCGGTAGGCGCCCTGACAGCTCTTGCACACGATACCGTTATCGTGCTCGGTCTGTATGCGATCCTTTGGAAGATCATGCCTTTCTCCATGGAGATTGACCAGGCGTTCATCGCGGCTATCCTGACCGTTATCGGTTACTCGATCAACGATACCGTGGTCATCTTCGACCGTGTACGTGAGTACAACGGCCTCTATCCGAAGCGTGAGAAGAGCGTGAACATCAACGACGCATTGAACAACACGCTCAGCCGTACCTTCTCGACCTCTATGAGTACATTCGTTGTCCTCCTCGCTATCTTTATCTTCGGTGGCGAGACCATCCAGGGCTTCGTATTCGCACTTTTGGTTGGTGTGATTGTAGGTACCTATTCGTCTGTGTTCATCGCTTCGCCGATTGCTTACGACATCCAGTTGGCACAGGCTAAGCGTGCTGCTAAGAAAGCAGAGGCTAAAAAATAATGAGTAGAAGACGAAGCGACACATGTAGTTTCTGCGGACGGTCAATGCCGGAGATGTTCTCTGCGGAGGAGACCGGAGTGCTGATCTGTAGCGAGTGTATCGAACAGGGACATAAGATACTTATGTCACGTCCCAAAGCACGAACGCTCAACAGTGAGGAGCTCACGGTAGAGAACCTGCCGACGCCGCAGAAAATCAATGATTTTCTCGATCAATACGTCATCGGCCAGGAGGAAGCAAAACGCTTCCTCTCGGTCGCTGTGTATAACCATTACAAGCGTGTGCTCCAGGAGCTCACTAACGATGACGTGGAGATAGAGAAGTCCAATATCCTGCTGGTGGGTTCGACCGGAACAGGTAAGACGCTTCTGGCACGTACGATCGCTAAGATGCTTAAGGTACCTTTTGCGATCGGAGATGCCACTTCCTTGACACAAGCCGGTTACGTCGGCGAAGATGTAGAGACGCTTCTTGTGCGTCTGTTGCAGGACGCCAATTACGATGTGACGAAGGCACAACGAGGCATCGTTTTTATCGATGAAATCGACAAGATTGCACGTAAAAGCGAGAATATGTCCATCACTCGTGATGTGAGTGGAGAAGGGGTACAGCAGAGTCTGCTGAAGATGCTTGAAGGATCGGTTGTGAACGTACCGCCTCAGGGTGGTCGCAAGCATCCGGATCAGGAGTTGATTCATGTGGATACGAAAAACATCCTCTTTATCTGCGGTGGCGCTTTTGACGGTATCGAGCGTAAGATCGCCCAGCGTCTGCATACGCAGGTCATCGGTTTTGATGCCCAGCAGGAATCTGAACATATCGATAAGGAGAATATCCTGAAGTACATTGCACCGCAGGATCTTAAGTCCTACGGTCTTATTCCGGAGATTATCGGTCGTCTGCCGGTGCTCACTTACATGCACCCGCTGGATAAAGTGGCACTGCGTAACATCCTCACGGAGCCCAAGAATGCGTTGACCAAGCAATATCAGAAACTGATGGCGATGGATAACGTGAAGTTGCTCTTTGATGACAACGCCCTCGATTATATCGTGGATAAAGCATTGGAGTATCAACTTGGAGCGCGTGGCTTACGCGGACTGATGGAGACGTTGATGACCGATCTGATGTTCGAACTGCCTAATAAGAAGAATTTAGGAGAACAGCAAGTGTTCACCGTCACCAAGGATTATGCACGACAGAAACTGGAGAAAGCCGATTACGTGCGGTTGCGTAATGCCGTATAAGATTTAGAAACCGGAATAAACCAGTTTGAGAGAAAGTCCGTTCGCGCTCTGCGCCGAGCGGATTTTTGTTGCGGAGATAGTCTGCGATTCCTTCACCGAGGAGATGACCGTGGTGGAAGAAGTGGTGGTAGCCGTTTGAACGGCAACGGGAACGAGACGCATACTCAGTTGCTCCGGCACTTGTTCTTGACGTAACTCTTGGGTCAGCAGGGTAGCCAGATCATAGCTGTAATAGT
This sequence comes from uncultured Bacteroidales bacterium, assembly GCA_902799875.1. The sequence goes on along the minus strand of CADCCH010000005.1, from coordinate 92,544 downwards.
AGATTGTGTTACCGTCTGCATCTACGCCGGAGGTCAATGTTCCTACGATAGCGCAGGTGTCAGTCGGCACTTCATTACCAGCCAAAACACGCTCTGCAGAGGCATCTCTCACCAGCAGCAGGTACGGGGCAGGTTGCAGCCAATCATCCTGCGTGATCTCCGATTTCGAGCCGGTGAATACATTCGTTACGTCCACGCGTAACTCTGCGAGATTGACGTAGGGTCGTTTGAGTAAGGTGTCACCGTTTTCCAAGATAGATTCGACCAAGTGTGCATGCATCGATTGTTCCATCTTCTTGATAGGCAGCGAGATGCGGGTGAAGATACCTGCCGGACCTACGATATAATTATACTGTGCGGAGTCCTGACTAAGGTTCAACAACAGTTGGTCTTTATCTAAGAACTCGATACGGTTCACCGTACGGACTTCCGAGTTGGCATAGAACAGTTTCAAGTCATGAACTATCGTATCTTTACCTGCTTTGTCATATTTGAACGTGTAATATACGCCCAACGCGATGTCGCGTACGTTGAGGATCGTAGAACTACCGAAATCTGTCTCTATCAAGAGTCCTTTGAACTGTTTGTTAAAGTCTTCCTGGTTGGTAAAAGAACGGATAGCTGCAAAACGCTGGAAGAAATCCGAAGTCGAATCACTCATCATCCGTACCATCGGGACATAATTGCCATCCGAATCCTGCACCGAATCGCGCTTCTCGGAGGCCACCACGATGCGATGTTGCCGTAAGATACTCTTGGATCGTGAACAATAGGAAGCTATATCGATATCCGTTTTATATTGTTTGGCGTACGATAATGACTGCCCGTCCAACTCATACACATTAATGGATAACGGAGCATTCCCGTCACCGGTCCAACTGACATAATTGAAGAAAAGGGAGATAGAGTCCACCACAGCATTGCTCGGGTAAGCGTATCCTTCCGGACAGGTCAGTTGGGTCAGTACCTGTGCACGCATAGTGCCATAACTGGTTTCGATCTCTCCGAGGAGGGTTGAATCCGGACGCGATACAATGGCACTGCTCGTATCAATACGGGAGGCCAATTCGAAAGTATCGGCAAAAACAACAATGCTATCCCGGTCATCCAGAATACCGCTACCTGTACCGGCAGCGTCATTCTTACAGGCCGTCCAACAGCACACTAAAACAACTAATACCCCTATGAACGCAAAGCGTTTATTCATCCTCTTTCTCTAACAAACTATGATAGAAGTCCCACTGACGTTTACATGCAGCAGTCAGATCTTCCGTCTCTTCATAACTCAAAATCGGTTTACCTTTCGTCTCCGCATAGTTGGCTACACGCTGGTTCACTTTCGGTGTCGCATACACAATAGCGTCTGAGAAATCGATTGCCAGACGCATTAATTCTTCGTAACCCACCGAGAAACCGGCAATCGAGCGAACATCGGTGTTGGTGATACCGTCTAAACGCAGTTTCTCCGTGAACTTGGAATGGAAAGGTTTTGTATATTCGTGATCATCCAGAGACAATACGATTTTGGAGTGCGCAAAGAAAGGCTCGTCGTTGAAGGCTTTCTTCAGATACAGCGGAGCCAACGCACTCATCCAACCGGAACAAACAATCACATCCGGCGTCCAACGCAATTTCTTCACGGTCTCGATCACACCGCGCGCGTAGAAAATGACACGGTCGTCGTTGTCTGCATACTCCACGCCGTTCTCATCTGCGACTCCTTTGCGGCGATGGAAGAGGTCATCGTTGTCAATGAAATAAATCTGGATACGTGCAGACTGGATAGATGCTACTTTGATCAGCAGCGGATGATCCGACTCTTCGATAATCAGGTTCATTCCTGAGAGCCGAATCACTTCGTGCAACTGGTTGCGTCGCTCGTTGATCTCACCAAACTTCGGCATGAAGGTGCGCGTCTCAAAACCGTGTCCCTGGAAATACTCCGGAAGCTGACGATTCAAAAGACGAACCGGGTTCTCTTCTGCCAAATAAGGGCTTATCTCTTGAGAGATAAATAGGATACGTTTCGGCTCTTTCATAGGCATATATTATCGCTTTTCGGTGCAAAGTTACAAAAAAATTTTGATATATGCAAAAAAAGTTGTAATTTTGTACGTTTTTTTGAAAAATTAACATAGTTATATGCAGATTATTACTACAAAAAAGGACTTATGTGCCGCAGTAGAGGCTTGTAAAGCAGCGGGTAAGACCATCGGTCTTGTTCCTACGATGGGAGCGTTGCATGAGGGTCACGCTTCGTTGGTGAGACGTGCGGTGGCAGACAACGATGTGTGTGTGGTTTCGGTTTTTGTGAATCCGACTCAGTTCAATAACAAAGAGGACTTGGCCAAGTACCCGCGTAATATTGAACGCGACGCGGAATTACTGAGTAGCATTGGAGCACATTATGTCTTTGCTCCGACGCCCGAAGAGATGTACTCCGCTGAGGAGATGAATACCACCTTTGCCTTTGATTTTGCGGGTTTGGATAAGGTCATGGAAGGCAAAATGCGTCCGGGGCATTTCAATGGGGTCGTACAAGTGGTTAGTCGTCTCTTCTATCTCGTGAAACCGGATAAAGCTTATTTCGGAGAGAAAGATTTCCAGCAGTTGGCGATCATCCACCATATGGTGGAGCGCAGTTCGATGGCGGGCACGTTTGGAAATCTGCAGATTATCGATTGTCCTATTGTTCGTGAGGAGTCTGGTCTGGCACTCTCCAGCCGCAATGAACGTCTGTCGGCAGAAGAGAAAAAGACGGCTTTGGCAATCTCCAAGACCCTTTTTGAGTCGTTGAAATGGGCAAAAAACAGCACCGTTGCAGAAGTACAACAACGTGTGATCGATACTATCAATGCGGTACCGGGACTCGAAGTGGAGTATTATGAGATCGTGGACCAATCGACGCTTTTGCCTACGGACACGTTTGAGCACGCGATCGGTTGTGTGACGGTTTATTGCGGTCCGGTACGTCTGATTGACAATATCAAATACGCGTGAAAATAGTTTGCGACGCATATATTCCTTTTCTCGCTGAAGCTGTTCATCGTGAATGGCCTCAGGTTGATATTTGTCCGATGAAACCGGAAGAAATCGATGCTGCCGCTGTGCACGATGCAGATGTTCTGGTCGTGCGTACGCGTACGAAAGTGAACGAAGCCCTGTTGTCCGGTTCGCGCGTTCGTCTGGTTTGTACGGCTACGATCGGTTTTGATCATATCGATACCGCCTATTGTGCGTTGCAGGGTATCCGCTGGATGTCCTGTCCGGGATGTAACGCACAGGCGGTATGTGATTATATAGAAGAGGCATTGAATGAAGTGGATGCCCGCGGAACCATCGGTGTGGTTGGAGTCGGGCATGTGGGGGCTTTGGTGGCGCAAATGGTCGAGCGCAGAGGAATGAAGGTATTACTCAATGATCCACCGAAGAATATAGGCGTTTCGCTTGATTTCATCGCACAAAAATGCGATATCATCACGTTCCATGTACCCTTGGATAAGTCCACGTATCATCTGTGCGATGAGGCGTTCTTGTCGCAATGCAAAAAGGGTGCGTTGATTATCAATGCGGCGCGAGGTGGGGTGGTGGACGAACAAGCACTCTTGCGCAGCGGACATCCGTATATCTTGGATACCTGGGAGAACGAACCGGATATTAATCTCGACGTCTTGGCGCACGCACAACGGGCGTCGATGCATATCGCCGGATATAGTGTAGAAGGCAAACGAAACGCTTCGCAGATGTGTCTGGATGCGATTGCAGACGAATTTGGATTGCAAAAGGTAGATATTTCGGGGTACCGGTTTACCGGAGCCACGAGGTCACGAAAAAATAGCAGCGAACCGTGGCTCGCTGCTATTACCAATCAATTGAAAGCTTCGCCTACTGCTTTTGAGACGCTGCGTAAAGTTTATCCACTGCGCGAAGGATAGGCTCGATAGAGGGCGCTTCACCTACGGCTTCTATCATCCATTGTTTAGGAGTCAGACGACCCAACTTATAGATTCGTGCGTATTCATCGGCAAAATCTGCTTGGGTCTTGTAATTCGCCAGATGTTCTTCCAACTGGTATTGTACGATATGCCCGAGCGGATAATTAGGCAGGTACATAGGCGCATTGACCATGTGGCTATAGACGGCCAGCAGAATGCAGTCGTGTTCACCTAAAACCGGTTCGTAGTACTGATTCCAGATCTCTTTAGCAATAGCTTGTGTCGCCTCACAGAGTTCTTTGGCAGTAGTCTTCGGATGGGCATAAATCCACTGCCACATCGCCATATCGACGAGACTCACACCCATAATTTCGTACATGGACCAGAACTGATCCAACACCTCGTTCGGGTTATTGATGCCGTTACCCATTTGGGCGCCGGGCAATAACTGCAAATCCCTATGCTGCCAGAGGAAAGCAGAGGCTTCGGTGTAAGCGGTGTTGGGTACACCGGAAAGCATGTAATGGTCGATATAATACATGTCGAGTACCTGTTCAACGCAATGTCCGAACTCATGCACGGCGATGTTGTAGCCTTTATAATCCATACCGGAAGCTGGGATACGGGTGCGAAGTCGTGCATCCTCTTTGCGTCCGAGGCAAGGCCATGCGTGACCGGAACCGCGTGCGGGTTCAACCACGATATGACGGGCGATAGCGCGTGCATCTTCGGCGTAGAAACCCATTTGTTGCAGCAGTCGCGGCAAGTCGGCGGCAAAAGCATTGGCGTCCGGATAAAGACGGCGAGTTTGTGCAGACAGTTCATCTTCGTTGAGGCTGGCACGTGCTTTGAAACCGTCGTACCAGATATCGTACGGACGTAATTCGCGACCCAGGCGTTCCCGGATGATAGCCGCTACTTGGGCTACTTGCGGGGATCCGACCAGTGCCCTGAAAAGACTGTCTAATTCCTCTGCGGGAATTTCCACACCACCCTCAAAGTTGCGAATTATCCCCGATTTCATCGAGGGAGAATAGGCATCCTCGGCAAAATAGGCATGGGCAATATCCAATATCTTTTGATAGCGGGTATAGGGTTCGGACGCTGCTTCTTCCGAATAGGGGTGCCAGATAAAATCTGCTCCGTTGATGGCTTGCTGCGGAATAGTCTGGCTTACGATGCGTTGCATGACCTGGTAGATCATCTCTTGTTTCTCCTGATTCCGAACGCTTGATTCTTGATTCTCGGCTTGATACAGGGCTTTCAGTTCGTCGCGCAGATTCCAGTGACTCAGCAAGATTTTGTCATCGTCCCATAATTGGCGTTCGTCTTCCGTTCGGAGATTGCCCATGTAGATGTTATAATCGGCGATATAGTTCTCGGCATTGGCGAGCGCTTGCGCCATGCGCGCGTTCACTTCAGCGGGTACGCGGGTGGTGAAGACGTCTCCCATACGCGCCATTGCCCATTCCTGACGCGTCCAGGTTTTGCCGAGTGTGTTCTTCTCTTCCAGACTGTAGTGCGGGAAGTTCATGATGGTAATAAACGCTAATTTATTAGCGAACATATCGTCCGAGAAATGGGCCAAGGGACTGTAACCGGACATGATCCAATCGGGAGACTGCGGTTCCGCGGCATTGGTCAACTGGGTCGGTTTTAAGAGATCGACCGTCAACATGTCCGCCGATTGATAGATATTCTCAAAAATGCGACTCAGGGACTCGAATAACGCAACCCGTTCGCTGTCGGAGGTGCAATAGTAGTCTGCTACCAACTGTTCGAACTCTGCTTGTGTGCCATCTTGCTCTGTCCAAAGAGCTGCGGCTTGTTGTACGCCGAGAGGCGCGGATTGGTCCGTTGAAACCGAAGGAATCGCGCCCTTTAGCGGCAGAGAAACCGGACTTTTTTGTGTACATGAGGCTAACATAACTGCGCCAAGAATAAGATACTTAACTTTCATATAGTTGATTTTTAAATCGCTATCCACTGAGGTGTTGCCGTTGACTTGCCGTCTTATTCCAATATATGCTAAATATATGCTCAATATATGCCGAATATATGCTCGACCCGAGATCGCTATAACCGGAATACAAGAACTATTTGAGAATCAGTCGACCGTATCGCCCTTTTTGAGCGCCAAACTCACTTCGTGGCGCAAATAGTCGCACAACCGACCTTGAATACGCTTGTTATGACGATTTGCTTGCTTTTTGGCTGCGTCATACTTGGCTTGCCATATAGCGCGGCGCTCCGGATCATGAAGGATAGCTTTACATGTGGCAATCAGTCCGCTAAACTCCTTCATATGAGGTAATGCCGCTTTCTTTTTCTTCGTCTTTTCGCTCAGCATCGGTTTGTTGCATACGGCCGCCCAATCCGGGTTCCCGGGAATCCTCCGTGTGTAGTGCCCGCCATCTAAATGTCCTTGTGCTCCATCAACCAAACTCGTCCACTGAACTTTCATATCTTTTCTAAATTTTCGGCAAAGATACAACAAAAAAATGACATTTCCAAATTTTTATCTTCGGAAATGTCATGAAAACTGCAAAAAATTGCTTTTTACTTCACTTCTGCAAGATTTCTTTGATTTCGTCTACACTATGTTGCAGAGATTCTAATTGTTTCTCTATATCGTCATTATTATCCGCGACCATAGCATCAACAAAAATAGAATTGATAAAGGACATTCCAATAATGCCGCCCATAATAAGCAAAAACGTAAAGTATATACGGACAAAGTGCGGCAGAAAGGTAGAATCTCCATAGTACTCAGCTACCGTATTAGGTATATCGTACCATCCTTCAACCGTACAAATCTGGAATACAGAATAGATGGAACGTAGTGGAGTGCTGAAATGTTCCGGATCGGCATTTTGGAAAAGGCTACAATTTAGTAGGCCGAAGACTACTATGATTACAAAGAAACTCAACAGCACGCCATATGACTGCCGCATGGCAACTTTAAATCCTGTTACTACTTTCGCAAAATTCGGGAAGAAATGCATCACGCGGAAGAATCGCAGCACACGCAGGACTCGCAGAATAAGTAGGATGGAGAGACTGCTTGCTATTGTCGGGACAAACACATTGATGAGCGACGGAATGGACAATATAACCAAGATGCCGTCCATTCTATTCCAACCGTTACTCCAATAACCGCGTACTCCGTATTCACGATGTTTGACTGCCATTTCTACGATAAAGATGACAGTACAAGCAGCATCTACGATATCCAATATCGTGTTTTCGAATCCGCTTACTTGCAAATAGATAATAATGGCATTCAACAAAATGAACGCCATTATTACTTTATCATTCAGGAATATTTTCCTTAGAATATTTTTCATATCTTAAAGATATCGTTTTGCAGCCTCAATCAATTGATCTGCGTAATTGAAGATTTCGTCCAACGATTCGATTTTATATTTTTCTCCCTTTCCGTCTGCCCCTACCGGCTCTAAACGCAAGTTGCTTTCATTGTTAAAATGCAAACGGCAAACAGGCTTACGATTGTTGTCATCAATGAAGATAGAGCAATATGAAATGGCATCACGCATAGTTACGCGGTTGCCCGGTATTACCTCACGAAGAATACTCTTAATAATATAATACGCCTCCATTTCTGTTTGCGTGGTAACTATTTCGCTCTCTTTCTTTGTTCCCGGAATCTCAACAGGTGTATCTTCCACTTTTTGCTGTTCAGCCTCATTGGTCTTCACAACAATATTCAGGCGCTCAGAGATTTTGTCGTTCACATAACTTGCGCTGGCTTTCTTTACCAATTCTGTGAATTGCTCCAGTACATTGCTTGTGATTTTGCCGGTATACACTTGTTTGGCAAGCGATTTTACGAACTCTTGATTTGGATTTTCAATGAGTTCTTTGATGATCTTTTTTAATTCGCTCATAAACTTCAACTCATTAGCTGAATTCATGATAGAATCAACATCAAAGTTCTCTTTCGTGAATTTCTCAAGAGCCTTCAACTGAACTTCTTTGAGTTCCTCAATATTGAAAGAGAGGAAAGGAACATCGTCCATAAGATTTTCTTTTGCCAAATCGGTATAGAAACGGTACTCTATACCATTTGTGAGTAAGCCAAATTTCGCTTTTGAAGCCACAAAGTATCGAGCTAATTGCATTTTGTGGCTATCCAAATTTTGCTGCCAATGTTTGCACTCAATAACAAGAATTGTTTCACCATCTTTAACGATAGCGTAGTCAATCTTCTCTCCTTTTTTCTTAGTAAGATCGCAGTCCATTTCCGGAACCACTTCCATCGGGTTAAACACGTCATAGCCTAAAGCCTGAATGAAAGGCATAATAAGGGCATTTTTCGTTGCCTCTTCTGTTTGCAGATTGTTTTTTAACTCACCTGCACGTTTTGCCAATTGTTTGATGGCGTCTTTGAAATCCATACTAATTAGATTTATGGCCTACTCTTTATCGGATTTTCGGCTGACTCCTATTTATTATTTAATGTTTATGTGCATAATAAAAACGTGCGTTTTCGTATGCTTCATTTGATTGTTTGAGGTTCCGGACTACCTTTATTCTTCAAATTTATGCACGGAAAACTCACGCTGATACGTGAGCGTGCATAAACCATGCTTGAAGATACAATTGATTTCTAAAAGTGTCCAGTTTTCAGAAAACCAAGTTTGGCTTATTACGCTATTTCGTGGCGCACGCTTGCGCCTTATGTCTTTTTGTGGAGTATAGCGGACTCGAACCGCTCACCTCGACACTGCCAGTGTCGCGCTCTAGCCAGATGAGCTAATACCCCAAAAGGGCGCACGCACACATGCGTGTACGCGCGCTCCTTAAAAAATATTATACTACTCCGCTGAAGCCCATGAAGGCCATCGCCAGGAGACCTGCGGTGAGAAGGGCGATCGGAGTACCCTTCATTGCTTCGGGCACTTTGGCGAGGGCTAACTGCTCGCGGATACCTGCGAAGAGGATCAGCGCGAGAGCGAAACCAACGGCGGTCGCGAAAGCGTAAACGGTACCGGAGAGCAGACCGTACTCGGCACCCAGCGGCAGTTTAGCCAAGAGCTTGTTCTGGTCAGCTACGATAAGAGCCACACCGAGAATACAGCAGTTGGTGGTGATCAGCGGCAGGAACACACCCAGAGCCTGGTAGAGCGCCGGAGACACTTTCTTCAACATGATCTCGATCATCTGCACAAGAGCAGCGATGACGAGGATGAAGAGGATGGTCTGAAGGAACTCTACGCCCCAAAGGACGAGTAACTTCTGCAGCAGATACGTAACAACCGTAGCGAGCGTGAGCACAAACGTAACCGCTGCACCCATACCCAGCGCGGTGTCAATCTTCTTACTTACACCCAGGAACGGGCAGATGCCCAGGAACTGGCTCAATACAATATTGTTAACAAATATTGCAGAGATGAATATCAGAAAATATACCATAAAGTTATTTACAATTTAATCATTTACAATTTGGTCATTTACTTCTTCTGCAGTTTGTTGACAGCCGCCATGAGGTAGGCGAGACAGATGAACGCACCCGGAGCGAGTACGAAGATCAGCGCTGCGAACTGGCTGCTGTAGAGTTGGAAACCGAAGACAGTACCTGCACCTAAGAACTCACGGATGACGCCCAGCACGGTGAGAGAGAGGGTAAAACCGAGACCCATTCCCAGTCCGTCCAATGCGGAGAGACCAACGGTGTTCTTAGCTGCAAATGCCTCTGCACGGCCGAGCACGATACAGTTCACTACGATCAGCGGGATGAAGAGACCCAGCACATCGTAGATAGCCGGCAGGTAAGCCTGCATGACAAGTTGTACCATCGTCACGAACGTAGCGATGACTACGATGAACGCCGGGATACGTACTTTATCCGGGATGAGATTCTTGAGGAGCGAGATTACTACGTTCGAGCAAACGAGCACGAAGAGCGTAGCCAAGCCCATGGACATACCGTTAACGGCACTGGTGGTAGTAGCCAGCGTAGGGCACATACCGAGAACCAACGCAAAAGTAGGATTCTCCTTGAGAATACCGTTGGTCAATGTTTTCATTGCGTTACTCATAATTATTCCTCCTTTTCTGCGGGTTGTACTTCAGTTACTTCAGCGGGTTGCTCTGCTACCGGTTCTGCACCTTGCAGTTGGCTTGCGCCGGAAGCTGCCTCAACGGGCTGAGCAGCGATAGCTGCGTACGCTTTGTTGACAGCTTTCAGGAATGCGCGGCTGGAGATGGTAGCAGCGGTGATAGCATCTACGTCTCCGCCATCTTTGTTGACAGCCAGTGCGCCGGCTTTCTTACCGATGATAGAGCGGTTGCCGACAGCGTCCTTAAACCAGTGGTCGATATGTGCACCCAGACCCGGAGTCTCTGTTTGCTTGAGAACGACGTAGTCGAGCACTTCGCCTTCTTTGCCTAAGCCCACCATGATTACTTGCGGGCCGTCGAAACCGACTTCAGAGGTCTCTACCGCGGTAGCTACCCATTCGTCGTTGATGAAGGCTTTGTAGATGGTCAGCCCCTCTGCCTGCTCGGGTTCTGCGATAGAGCAGCCCTCCGGAAGCACAGCGAGGATAGCGGCCTGCTGTTTCTGAGCCTCTTGTTTAGCGATGGTGGCTTCGGTGACAGCGTAAACGCCTGCCAGAGCTCCTGCGGCTACCATAGCGATGATAACCAGGGAGAGTACCATGTTCTTGAATGTACTTTCTAATTTTGCCATAGTTGTGCCTCCTTATGCTTTTTTCGGCTCGCCGAAACGTTGCGGACGAATCTTGTTCAACAATGGAACGCAAGCGTTCATGATCAGGATAGCGAAGGACATACCTTCGGGGTAGTTACCCCACGTACGGATGACCATCACGATGAATCCGATACCGATACCGAAGATGATCTTTCCCCACGCGCTCATCGGGCTGGTGACGTAGTCGGTTGCCATGAAGAATGCACCGAGCATCAGACCTCCGGAGAGGAGTTCGTAACCGATATAATGGCAGGTGTCAAGTCCCTCAGGCAGCGCACCGGCGAGACCAGTGCAAGCGCAGAAGCAAGCTACGGTACCGAGGATGGCTACAGGGATGTGCCAGGTGATGACGCGGCAGCAGATGAGGAGGATACCTCCGATGAGCAGCGCAGCAGCGCTGACCTCACCGAGCGAACCGCCCATGACGCCCAGGAACGAGTCCATGAGAGACGGCAGCTGGTCAATGACGGATGAATCACCGGCTTTGACGATGTGCTTGAGATAATAGAGCGGGGTAGCGCCTGTCTCAGCGTCCACATACGCGCCGTTGAAGCCTTGCGGCGTCGGCCAAGTGGTCATCTGAGCAGGGAAAGAGATAAGCAGGAAGACACGACCTACGAGAGCGGGGTTGAAGGGGTTCTGACCCAGACCGCCGAAAGTCATCTTTCCAATACCGATAGCTACTACGGCACCGATAATAACGATCCACCAATCGATGGTAGAAGGAAGGTTGAAAGCGAGCAGCAGACCGGTGAGGACGGCCGAGAGGTCTCCGATGGTCTGACGTTGCTCTTTGAGCACATAACGGCTGATGACGTACTCGGTGCAGATACATGCGAGAACCGAGATGGCAGCCGTGATCAATGCGCCCCAGCCAAACTCCACTACTGCTACTGCGTAAGCAGGCATCAAAGCGAGAATGACCAAAAGCATATTCCGGCGGACGGTATCACCACTGTGGGCGTGCGGAGCCGGAGCAACTATGAAATTCTTCATATCTATGATTTTTGATTTATGATTTCTTATTTAGTAACCTAAAACGATTACTTCAAATTTACTTATTTTTTCTCGGCAGCGGCAGCAGCGGCACGTTCACGGAGGATAGCTCCGACCTTTGCTTTGGCAGGACGGATACCGTCGAGCAGACGACGATGTGCAGGACAAGTGAAGACGCAACAACCGCAGTCGATGCAGTCCATGACGTCATGTTTCTCGCAGTCTTCCCACATCTCGAGTTGGCTCATTCGCTGGAGCAGATAGGGTTCGAGACCCATCGGGCAAGCCTGAACGCACTTACCGCAACGGATACAGTTCTCTTCCTCCGGACGAATGGACTCTGCTTCGGGCAAGAAGAGCAGACCGCTGAGGCGTTTGTTAGCCGGCATGTTCTCGATATGATCCATCGCGCGACCCATCATCGGACCACCGCCAATGATCTTACCGGTATCTACCGGTACACCACCTGCGAGGGCGATGACCTCCTCGATCGGAGTACCGAAACGAACGGAGTAGTTACCCGGTTTGAGGACTTTCTTACCCGTGACGGTCATAACGCGGCTGATGAGCGGTTTGTTCTTCTGAACTGCCTCATAAACAGCATAGATGGTAGCTACGTTATCTACCACCGCACCCACTTCGATAGGCAGCGCACCCGAAGGAACCTGACGACCGATACAAGCGTCGATGAGTTGTTTCTCACCGCCCTGTGGGTATTTGAGTTTGAGAGGAATAACATCGATGCCCAGTTTGCTGTGCGCCAACTTGGTCATGTGCTCGATGGCATCTTTCTTATTGTTCTCAATGCCGATGATAGCGCGGTCCACGCCAAGCGCACGTTTGAGGATCTCGATACCGATGATGATCTCTTCGCCATGCTCCATCATGAGTTGGTGGTCACAGGTGAGATACGGTTCGCACTCTACGCCGTTGACGATGAGCACTTCGGCTTTCTTACCCGGAGGGGGAAGGAGCTTGACGTGTGTCGGGAAACAAGCGCCACCGAGACCTACGATACCTGCAGCCGCGATCTTGTCGATGATGGCTTTGGGCTCGAGGGTACACGAACGGATGAGGTCGGCACTGCGATCGATCTCCGGCAACCACTCGTCGCCTTGTACGTCGATGAAGATAGCCTGACCCGGTGCGCCCCATGCGTCGGTCCAATCACCGATCTTAGCGACCGTTCCACTAACCGGCGAACAGATGTTCGCACTTACGAATCCACCGGCTTTAGCCAGTAATTCGCCTACTTTTACTTTCGCTCCGACTTCCACTACAGCCTGCGCCGGTGCACCGATATGTTGCACGAGCGGAATGATAGCTTGCTTAGGCAGCGGGCACTCCGTGATAGGCTGGTGTGCGGAGAATTGTTTGTTGTCCTGCGGATGAACTCCGCCTATTTTAAATGTTCTCATAATTCCATTTACCATTTGGTCATTTAATACCTAATGCCAGCGGGAAGACAGCTCTCGGTGTCGATATCGCTTTGATTTTCTCTGCAATAACAGGGTCAAAGCCTTTTTGCTTCTCTCCTTCGGCAGCAGGTGCAGCCGCAGCCTCGTCTGCTGGGACGAGAATGAGTTTGACTTGTTCCATCGTCGGTTCTCCGCCTACCGGACAAGCTAAGCCGTCGATACCGTTAGCCTTGACACAGGCTTCCGCAAAGTTACGGCAACCGGCAAATCCGCATCCGCCGCAGTTAGCACCCGGTAACGCAGCGGTCACGAGGTCAATGCGCGGATCTTCTTCCACTTTGAAGTACAGGCTGACCACGTACAGCAGACAAGCCGCCAGGAAGGCAATCACGCCAAGTACTCCCATAGAAATCAGAATTAAATTCATGTCGTTTGTTATTTAAAGTTATTTATATTTTGCGAGCCGTAAAGATAAACTGTTTCTGGAGCCGGTGCTTGAAGACGCTGAGGCCGATGTAGTAGAGCGCGATGCCGCAGAGGGACATTGTGCCTACAACCGCTTCGGACCAATCGGTGGTAAAATCGAGGATGGCGATGATACCGATCATCACAATAAAAGGCAGAATGTAAGCGAGCAGTACGGCTTTCCAAGCCAATCTTTCGCGAACTTCCACCTCCACTTTGTCGCCTATTTTCATAGGCTCCAGCATGATGACATCCATCTCTTTGGTTTGACTCTCGGACGACATACACATCGAGCGGGCTTTGCAAGCCGAGCAGGCGCTGGTTTGTACGATTTGCACGTGCGCGGTCTCGCCGTTCACGCTCTCTACAACACCGGTATGTCGAATCAGTTCATCCATAAGCATAAAATGCGACTGCAAAGATACGAAATCTTTTTCATATACGCAAGCACGCGCGAACATTTTTATAATTTTTACACCTTTTTTGTCAAAAAGTGCGAAAAAATAAACTTTTCATTTTTCACTTTCAACTTTTATTTGTATCTTTGCACATTAATTTGAGTTATTATGCCCAGAACTGTATCTAAATCAAAAAATATAGCGGAGGATCGTTCGAACGAACGGGCGATACGCGTTGAGAAAGGTAGTTTTTGGGAGTCGCTGAAGCGATTCTTTACGGCGCGTGAGACGCGAATGGTAGTTGGCATTTTGCTGCTGTTGTTCTCCGTGATTGCGTTGCTGTCCTATGTCAGTTTTCTTTTCACCGGCACGTACGATCAGGATATCCTGACCTTGGACCGTGCGGGACGTTTGGCTAATCGTGAGGCGATTAAGAACATGCTCGGTTTGCCGGGTGCGATGTTGGCGCGTTTCATGATAGACGGTAGTTTTGGTTTTGTCAGTATTCTGCTGGTGTTCATGTTGACGATCTATGCTCTGCGGATGATGCATGTGTTGAAGGAGATTCGCGGGGTGCTGCTGTTCTGCGGAGGGTCGTTCTGGGTGCTCTGGGGTTCTGTGGTGTTGGGTTTTGCACATAACATGACACACCAGATGGGTGTTTTCCGTTGGGGCGGTGCGTTTGGTGAAGCCGCTGCGCGTTGGTTAGTCAGTTATGTTAACACAACAGGAGTAATTTTGATTTTGCTGGCACTGCTGGTAATCTTTTTGATCGTTACCGATCCGCGTTTTATCGACCGGTGCAAGGCGTTTGGAGCGTGGGTGGCAAACCTCTTTTCTAGGAAATCTAGGGAGCCTAGGATTCCTAATGAGACTAGTGAGCCCTCAGAGAAGTTAACCATCGACATCCCCGTAGAGCCGGAGATGCAGGAAGAGCGGGAAAAGCCTGAGAATGAGATCGAATTAACCATCGATCCAATTCAGGAGGAAGAGCCGGAGCCGGTTGTAGAAGAACCGGTACTGGATGAGGAACAAGAGCCGCTGGGCGACGAGCCTCTTCCTGTGGAAGAGCCCGAAGAGAAGAAAGATGCTGAATTGGAGATCGAGGATGTGGTAGAGGATGAACTCTATACGAAAGATCCGGACAAGTTGCTGGAGAAACTCGGTCCGTACGATCCGAAGAAAGATCTGGAGTTCTATAAGTTCCCCAGTATGAACCTGCTGAAGGTCTATGACAACGAGGCGGCGCCGGTGATCGACGAGGAAGAGCAACGGGCGAATGGAGCACGTATTGTGACGACTTTGCGTAACTATGGCATAGAAATTGATAGTATCAAAGCAACGGTCGGACCGACCGTAACGCTCTATGAAATAGTGCCCAAAGCAGGTATCCGCGTAGCGAAGATTCAAGCACTGGAGAACGATATCATGATGAGTTTGAGTGCGACGGGTATTCGTATCATCGCACCGATGCCGGGTAAGGGTACGATTGGTATCGAGGTGCCGAACGAGAAGCCGCAGGTCGTTTCCATGCACTCGGTGATTGCGTCCAAGCGTTTCCAGGAGGAGCAGAAGATGAAGTTGCCGATTGCCTACGGTCGTACGATCACGAACGAAGTGTTTATGTTCGATTTGGCAAAGACCCCGCACTTACTTGTGGCAGGTGCAACGGGTACGGGTAAGTCCGTGGCGATCAATGCGATTATCACTTCGTTGCTGTACAAGAAACATCCGGCGGAGTTGAAGTTGGTGATGGTGGATCCGAAGATGGTGGAGTTTGCCCCGTATAAACCGCTGTTGAAACATTACCTGGCAGCGATGCCGGACACCGATCCCGAGCAGATCGTCATTACCGAATGCGACAGGGTGATTAATACCCTGAACTCGCTCGTCATCGAGATGGAGAACCGATACAAACTGCTGATGGACGCGGGTGTGCGAAATCTGGAAGATTACAATGATAAGTTCGTGCGTCGTCGTCTGAATCCGAACAAGTTGGTAGCGGACAGCCTGCATCATCAGTACCTGCCCTATATCGTGATTATCATCGATGAGTACGGTGATTTTATCATGCAGGCAGGCAAGCAGGTGGAGACCCCGATTGCCCGTATCACGCAGAAAGCCCGCGCGGTAGGTATGCACATGATTCTGGCAACCCAACGTCCGTCCGTCAATATCGTGACGGGTGTCATCAAAGCCAATATCCCGACACGTATCGCGTTGAGAACGCAGAGTGTGATTGATAGTCGTACGGTTTTGGATGCTAAGGGTGCGGAGCAACTCATCGGTCGCGGTGACTCGTTGTACGCAGGTAACGCCAGCATCACGCGTGTGCAGTGTGCGTTTGTGGATACACCGGAGGTGGATGAGATAGTGATGCACATCGCCAAACAGCAGCGTTATTCCGAGCCGTATCAGTTGCCGGAATATGTTGGTGAAGGCGGTGAAGGAGAAGCCGCAACTCCGGGTAGCGTAGATATGAAACGGTTGGATCCGATGTTTGCAGACGTAGCGCGTTACGTAGTAACGAAACAGGAGGGTTCGACATCACGTCTGCAACGTGCGTTTGAGATCGGTTATAACAGAGCAGGTAAACTGTCCGACCAACTTGAGGCAGCCGGTATCGTAGGTCCGAACAAGGGTCCGAAAGGTCGCGATGTGCTGATTACGGATTTGGATCAATTGGATAAATTGCTTGAAGAATTAGGCGTTAAATGACAAAAATATTAGTAATATTATCGATTTTGACGAGTTTCTTGGCGAACCTCGAGACCAAGACTTTGCAGTCGGACTTTACGGTTACGGTGGCAGAGGAGGTGAACGCACCGATGAACTTCCCGGGCTCGCTGACGATGCATGGTCAGTTGTTCCGTTTGGAGATGTTTAATATTGAAGCCGCTTACGATGGCAAAACGCTGTATATGTACGCCCCCGAAACGGATGAGTTAACCCTAACCAATCCGACGGACGCGGAGTTGACGGAAGCGAATCCGCTGTTGTATGCCAAGGCGTTGGTTCCGGTATGTAACGTGGTGGAACGGGAGAGTGGTGAACAGACCATCGTTACGTTAACGCCAAAAGACCAATCCATCGGTATCAACCGTTTCGTGCTGAAAGTGCGGACAGCGGATCTGATGCCGCTTTCGGTTGAGATCAAAGAAGGCAAAAAGACTTCGACGCTCAAACTGAAGGAGCCGAAGTTTGTGGATACAAAACAAGAGTATGTGCTCAAAGCTGAGAAAGACACGTACATTAATGATATGCGATTATGAGAGTTAAATGTTTGATAATAGGTTCAGGTCCGGCAGGTTATACGGCGGCTATCTATGCGAGTCGTGCGAACCTGGAGCCGGTGTTGATTGAGGGTCCGCAACTCGGCGGACAACTCACTACTACCACCGAAGTGGAGAATTTTCCGGGGTATCCGGATGGCGTAGAACCGTTTACGATGATGGACGATATGCGTCGTCAGGCAGAGCGTTTCGGAACGCAGTTTGTGTCCGGAATCGTGACTAAAGTAGATTTCTCCGTGAGTCCTAAAAAGGTCATTGTAGAAGATGAGATCGAGTATGAGGCAGATGCTGTTATTGTGGCTACGGGTGCTTCGGCTCGTTATTTGGGACTGGAGTCCGAGCGAACCTACCGCGGTCGTGGAGTAAGCGCGTGTGCGACCTGCGACGGTTTCTTCTATCGCAAGAAAACAGTTGCGGTCGTCGGTGGCGGTGATACGGCGTGCGAGGAAGCGAATTATCTGGCGGGACTCTGCGAGAAAGTGTATATGATTGTTCGCAAGCCATTCCTTCGTGCCTCGGAAATCATGCAGCAACGTGTACTCAACAATCCGAAGATCGAGGTGCTCTTTGAGCATAACACCCTTCAATTGACGGGAGAGGGTAAGGTTCAAGGTGCAGATCTGATCTACCGCAAAGGCGAGCCGGACGAAGAAATGCGTCATATCGCTATTGACGGATTCTTCTTGGCAATCGGTCATCATCCCAATACGGACTTGTTTAAGGACTATCTGAATCGGGATGCCGAGGGGTATATTATCGTGGACGGAGACAGTCCGCGTACTAACGTGCCGGGTGTTTTTGCTGCAGGTGATTGTGCCGATCCCCACTACCGTCAGGCGATTGTAGCTGCAGGTTCTGGAGCAAAAGCGGCTATCGAAGCGGATAAGTATATCAAGAGTTTGTAAAGTGCATTTTCTGGATCAACTCAATACGGTCCAACGGGAGGCTGTGACTTGTACAGAGGGTGCCTCCCTTATTGTAGCCGGAGCCGGATCGGGTAAGACGCGTGTGCTTACCTATCGTATCGCGTACCTGTTGCAGCAGGGTGTGCCGGCAAGTCGTATCATGGCGCTGACGTTCACCAACAAAGCTGCACGCGAGATGAAAGAGCGTATCCAACGCTTGGTGGATGCCAATGATGCACGCTATCTGATGATGGGCACTTTTCACCATGTGTGTACGAAAATACTCCGACCGAATGCGGATAAGTTGGGTTTCACGCGTGATTTCACCATCTATGATACGACCGATAGCAAATCGGTGATCAAAGCGATCTGTAAGGAGCGCGGTCTGGACGAGAAAATCTACAAACCCGGTGCGGTGCAAAGTCGTATATCGATGCTCAAGAACAACGGTATCAGTCCGGCGCAGTATGGCGCTAACCAGCAGTTGTTACGCGAGGATCGCGAGGTGCGGATGTATGAATTGGCAACAGTCTATGAGCAATATCAGGTGCGTCTGCGTGCAGCCAATGCGATGGATTTTGATGATTTGCTGATTAACACCTTGGTACTGATGCGTACTTTCCCCGAAGTACGAACACAGATTCAAGAGCAGTTTCAGTATATTCTTGTAGATGAGTACCAGGATACCAACTATATCCAGTTTTTGTTGGTGAAACAATTGGCCGAGCCGCAGAACAACATCTGCGTAGTGGGCGATGACGCACAGAGTATCTACTCTTTCCGTGGCGCGGATATACGCAATATCCTCAATTTCCGACAACAGTACCCTGATGCCCAACTTTTCAAACTGGAGCGTAACTACCGTTCCACACAGACCATCGTGAATGCGGCTAACTCGCTTATTCACAAGAATATACACCAGATAGAGAAAACCGTATATTCGGAAAAAGAAGCCGGTCAGCCCTTGCATTTACAGCCGTATATGGACGATCGTACAGAGGCGCTGGGTGTAGCAACGTCAATCCAGAAACAGAAGCATAAAGGCTACGATTCGTTTGCTGTCTTGTACCGTACGAACGCACAGAGCCGTGTGATAGAGAATGAGTTGCGTAAGTTAAATATTCCCTATCGAATTTACGGCGGAATATCGTTTTACCAACGTAAAGAGATCAAGGATGTATTGAGCTATTTGCGTTTGGCAGTCAACCCGCGGGATAATGAGGCGCTGTTGCGTATCTATGCTTTTCCCGGTCGCGGTATCGGCGAGACCACGATGAAGAAAGTGTCGCTCAACGCCATCGAGCATCATAAATCCTACCTTGACGTAATGCGTCATCCGGAAGATACGGGCTTGGATGTGAATGCCGGTGTGATGAAAAAACTATGTGCTTTTGCGCAGTACATGGATTCGCTGAGTGAGCAGAGTGAGAGTTTGGATGCGTACGCCTTCACGGAGATGGTACTCCGTACATCCGGCGTGATGACGGCTTTGGCACTCGACCGTTCCCAAGAAGGCATTGACCGTGCGCAGAACGTGCAAGAGCTGCTTAATGCCATCCGCGAGTTCGTTGAGCAACGTGTCAATGAAGGCATCGATTATACCCCCATCACCGATTTTCTTTCTGAAGTCAGCTTGCAAACTGACCAGGACGAGAACCTGACCGACACCTCCGAACGGGTGACGCTCATGACCGTGCATGCCGCTAAAGGCTTGGAGTTTCCGGTGGTGTTTATTGTTGGTTTGGAAGAGAACCTCTTTCCTTCGCAGTTTGCCGTCAAACCGAGTGAGGTCGAAGAAGAAAGGCGGCTGCTCTATGTCGCCATCACCCGTGCCATGGAGCAGTGTTATCTGAGTTTTGCCCGTCAGCGTTTCCGGAATGGTACATTCAATTTTGCTTCTCCGAGTAGGTTCTTGAATGATATAGACCGGCAATTCTTTGAGTTGACAAGACCGCGAAATGTCGAGACTTCAACGCCTCGATTTACCGGGATACCGGTATCTCGGGAGCCCGAAAAACCAAAAACACCGGTCTCTAATGCCCAAACGCCGATTGCTTCCTCATGGAAAGAGGGAGACCGCGTTTCGCATCGTGTGTTCGGAATTGGCACTGTCCTTCGCGTCTATCGTGATGAAGTGACGGAGAATGATAAAATAGAAATCAATTTCGATATCCAAGGCACGAAGACATTGCTGCTTACGCACGCCAAACTGGAACGTGCTTAAGCGTAGATACAGTAGCCGGCAAGACCGGCGAGCACAATGAGTAGAATAGGGTGACTGATGATCTCGGTCACCTTGTTTTTTGCAAAATTCGGTAAGATGGTCAGTGCTGCAACGACCGCAAAGATAATCCAACTGGTAGAATCGATAAAATTGGTCGGTTTGATCAGCATCAATGCAGCAGATGCCACAAGACCGA
Organism: uncultured Bacteroidales bacterium; assembly: GCA_902799875.1. The sequence continues at coordinate 71,978 of CADCCH010000005.1, read as the reverse complement.
TGACCGTGAACCGGAGCATGCGGAGGGTTTGCTCGTAGTATGGATTTCCTTGGAAGCGACGGCTAAGCCAGAAATAGGCCTTACATATACTGAGCATGATGATGAGACTCGGTAGTACAATAGCTGACGTGGCTAAAACGCTTCCCCAAAAACCGGCGGTCGTATAACCGACATACGTCGCGCAGTTGATCCCGATAGGTCCGGGTGTTACCTGACTCACGGCAACGATATCGACAAACTCCTGCTGCGTCATCCAGCCATGACGCTCCACTTCCATCTGAATCAATGAAAGTATCGCCAGCCCGCCGCCAAAACCGAAGAGGCCTATTTTGAAGAACGATATGAAGAGAGCCAGATAGAGCATAAGGTGATAACTATGGTTGCTAAGATAACCCACACGGGGTTGACATGACCGAGCCAGATAAGCAAGGCTGCGGCTATCGGGATAAGAGCGGTAATCCAGCCTATTTTGGCGGATTTGGCCATCTTGAATAGGGGTGCAGCGATGAGGGCAACGACAGCAGGTCGGATACCTTTGAAGGCTGCTTCCACAGCGGGCAGTTCTTTCCAGTCTTGAAAAACCATCGCGATGGCAAGGATGATGAGGAAAGAGGGTAGGACCGCACCCAAGACCGCTCCGCAGACTCCTTTCCAACCGCCCACACGCCAACCGATGAAGATGGCGGAATTAACGGCGATGAGACCCGGAGCCGCTTGCGCAAGCGCAATCATATTAAGGAACTCCTCTTCGTCAATCCAGCCCTTCCGATCCACCACTTCACGCTGGATAAGGGGCAACATGGCATATCCTCCACCGAGGGTGAAAGTGCCGATTTTGAGATATGTGAGGAATAATTGGAAGAACACCGGTTAATCCTTGTTCTCGCGCAGCTGCTGCTTCACAAACTTGGAGAGCATATTGATGGCCGCATTATTGTGTCCGCCCTGCGGAACAATGACATCCGCGAAACGTTTACAAGGTTCAATGAACTGCTCATGCATCGGTTTGAGTACTCGTTTGTAACGCTCGATGACTTGCTCGGCAGTACGTCCACGCTCTACGACATCGCGTTTCATAACACGAATCAAACGTTCGTCTGCATCGGCATCCACGAAGATTTTGAGGTCCATCTGATCGCGCATCTTGGGCTCGCGTAAAGCCATGATACCTTCGACCACAATCACCTCACGCGGCTCGATATGCACCGTTTCCTTTGAACGCGTACAAGTGATATAGGAGTAGATAGGTTGCTCGATGGGTTTACTTTCTTTGAGCAAGGCGATATGCTTGGTCAGTAAGTCCCAATCGAAGGCATCAGGATGGTCGAAGTTGATGTTCTGCCGTTCTTCGACAGGAACATGACTGCTGTCTTTGTAGTACGAGTCTTGGGGGATGACTACTACCTCGCCTTTCGGAAGGCGTTCGATGAGTTTTCTTACTACCGTTGTTTTACCCGAGCCGGTACCGCCCGCAATGCCGATGATAAACATAAAAAGTGTTTGTTTGTCTTTTCGGGCTGCAAAATTAGTAAAAAATTTGCATATATGCAAGAAATTTTGTAATTTTGCACGCAATTTGTGAATTTTATGAGAAAGACAGGAATTATTATAGTGTTATTGGTCTCGTTTTTGTTTATCGGTTGTACGGCATTGGAGAAGAAGCAACAAGCCGGTGCGGCGGTAGAATTGAACGGACAGTATCTTTATCGCTCGACGCTCGATTCGCTGACGCTCGGTCTGGATCCGGAAGACAGCACTCGTGTGGTGCAGCAGTATGTGGGTCAATGGGCAAAGGATATCTTGGTGTATGACAATGCGAAGACACGCACCAATGGAGAAATCGAGCGATTGGTGGAGGATTATCGTCGCGCGCTTTACGTACACGCTTATGAGGAGTATCTGGTAGAGCGTCGTATGCCAAAGGCCGTTGCGGACTCGACTATTGCGCAGATTTATGCCCAAATGCCTGACCGTTTTCGGTTGGATGAAAGTATTGTGAAAGGAATCTTGTTAGTCATACCGAAGGATGCTCCGAAGATAGATAAACTTCGTGGCTGGATGGCGAAACAGGATCTGGATGCTATCGAGAAATATGCCTACCAAAACGCGAGTGTCTATGAGTTGTTTATTGACAAATGGCTTACGGCGACAGATTTGTTGGTGCAAATACCTATTGAACGTGCCGAACTGGAGGCACGGCTTAAAGCAAAGAATAATGTAGAAGTAACCGATTCGCTCAAAACATACCTCTTGCAAGTGACTGACAAACACTTACGGGGAGAGCAGATGCCGATGGAGTACGCACGACCTCAAATTGAGAAGATTGTGCTCAATGCTCGTCAGGTGGATTTCCTGAACAAAGAGCGGGAGCGATTGTATAACGAAGCAATGCAAAATCAGAAAATTAAGTTCTATGAATAAGATAAAGGTGATAGGATTGTTCTTGCTTTTGGCAGGAATGATGCAAGCCCAAGGCATCATTGATGAGGTGATTTGGGTTGTAGGCGATGAGGCTATCTTGCGCAGTGAGGTAGAGGAGGAACGCTTACGGGCACAATATGAGGGACAACCCATCAATGGTGATCCTTATTGTGTGATTCCAGAACAGCTTGCAGTACAGAAACTATTCTTGCACCAAGCTATCTTGGACTCGGTTGAGGCCAACGAGTCTTCGGTAAGCCACCAAGTCGATATGCGACTCAATTATTACATCAACCAGATTGGCTCCAAAGAGAAGATGGAGGAGTATTTCCGTAAGACCAGTTCGGAGATCCGCGAGGAGATGATGACCTCTGTCCGCAATCAAATGATCATCCAGCAGATGCAGCAGAAACTGACGGCAGATATCAAACCGACCCCGGCCGACATCCGTCGTTATTACAACTCGCTTCCTCTGGACTCCCTCCCGATGATGCCGGCCCAGGTGGAGGTGCAGATTCTGAGTTTTGAACCGCCCGTTCCGGCGGAAGAGACCGAACGCGTGAAGCAACGGCTGCGCGAGTTCACAGAACGTGTGCAGAACGGTACTGCCGATTTTGGTATGTTAGCTCGTTTGTATTCGGAAGACACGGAGAGCGCCAAGCGTGGTGGAGAGTTGGGTTTTGTCGGTAAAGGTCAATTGGTGAGCGAGTTTGCCGAAGTGGCATTTAACCTCAATGACCCTAAACGTGTGAGCCGTATTGTGCAGACCGAGTACGGTTATCATATCATCCAACTCATCGAGAAAAAAGGGGAACGTATCAACTGCCGGCATATCTTACTTCGTCCGCGTATCAGTGCAACGGATAAGGTCAAGGCGATAGAGCAGTTAGACAGTATCCGTCGTCTCATTGTATCGGATAGTATCCTCTTTGAACAGGCCGTTATCCGTTATTCGCAGGATAAGAACACGGTGATGAATGCCGGTTTGATGATCAACCCCAACACCGGTAGCAGTCGTTTTGAGTATCAGGATCTGGCACCCGAGATAGCCAAGCAGATTTATAACCTCCATGAAGGAGAAGTCTCGCAGCCTTTTGTTATGATGGACCAGACTAAGAACCGTGAGGTGTGCGCTATCGTGCGGGTCGCCAAAAAGACCGATGTGCACCGGGCTAACCTGACGGATGATTTTCAAGCTATCAAATCCATGCTGGAAGCCAAACTCAGTGCGGATTTTATACACAACTGGATTTTGAAAAAACAAAAAACCACTTACGTGCAGATCGACCCGGATTGGCAGGGCTGCGATTTTGAATATCCCGGATGGATTCATTAAGGAACATAGTACTCTTTGCGCTTTGCTCTTTGCTTTTTGCTCCCCTGAATAGTCAGACCATGGTTTATCTGGAGCGAGCATCGAACCTGAGTTTTGATGAGGAGCGCATTGCTGATGCCCAAATCTTGCGCGATGATGTGATCTTCCGTCACGAGGATGCCCTCATGTACTGCGACTCCGCGTATTTCTACGAGGGTTCTAACTCCTTGGACGCTTTCGGTCACGTACGTTTTGTGCAGGGAGATACGCTGCGGGGTTTCTGTGATAAGCTCTACTATGACGGTAACCGCAAACTGGCACGCATGCGTCAGCATGTGCGCCTTGTACACGGTCGCGCGAAAGAGAATCCGACCATTCTCACGACCGACAGTCTCAACTACGACCGTGTTGCCGGAGTAGCGTATTATTTCCTTGGAGGAGAGGTGCGTGACTCGTTGAATACTTTGGTCTCTATACGAGGGAACTACAGACCTAATACGAATCAGGCGGTCTTCAGTAGAGAAGTGGTGTTGACCAATCCGAATTTCATTCTGACATCGGATACCTTGCTCTATAACACGGAGACGAAGATTGCGGACATCGTTAGTCCGACGGAGATTATCTACGATGAAGAGACAGATATCCACTCGTCTCGTGGCTGGTATAACACCAGTACCGAACGTTCCATGCTTCTCGACCGCTCCGTGGTGCACCATATAGAAGGTAAAATGATGACCGGCGACACCATCTATTATGACAAACAGATAGGTTTCGGAGAGGTGCTGGGTCAGATGATGATGAGTGACTCTGTGCAGAAGATTACACTCACAGGAGAGTATGGTCAGATGTGGGAAGATGACAGCCGCGGGTACGCTACAGATAGTGCGCTGATGATAGATTGGTCGGACGAAGATCATATGGCCTATATCCATGCCGACACGCTTTTTACCGAAGAGTTGCACTATTCGGACAGTATCTTGCAGGCAGATAGTACGCTAACCGACAGCACCTATCGTCGCGCCCGAGCATATTATGGGGTACGCGTCTTCCGCGACGATATGCAGATGGTCTGTGACTCGCTTGTGTATTTGGGCTCGGACTCTACAATGCACCTCTATACGGATCCCATTTGCTGGTCGGAGAACCAACAGATAGCAGCAGACAGTATAACCGTTTATATCGTCAACGGTGCCGTGGAGCACGCGGTTGGTATCGGTAATGCATTGTGCGTTATGCATGACACGCTGGAGTATTTCAACCAGATGTCCGGCAAGCAAGTCATCGCCTATCTCATTGAAGGAGAAGTCAAGACCGTGGATACGGACGGTAATGCCCTTACCATCTATTATGCCAAAGAGAAAAGCGGTGATTATGTGGGAATGAACACTACGGAAAGCAGTTTTATCCGTATGTACGTGGAGAACCAGCAGATCCATCACATGCGCTTTACCAAAGAGACCACAGGGGTTATGTATCCCATGGACCAGATACCCGAAGGAGGAGACCGATTGACACTTTTCTTTTGGGAAGAGGCTGCCAGACCGACAGACCCGCAAGATGTGTTCCGTAAAACTGAAAGTATAACCCGACCATGATACCCAAAGATGTCATAGACCGTATCCATGCAGCTGCCAAGATAGAAGAGGTGGTAGGCGATTATGTTACGCTCCGTAAACGCGGTGCGAACCTCATCGGACTTTGTCCTTTTCACAATGAAAAGACGGGCTCTTTTACCGTCAGTCCCTCCAAAGGAATATACAAATGTTTCGGCTGCGGCGTGAGCGGAAACGCTATCGGTTTCATCAAGGAGATCGAGCAGTGTTCTTATGTGGAGGCGGTTAAGCAACTCGGAAAGAAATATCATATCGAAGTGCCGGAACGTGAGATGACCGCGGAGGAACAGCAGCGGCAGGATAATCGAGAGTCGATGTTTGTGGTCAACGACTTCGCCAATAAGTGGTTTCAGAAACAATTGTGGGAGACGCAGGAGGGGCAAGCCATAGGTCTGGGTTATTTCCGTGAACGCGGACTACGTGATGATATCATCCGCAAGTACCAACTCGGCTACTCGCCTGAAAAGGGCAGTCCGCTTGCCAAAGAGTTAGTCAAACAGGGCTTTAAAGAGGAGTTTATCACCAATAATGTGGACACGAAGATAGGTGTCGGTGTTGTTGGTAAGAGTGAAGATGGTCGACTATATGACCGTTTCCGCGATCGAGTCATCTTCCCTATATTCACCGTTAGCGGTAAACCCGTTGCCTTTGCCGGACGTATTCTCAAGAAGAAAGACAATGTAGGTAAATACGTTAACTCGCCTGATTCTATTATCTACTCGAAGACGAATGAACTATACGGTCTTTTCCAAGCCAAGCAGTCCATTGCACGTCTGGATATGTGTTATCTGGTAGAGGGACAGATGGACGTTATTTCCATGCACCAGTCGGGTATAGAGAATGTTGTCGCCAGTGGTGGTACAGCACTGACCAAACCGCAGATTTGGCTCATCAAGCGCTTTACGTCTAACATCACAGTCCTCTATGACGGGGATGCTGCCGGTATCCATGCGGCATTGCGAGGTATTGACATGTTCCTAGAGGCAGGCTTTAACGTCAAGGTAGTACTCTTACCGGACGGTGAAGATCCGGACAGTTATGCGCAAAGTCACGACTCAACGGAGTTCATTCAGTATATCGCTGACCACCAAACGGATTTTATTCGTTTCAAGTCTGCACTACTCTATAAAGAAGCAGGAGATGATCCTTTTAAACGCGCGGAACTCATCAAAGATATTACAGCCTCTATCGCCATTATCCCGGATGTCATTATCCGGCAGGTGTATATCAAAGATACGGCGGAACGGTTTTGTATGTCCGAGAAAGTACTTACTATTGAGGTACAAAAACTGCGCAAAGAGCAGGTGACCGAAGAGTCTGTCAATGAAGCAGTCCAACAACGTAGTGGTCTTGATGCCAACTATTATAACCTTTTGCAACTCATCGTACGTTACGGTGAACGCCCCATCGAGGTGGATGGAATGATGTACACCGTTGGAGAGATTATCATCAACACCCTCGAGAACGATGGCATTGCTGCTCCCCAACCCATATATCAAACGCTTATCGATGAGTTCAAGGCACATATCAAAGATACAGGTTTCAAAGCGCAGTCTTTCTTCACTTTCCATGCCAATCCTCAACTCAGTGCGCTTGCTGTGGAGATGATAGCGGAGAAATATCAGTTTGTGAAACCCGATCAGGAGACGCGTTTGGGTGAGTTGGTCGCCCAACTGCTGTATGAGATTAAGCTGACGGTTGTTAATCTGCAGATCGATGATCTGGAGGACCGGATCAAGCAGGCGCAAGCTGCGGGAGATGTTAAAACCCAACTTCAACTGCTCGGTCAACAGCCTCATCTCATCGCAACGCGCAACGAGTTATGCAAAGTATTAGGTAATCGTGTAATAAGTGTGTGATATGCTTTTTGGAAGCATCATATATGGTCCTATTCACAGTCGGCGCTTGGGTACAAGCCTCGGTGTCGAACTGATGCCGCTTGATCATAAGCTTTGTACCTTCAATTGCGTTTATTGTGAGTGCGGTTGGAATACTCCAGTCTCGCATCCCAAACTGCCGACAAGAGAAGAGGTTCATATAGCTTTGGAAGCAAGGCTGAAAGAGGGATTGCAGTTGGATGTGATTACGTTCTCCGGTAACGGTGAACCGACGCTCCATCCTGATTTCTTAGGTATCATCGAAGATACCTGTGCGCTACGTGACCGGTACTGCCCGAACGCCAAGGTGTCGGTGCTCTCTAACTCCACACAATTAGGTCGTCCCGATGTGGTACAAGCGCTGCGGCTGTGCGATAACCGGATTCTCAAACTCGATGCTGCGACCGATACGATGATGCGGCGTATTGATTTGCCGGTAAATAAAGATCTTACTGTTGTGCAGATTATGGAGTGGTTGGTGCAGTTCGATGGGGATTTCACTCTGCAGACCTGTTTCTTGCGCGGAGAGCATAACGGTGAACTCATCGACAATACCACACAGGAAGAGCTGACCGCATGGTACCATGCGGTTAATCAACTGCGCCCTAAGCAGATTATGATCTACGTCATTGATCGTAAGACGCCGGAGGAAAACCTATCTAAGATCTCTCGTACCGAGATGGAGAACATCGCGGCACCGCTCATCGAGAAGGGTTATAATGTCTCTATATCGGCATGAAGATTCTTGTAGCACCGCTCAACTGGGGACTCGGACATGCGAGTCGTTGTGTACCGCTCGTTCAACGGCTTTTAGACGAAGGACATGAGGTGGTGTTAGGTGGTGACGGAGATAGTTTGACACTTCTTCGTAAACATTTCCCCCAACTGCGATATACCTATTTGGCTCCGCTTAACCTGCGGTATAGTACCGGTAATCGTCAGGTTTTGGCGATGCTTAAGGCGTTACCAAAACTTATCTTGTGGTCTGTTAATGATCACAGCATGCTTCGAGCTATCCTGCGCGAAGAGCATTTTGATCAAGTCATCTCTGACAATCGCTTTGGATTTTATAACAAACAAGTAGAATGTGTCTATATCACTCACCAGCTCCACATTATGCTTCCTCGCGGTTGGAAGTGGGCTGAACCCCTTGTCTCGCGCTTGCACGCGTGCGTCTATGCGCATTTTAATAAGGTATGGGTGCCTGATTATAAAGAGTATGACCAATCGCTTGCCGGTGATTTGAGTCATAATGACGCGAACGTGAAGTACATCGGACCCTTAAGCAGATTTCAGAATATTCAGATTAATCGGATAAATCATAATTATTCTATTGTAGCGGTCTTGAGCGGCCTCGAACCCCATCGATCTTTTCTCGAAAGAGAATTAGTGTCTCGTTATGCTGGCACTGACGAAAATGTGCTTATCGTGCAGGGGCTGATGCATCGTCCGAATACGTGTATCAAAAGAGGTAACATCACCCTTGTGCCCTATATGTCAGATGCCGAACTTGTGCCCGCTCTTCTTGGTGCAAAGCACATTATTGCCCGATCAGGATATTCAACTATCATGGATTTTTACCAATTGGGGGTATTGCACAAATCGGAGCTTATACCGACACCAGGACAACCGGAACAGGAGTATTTGGCGACTTTACATGACAAAAATAACTAAATTTTGCAAAAAAATGCAAAAATATTTGGTCATATCGGTGCCATCGTATAACGGTTAGTACTCAAGATTTTCATTCTTGCAATAGGGGTTCGATTCCCCTTGGCACTACAAAGACCTTCCCTAAAGTCAAGTCCTGAGGCCAATCCTCTCAAAGCCAAAGGATATTACTAATTAAGGTTCGCGAGACGAACTACAAAAACAAACAACAAAGATGGCAAATCACAAAAGCTCTTTGAAGCGTATTCGCCAAACGGCAGCGCGCAAAGCACACAATCATTATTATGCAAAAACCGCACGTAATGCAGTGCGCGACTTGCGCAAGACTACTGACAAAGCTGCAGCAGCTGCTGCTCTTCCGAAAGTAAGCTCTATGCTCGACAAACTGGCTAAGCGTCATATCATCCACGTGAACAAAGCTTCCAACCTCAAATCGAAGCTCGCACGTATGATTAACAAACTCGCTTAAGTAATACGCAAGTTTAGGTCAAATGGAAGAATCACTTGGTGGTTCTTCTTTTTTTTGTGCATAAAAATGCACGAATATTTGCGTATGTCAAAAAAAAGTTGTAATTTTGCAGCGAATTTAGGTACGATTATTAAGATGAAAGAGAATAATATCCCTATTGTAGACTGTCCGTATGGTGATTACATGATCGGTGATGCCAGTGGAAAACTGATGAATGAATACGGTCGTTACCCGTGTAAGATTACATGTGGTGTGTATGCCTTGTTGGTGCGTGGTACGGCTCGCGCGACGATTAACGTGACCGATTATGAGTTTAAGGCGAACGATATTTTATTGTTAGAGCCTGGGAGTTTCCTGTTTATCCGTGAATTCTCGGATGATGCGCTTGTGTATTGGATTGTATTTGGTAGTAAGTTCTTGGAGAAATATACGGTCAATAACCGGATGTCTCTCTCGGCTTTGCAGTTGCATTCTCCGAAATTGAGCATCAGCGAGAATCACGTCAAAGTATTATGCTCCATGTATGACACGATTGTGGCAGCACTGAACGCCGAACCGACCATGCTGGATACAGAGAAGATGGTGCATATCTTCAATCTTCTGCAGACCAGTTACGCCAAATATGCGCATGAACAGGATGAGTATCTGATTAAACCGCTGGACCGCAAGACAGAGATCTACCAAGATTACTGTCAATTGGTGCTGCAGCATTATAACGAGTGGCATCATGTGAGTCAGTATGCGGACGCGATGCGTTTGACTTTGCCGCACTTATGTTCTACCATCAAGTTGGTAGGTAATCGTACTGCCGGAGATATCATCATTGAAGCGATTATCACGGATGCTAAGTCGCAACTGAAGATAACGAATCTGCAAGTTAAAGAGATAGCACTTAGTCTGGGCTTTGACAACGTAGCTTTCTTCAATCGTTTCTTCAAAGCCCGCGTAGGCGTAACGCCTAAAGCCTTCCGAAATGCATAAAATAATAAAATATCCGGCCGGATGGTCGGATATTTTATTTAGTTCGTATATCGTTTCGTATTAGCGAACGCGCTCGCAGTAGCTGCCGTCGCGGGTGTCAATACGAATGATCTCACCTTCGTTGATGAAGAGCGGAACACGTACTTCAGCACCGGTTTCTACGGTAGCAGGTTTGAGCGTGTTGGTAGCCGTATCACCTTTCAGACCAGGCTCGGTGTAGGTTACCTGCAATTCTACCTTGGTCGGAAGTTCAGCGAAGAGTACGGTGTCATTCGAAGCGTCGGACACAACCTCTACAGTCATACCTTCTTTGAGGAAATCTACACCGGTAATCAAATCGTGTGCGATAGGCACTTGCTCAAAGGTCTCGTTGTTCATAAAGATGAAGTCTTCACCCTCTTTGTAGAGGAATTGATACGGACGACGCTCTACGCGTACATCTTCCAACTTTTCACCGATGTTGAAGCGGCGCTCCAGAACGCGACCGTCTACTACATCTTTGAACTTAACACGCATAATCGTGTTACCTTTACCCGGCTTTACATGCAAAAACTCGATTACAAAATACAAACGGCCATCCATGCGGATACATACACCGTTTTTAATGTCTTGACTGTTGATCATAATTCTATCAATTGTATAATTTTACTCCTATAAACTTGAAAAATCGTGCAAAATTACAAAAATTCTTGCATATATGCAAATTTTTTACTAATTTTGTGCCCAAATTTGGAGAAATATGGAAGCATTGCGTGATTTTTTTGGTCCATTTGATATCTGGCAGGTTCTGTCATCATTTGTTTTTCTGATTGCCATCATTGATCCGTTCGGTAATATTCCTATCACCATTTCTATGCAGCAAAAAGGAATAAAAATCCATGCAGGAAAGGTGTGTATCGCTAGTTTGGTGATCTTGATGTCTTTCCTTTTCTTGGGTGAATGGATCCTCAAACTCTTCGGTGTTCAGATCGAATATTTCGCTATTGCGGGCGGATTTATAATCTTTCTGATGGCCTTGGAGATGATATTGGACATTGTTATTTTTCAAAACGACAAGTTGGAAGGCGAGTTAAGTGAGGCAAGTACCATCGTGCCCCTGGCCTTTCCGATGTACGCAGGACCGGGTGCTTTTACGGCTTTGTTAGCCATCACGGCGGAATATAGTATCGGTAACTTATGTATCTCGCTTTTGCTTTGTATGGTGACCTTATACTTGGTACTGATTGGCACCAACTGGCTTACGAAATACCTCGGCAATACTGCACTCTATATTATTCGTAAGTTTTTCGGCATCATCGTGCTGGCGATAGCTTGTAAACTGATGTTTGGTAACTTGGCAGCGATATTTTAAATCCATACAGATATGAAAAATTTTAGTGAAATGACTATCGCGTTGGCTTCGGACCACGCAGGTTTTCCGTTGAAACAGAAAGTACAATTGTTCTTGGAGGACAATGGTGCCAAAGTGAAAGATTTCGGTTGCTACAGCACCGAGAGTTGTGATTATCCAGATTTCGCTCACCCGCTGGCTGAGGCGGTAGAGAAAGGGGAGTTTGAGTTCGGAATCGTCATTTGTTCGACGGGTAACGGTATCTGTATGACCGCTAACAAACACCAAGGTATCCGTGCCGCATTGTGTTGGGAACCGAAATTGGCAGAACTGGCTCGTGCGCATAACAACGCCAACGTGTTGGGTCTTCCTGCTAATTTCGTTTCAGCCGTTCAGGCGCTGGATATCGTACGTACGTTCTTCCAGACTGATTTTGAGGGCGAACGTCATGAGCGTCGTATTAACAAGATCCCGTGTAAGTAACGCACTGAAGTGTTACTGGAATTACGCACTGAGCCATTTAGGCTTGGTGCGTATTTCGCATGCACCGACTTTTGTTAGCGTTGAGCCGGCTAGTATCTGCCAACTTCGCTGCCCTGAGTGTCCGGTAGGTAGGCGGGATACCGGGATACCGGGATACCGAGATGCCGAACGGTTTATGTCCCGTGAAGTATGGGAACGGATACTGGCACAGATCAAAGATAACGCCCATACTATCCAGTTTTATTTTCAAGGAGAACCACTTCTCAATAAGGACCTGTCGCAGATGATTCGGGACGCCCATGAGGCAGGTTTATATACCATCGTCTCTACCAACGCACAGGCGCTTACTCCGGAAATCGCACAGGCTTTAGTTGAGGCCGGTCTCAGCCGTATCATCGTTTCGATGGATGGTTTAACGGAGAACTCGTATAATGCCTACCGCGTTGGCGGTAGTCTGGAAAAGACGAAAGCAGCCTTGCGCTATTTGAGGGATGCCAAAGAATGTCTGCATAGGCAAACGATTATCGAGTTGCAAGTGTTGCGTCTACGTACAAATGAGCATGAGTGGTCGGAGTTCAAAAAACGATACAAGGTCCTTGGTGCAGATAAGCTTGTTTTCAAAACGGCCCAACTGTATGATTACCAAAACGGTCACCCGCTGATGCCTTCCGATCCTCGTTATAGTCGGTATGTCCAGGGCGCTGATGGTCTCTATCATCGACGGCGATTACATAAGACCTGTCTGCGCGCGTGGACTGGAGTAGTCATAACGACCACCGGAGAAGTACTGCCTTGTTGTTACGACAAATCGCACGCACACGCGTACGGGAATATAAAGGAGTATTCGCTCCGTGAGCTCTTTTGCAATGCTAAGTCCATGGCTTTCAGAAAGGCAGCTTTACAAGAACAACCTCAAATCTGTCAAGAATGTTGGAGATAAAATGTTTTGTGTTTGGTCCTTTTGAGACCAATACGTATGTCGTTTCGGATGAACAAGGCAAGGCCTTGTTGGTTGATCCGGCATGTTTATACGCGCATGAACAACAACAACTTCAAGCCTATTTGAAAGACTATACCTTGCAAGCCATCATCGCCACGCACGGGCATTTGGATCATCTGTGGGGAGCACCGTGGGCTTGTAACGAGTGGTCACTGCCGGTACGTATGCACGAAGCCGATATCCCGATGGCGCAAGCCATGCAACAACAATATGAGTTCTTTGGTATTCGTGCCAAAGCGCAGCCTTTCCCGATCGAACCGCTTATCCTTTCATCCGCTTACCCCTTCGCCCTTATCCATACGCCCGGGCATACACCCGGTTCAATCTGTCTGTATTGGGAACAAGAAAAGGTGCTCCTTTCGGGAGACACCTTATTCCATATGGGCTACGGTCGCACAGACCTGCCGGGAGGTGATTTCTACCAACTGATGGATTCGTTAGATAAGCTTTTTCACTTACCGGAGGCTACGCGCGTGTATCCCGGTCACGGTGAGCATACATCTCTTCGTAGTACTTCTCGTAATCTCCTGATGTGATATTATCGAGCCACTCTTGATTGTCAAGATACCACTTGACGGTTTTCTCGATACCTTCCTCGAATTGGAGCGAAGGTTCCCATCCCAGTTCGCGTTGCAGTTTGGTCGAATCGATAGCATAACGCATATCGTGTCCCGCACGGTCGGTGACATACGTGATAAGATCGAGGTCAGCACCTTCCGGACGACCGAGCAGTCTATCAACAGTCTTGATGATGGTCTTGATGATATCGATGTTCTTCCACTCGTTGAAACCGCCGATGTTATAAGTCTCCGCGATCTTACCCTTATGGAAGATAAGGTCGATGGCGCGTGCGTGATCAACCACGTAGAGCCAATCACGTACGTTCTCGCCTTTGCCATAGACGGGTAGCGGTTTGCGATGACGGATATTATTGATAAAGAGCGGAATCAGTTTCTCCGGGAATTGGTACGGACCGTAGTTATTCGAGCAGTTAGTTACGATGGTTGGCATGCCGTATGTGTCATGGAAGGCACGTACGAAATGGTCGCTCGATGCTTTCGATGCCGAATAGGGCGAGTGCGGGTTGTACTTCGTGGTCTCATAGAAGAAATCTTCACCATAAGCGAGGTGATGCTCTCCTGACGAAGCCTTGGTCGTGAACGGTGGTTCGATACCTTCTGGGTGCGTTAGTTGCAAAGCACCATATACCTCGTCCGTCGATATATGATAGAATCGTTTGCCTTCCCATTTTTCCGGAAGAGATTCCCAGTATAGTTTGGCTGCCTGGAGCATACTCAAAGTACCCATGACGTTCGTGCGGGCGAAGGTGAACGGATCTTTGATCGAACGATCCACGTGGCTCTCTGCTGCCAGATGAATCACCCCGGTCACGTGTTCTTCTTTCATCAAGGCGAAGATGGTATCGAAGTCGCAGATGTCTGCACGAACAAAGCGGTAGTTGGGCTTGTCTTCGATGTCCTTGAGGTTAGCCAGATTACCTGCGTACGTTAATTTGTCCACATTGATGATTCGGTACTCAGGGTACTTGTTTACAAACAAGCGCACGACATGACTTCCGATAAATCCGGCTCCGCCGGTAATAATAATACTTTGCATATGATTAAAGATTTTAAATTTCAAATTACCAATAAATGGAGGCTGCCTTGGTTCGGAAATAATTGCTGTTACCGTTTCCATCGCTACCTCCCGTCAGCAAGCGATACTGGATATCTCCTTCATCCTGTCGCGGCTGGTCACTGATTGTCATCTCCGTGCCCGTGTCATTGCTCACATAGTCGCGCACGAGTTCTTGAAACGCCTGTACGCGCGCTATCGCCGCTTCCGGCTCCATATATTCCGGTGATGTGACAATCGTCTTCAAATACTGTTTGTAGGTATCTTCATATAGGGGAACACTCAGCACCTTGCGCACTAACAACCGGTCACCTTCCCGACTGCCCCAATGCAGCGGATCCTGCGTTCCTGAGTTCTGCATGCCGTTGATAGGCTTGGTTGTTCCCAAGGTGTTGTCATAGTCATAGGGCACGAAATAGAACCGATGGTTCGCATCGAAATAGAAGTAGTAGTTGTTGGCATTCACCCAATAGTCGTCCCACATACCGACTGCTACATTCACGGCGAGGTATCGCAGGAACAGATCGACATCCATGTGCTCCTCCAAATAGTTCTTCAACTCATCACTGCCGCTGGGCAACGGACGCATCGTCTCCATAAAATCCACCAGCTCCTGCTTGGCGGCACTCAGATTATCTTTATTCGTTTTCAGCGCATACGAGTACTGGTGTCGGTCGTCTGCTACCCCCATTTTATTCCTTCCACCAGAATTGAAATCACTCAAGTCCGCCGGGCCGTTCATATTATACGCCGCCTTCCATATATTGCCGGTTTTGTCCGGTAAGTGTCCATCTTTCATACGCCCTTCGCGCCAACCCTTTCGTACTCCTTCGATCATGGAATAGATACCAAAATACGCTGGTTTCTCGTCTCCTTCCACGTGAATATACAACCGGCAGTAACTTGCCCTTGGGGCGCTCCAGACCCCGAATCGGCGGAACAGATCATAGCAGAAAATCTCGCGGCAGTAAGAAGGGTCACCGTGGAAATACTTCAGTACAACCCGGTCGCTGCCAAAGAACCGCTCGCCTGTGGTGTACTCCGTGAACTTGATGCCGAAATGGCAGTGATGCCAATCTGCATGGTCACGCTGGTGCTTTTGACCGTAAGACCCTTCCGGACGATGCCGGCTGCTGTTTCCGCGCGGACGGATACCCACGCTATCCCGAACAAACGTCTTGCCGTTTTTCGTAAACGAGAATGCTGCCGGCACATAAATTGTGTTGTCCTTGTTCGCATCGTAGTTATCCAGATAGGTGTTCCAATCTTCTTCGGTAAACGTCAGACAGATCTCCGGCACCGCTGCCAAGTCATACAAATACTCCTGGTCGCGGTGAGACGACTCATCCTGAATACGGGGTTGTGGTTCCACTGCCGTTGAGTCCGATAAAGGCTTTTCGGACGGCGGATTAAAAGAGAAACACCCCGTCAGCAGGAAAGCTGATAGGCCGATCAGACTATTTCGTATTTCTTGTATCATAACACAAACTGTATTTCCTTAAAATGATATTTCTTTGTGCCTTCTTTGGCTTGCAGCACCAGTTCCCCTTGTTCCGTCACCTCTTTTATCTGCGCCAAAAACATATTCTCCACATGTTCGGTCAGCACCCGCGAAGGTACTACGCTCACTTCTCTTTCCGCAAAGTACCACCAACCCTCTCGGCGGTAAAGATGCGCTATGTAATCCTCCCATACATTCTCGTCCAGTGCCTTCATCATTTCGGCGTACAACTGCTGCATCAGCACATCGAGATCGTACTCTTTTCCTGTTATTTGTTTCAACGAAACAGGATTCGGGGCGTTTGTCTTCCACTTTGTCTGGTTGACGTTGAGGCCTATTCCGGCAATGGAGTATTTGATCTCATTACCGATAATGGCGTTTTCTATCAGGATTCCTGCGACTTTCTTGTCCTGCCAATAGATATCGTTGGGCCACTTAATCGTAAAGTCCTCTCCCAATAATCGCCGCACGGCCACGCTGACTGCTACATTGAGTTCAAATAGGTTCTTCCGTGGAGGCAGTAAAATGGAGCATAGTAAGTTTTTGTTTGCTTCGCTCTCCCAACCGTTCCCCATTTGTCCTCGTCCGGCCGTTTGGAAGCCCGCGTAGATGAACTCAGGCGGATTGCCTTCCGCAGCCAGTTGCTTGAGTAGCGTGTTCGTACTATCGGTGCTCTCTATATACATCTAACAAATATTGTTGGATCACGTGTTGCACATTTTTGGCCTTACCCGGTGCGGAGTTGATCAGGATGGCAAAGACCCAGGTCTCTCCGTTAGGCATGTCGATATAGCCCGCAAAGTTCTTAGTGCCTGCAATCGTTCCGCTTTTGGCATGTATTCGCCCCTCCAATTCCGTTTTGGGACACAGGCTCTTGAGGGTACCGCTTTGTCCGCTGACGGGGAGGGAGTTGATCCATGCTTCTTTGTTGTTACTGCGTGCCATGAAGGACAGCAGTTGTACGAAAGCTTTGGCACTAACCGCATCTTGCGGTGCGAGACCACAACCGTCTTTGATGATAGCGTTCTGTACATTGACTCCTCTGCGGCGCCAGAAATCCCGCAGCAGATCCTGACTGTTATGAATCGTGCCGGGGAGGGTATAGCGCGTACCTAAATAACGGAACAGCGACTCGGCGTATAGATTGTTACTATTGACGTTCGTTTCCTTAATGATCTCCGACAGCGGTTCGGAATAATGGGTATAGAGTTCCGTACGAGGCGGAGTCAACGGGTTGTAATCGGCGATGTAAGTAGCATCACGCTTGACGATGATACCTGCTTCGCGTAGCCGATTGGTGAAATGCCTTGCTAATAATAATCCCGGATTCGGTAAGTCACCTTTGACTCCGAACGTACCGAGATTGGAGGGAACGGCACCGGTGAGATAACGTTCACGGCTATACGGCAATCCACTCACAAACGCTCCATCGTACTGAATCTTATCGCAGCGGATTCGATTGATGAAATAGACGTCTTCCACGTAGGGTTCGGTCTTGACCACTTTGGCTACAGTACCCGGTTCACCACTTTGGAGCACTATATTCATCGTGTTGCCGTAGTAATTGAGTGAAAAAATTCCCGGAGCGTAGTAGTTTCCGGCATCCTCACAGAGCCAGTTGGGATTTTGTGCCTCGCCGTCTAACATCGTCATGTCGGCGATGATACCTCCATCGATCGTGGAAATACCTGCTTTCTGAACCGCTTTGACCCATTTGGCCAGAAATCCTGTTTGACCTTTCCAACCCAAGGACGGATCACAACTGCCGTGGATATAGAGGTTGCCGTGTAAGACACCGTTCTCTATCATGCCCGTATATTCCAAGATAGTCGGAAATTTGTATCCGGGACCAAGAATCTCGAGTGCTGCACCGGTCGTCAGTAGTTTCATTACCGATGCCGGTGGCACTACTTTGTCTGCGCGATAACTGTCGATCACCTCACCGGTCTGCATGTTCTGCACAAACACAGACATGTTTGCCTGCCCGGTAAGCGGGTGGCTGGTCAGAAAAGTGACCGACAGTAATATCGCAGTTAACAGATTCACTTACTCAAATATTCGTGCATAGCTTTGGCTGCCTTACGGCCGTCCGACATAGCAAGGATGACGGTCGCACCTCCACGGACGATATCGCCTCCGGCGAAGATCATCGGTAGGTTAGATTGCATGCCTTCATTGACGACGATTGTACCTTTTTTACCTATCTCGAGGCCTTCTACGGACGACGGAATCAGCGGGTTCGGGCTAACGCCTACGGCGACGATGACGAGATCGACAGGGATGGTGACAGTTTTGCCTTCTACGGGCACCGGACTGCGACGACCGGATTCGTCGGGTTCACCCAATTCCATCACTTGGAGTACGGCTTCGCAAACGCGACCGTTCTCGTCCGCATGGTACTCAATCGGGTTGTGCAAGGTCATGAACTCAATACCTTCCTGTTTGGCATGATGCACCTCTTCGATACGCGCCGGCATCTCTTCTTCAGAGCGGCGGTAGATGATCATTGCGCGTTCTGCACCGAGCCGTTTGGCGGTACGTACCGCATCCATGGCCGTGTTACCACCACCGATGATCGCTACATTCTTACCGTAGAGCAGCGGTGTGTCCGTTGCGGGGTTAGACGCATCCATCAGGTTGACACGAGTCAGGTACTCATTGGAGGACATGACACCGTTGAGGTTCTCGCCCGGAATATTCATGAAACGCGGCAGACCGGCTCCTGAACCGACGAAGATTCCCTTGAAGCCTTGCTCTTCGAGTTCTTTGACCGTGATGGTCTTACCGATGATCGTATCTGTGTGGAACTGTACGCCCAGCGCACGCAGACCATCTATCTCAATGTCCACGATACGATTCGGGAGACGGAACTCCGGAATACCGTATTTGAGTACACCGCCTATCTCGTGCAGCGCTTCGAAGACATGTACCTCGTAGCCGTACTTGGCGGCATCACCGGCGAAAGTCAGACCGGCAGGACCGGAACCAACGACCGCTATTTTTGCACCGGTCGGTGTTTTCTGAGTATTCGGATTATTCTGAGAATTCTGATTTGCGTAGTCTGCGCAGAAGCGCTCGAGGTATCCGATAGCTACAGCCGGATGACCCATTTTGAGGTGGATACACTGGCTCTCGCATTGTTTCTCTTGCGGGCAGACGCGACCGCAGACTGCGGGCAGAGAGGAAGACTCTTTGATAACTGCGGCAGCTCCGAGTACGTCACCGGTCTCGAGGGTCTTGATGAAGCCCGGGATATTGATGTTGACCGGACAACCTTGTACACAGGTCGGGTTCTTACAATTCAAACAACGATGGGACTCCGTGATGGCTTGCTCGAACGTCAGACCTTGGTTCACCTCTTCGTGCAGCGATTTGACACGCACTTCGGGACGCAGTTCGGGCATCTGAACACGTGGTATAGCGACGCGATCTTTCGGTTTGCCTTCGAAGGGCTCTACCGGCTTTACAGTAGCCTTACCTTGGCTTTGACCGTCGGTTGACTGTCGGTTGACCGTCGGGGAACTACCTTCTTTGGAGGCTTGGTGGGACTGATATGCTTCGAGTGCCTCCGCTTCTTCCGCTTTGTAGGATTTCATGCGGCTGAGCATCTCTGTCCAATCGACCTCATGGGCATCAAACTCAGGTCCATCCACGCAGACGAACTTCGTTTTTCCTCCTACAGTAACGCGACATGCGCCGCACATGCCTGTGCCATCGACCATGATCGTGTTGAGCGATGCCTCGGTCGGGATATTGTATTTGGCGGTCGTGAGGGCGACGAACTTCATCATAATCGCCGGACCGATGGTGATACATTTATCGACTTTCTCGCGGTTGATGACTTGCTCGACACCTACGGTGACTACACCTTGTTGTCCGGCAGAGCCATCGTCGGTCATGATGATGACCTCGTCCGACCATTGAGCCAGTTCATCGCGAAGGATGAGCAGATCTTTATTGCGGGCAGCGAGGACGGTAATGACTTTATTGCCGGCTTTCTTGAGTGCCTCTGCGATAGGCAGCATCGGTGCTGCACCTACACCACCGCACGCACATACGACTGTTCCGTATTTCTCGATACGCGTAGCGCGACCGAGCGGACCGACTACATCGTGGATATAGTCACCGGCGTTGAGTGCCAGCAGTTTATGGGTAGAAGCGCCTACTTGTTGAACGACAAGGGTGATCGTTCCTTTATCAATGTCTGCACCGGCGATGGTCAAGGGCACGCGTTCAGAATTGGCGTCCACACGGATGATCACAAAGTGACCGGCACGACGACTACGGGCAATAAGCGGAGCTTCTACGACGAGCTCCGCTACATTGTCCGAAAAGAATCTTTTGGAAATGATTTTATTCATTTTGATAAGACTAGGAGCCTAGGAATCTAGGAACCTAGGATACTAGTTAAAAATGTTTCGTTTCTTTTCCCACGATAGAGGAGAGCAGGTTGTTTGCCAGACGGGAAGCACCGAAACGGAACCACTCGTTATTGAGCCACTCTTCGCCAAGAATCTCTTTGACGAGGGTAAAGTGCTGTACCGCCTCGTCGGTTGTGGAGACACCACCGGCAGGTTTGTAACCCATCTTGATATCGGTTTTCTCTTTCCAAGCCTTGATAGCGTGGCACATAACGAAGGTAGCCTCCGGTGTAGCGTTCACGCTGATCTTACCGGTAGAGGTCTTGATGAAATCGCAACCTGCGGACATAGCAAGGATAGAAGCTTTCCAGATGTTCTCTGCGTTCTTGAGTAAACCGGTCTCCAAAATAACCTTCAGATGGTGTTCTTTGCAAACGTCCTTAATCTCGCGGATCTCATCCCAGCATTCCTGGTAACGGCCTTCGAGGAACTTACCAACGGAGAGCACGATGTCCACTTCGGTTGCACCCATCTTGAGTGCCATCGCGGTCTCGGCTACTTTGATCTCCGGGAAAGTCTGAGCAGCGGGGAAGCCGGCACAGCAGCAAGCGATATTGAATTTCGGATCCTTGAGGGCTTTGCGTACGTACTCTGCCATCGCGGGATACACACAGATAGCTGCTACGTTGGGTACGCCCGGGAACTTCGCCTCGAAGGTGTTTACAGCATTTGCCATAAACTCCACTTTAGCAATCGTGTCATCGGCACTCAGCGTGGTATAGTCGATCTGGTGGAGGCACTCTTTCCATACCTCTACGTTGTTGTTCTCTGCAAAATGTTTTGCTTCGATGTCAGCTACTTGAGCTTTTACTTGCTCATCGGTAAACGGGCAGGGGTACTGCGCAAATAATTCTTCAAAATTCATGGTCGTATGATTTTAATTGTTTCACTTTTCTTTCTTTTCTTGGTCCGCGAGACGTCCGATGATGGTCTCGTTCCCGCGAACGTGTTCACCCACAGCGACGAACATCTCTGTATCCAAGGGCAGGTACATATCCACGCGTGATCCGAGTTTGATGAAACCGAGGTGGGTGTTACGGTGCGCCTGATGACCGGGTTTGGCGTACGTTACGATACGACGTGCCATCGCACCGGCAATCTGACGAATGGCAATCTGCACTTTGTTGGGTGTCTCAATGACTACCAGTGAACGCTCGTTCTCCGTGCTCGACTTGGGCAACCATGCTCCCTGGTGACGTCCTTTCTGATGCTCACTAACCAGCACTGTACCTTCGATCGGATACCAGTTGGCATGCACGTTAAACGGCGACATGAAGATGGACACTTGCAACTTGCGCTCATGGAAATACTCGTTCTCGTCGGTCGGCTCTACCACCACCACGCGACCATCTGCAGGTGCGATGATAAAATTCGGATCATCGATCTCCAACACGCGAACCGGATTGCGGAAGAAATAGGTGACAAACACGAGCAGCATTGCCGTTAGAATGAGTGTAACGGCAAAGATCCAATGAGGCTGCACAAACAAATAGATAGGTACATTGATGATGAACAGGAGCAGCACGGTACCCACGATTAAGCCGCGTCCTTCTCTGTGTATTCTGGGTCTTTTCATAATCTTATTGCCACATTTGGTAAGGGAACTGCGCCAGCATGTCGGCTGCCTGGTCGAGTCCTGTTTGCAGTTTTTTCTCCACCATCATTTTGAACATAAACGGGATGTCCGCTTTGATGGTCAGTTTGAGGCGTGTATCCGTCGGACTTACCTCTTTCATCTGAATCCAGAAGTTGGCATCCATCGGAATGCCCTCTGCACCGAATTTCACGGTATCGTTCTCAATACGATCGACGATAGCTATGGTGATTTTCTGCGCCAGGCCATCTACTTTGAGACGTACGCGATCCGGCTCAATATCCATCTCCTGGATCTTGTCCTTGGGGATGAGGTCTTTCACCCGCTCCAAGTTCTGCAAGTTACTTAATACCTTATAAATCTGCGCCGCCGAGCAAGGTGCGGAGGTGATTTTGCTTTCGTATTTTGATTCTGCCATACTACTGCATTTTAATTGTGGGCGCAAAGTTACAAAAAATCTTGCATATATGCAAGCATATTAATCTTTTTGTAGCCGTTTTTGGTATTTTTGCACCTCTAAAGAGGTTTTTGCAATCCGTTTTTCAAGTTCTTTGATGTCCGAAATGACAATTTGCAGGTGCTCTGCCTGATCGTATTTGGGGTCATCGGTGTGTTCCATTCGTTTGCCGTTTTGGTAGAGTAGGATCTCTTTTCCGTCATCGCGAACCAGAATACGTACACCGTTTTTACCGGTCACTACATAGTTACCGTGATCCTGGTATTTGTCATTTTTTTCGTAATGAAAGAGCGCAATCAAACTGTCCGCTACCGGCATCAAACGCTCCAATTCGGACTCGTAATACGCCAGACTGCGCACTTGTTCTTCTAAACGAATACTGTCCTGAATATGCTTCTCGGCCTTGTACTGTTCCACTTTCGACGGCCGGTTAAAATCAGTAGGCAGGAGGGCTAACACAGCGACAGCCAGCGTGGTGAACATCAGGATAGGCATGTGACGGTCGAGCCGATCGGTGTGGGTGTAGAGGTAATATAAATGCCAGGCCCAGACAGGCAGGATGGCAAGTGTCCACCAGTGCCCAAAACAAACAAAAATTGTGAGGCAGCCGACAAGCAAAAACGTGTGATAGATGCGTGCTCCGACCGGACCGAGCAGGGAAGCAAACGTTCGTTTGCCGTGCTCGATGTCGTGCGCCATATCACGGATGTTATTGAGGTTCAGTACCCCCACGCAGGGCAAGCCGATGGCAGCACCCAGCCAGATGATCTCGGCGGTAATGGTTTGTGTCTGCAGGTAGTAGCCACCAATCGTACTGAGCAGTCCGAAGAACAGAAAAACCCCGAGGTCTCCGAGTCCGATATACCCGTAGCTGTGTTTGCCCAGGGTGTATTTGATGGCCCCTACGATGGCTAATGCACCGAGTCCGAGAAAGACCCAACTTGGCTCGCTGAACAACGTTCCGAATGCCGTCCAGACGAGGGCGGTACCGAAAACGATGCTCAGACCGATAAAGAGCAGAATCATGGTTTTCATCTGCTGTACGGTGATCGTACCGGCTTGCAAGCCATAGGCTTCGCGTCCCTGCTGGTCGGTGTCCGTGCCTTTGAGTGCGTCCCCCAGTTCGTTACAGAGGTTACTGAGAATCTGCAGACAGAGGGTGGTACAGAGCGCAAGCGCGAAGACCAGTCCGTTTTGAAAACCTGCCAGACCCGTGCCGAGGATAATACCCGACACGGACAGCGGTAATGTTCTTAATCGCAATGATTGGATATACGGATTCATCGGTTTTCTGCAATCAATTTTTCTACCAGTTCAGGTACACCCTGCGTAGCAGGTTTCCGAATATGCGTGATCCGATCCGCCCACATACCGAACTCCGGCTGACCAGGATCGACGAAATAGATCGGACAGTTAGCCGGTGCGTAATGAATTAGGGATGCTGCCGGATAAACGTTGAGACTTGTGCCCACAACGACCATGATATCTGCCTGACTGGCGATACGACAAGCCTCATCGAAATACGGTACACCTTCTCCGAAGAAAACGATGTATGGTCGCAATAACGATCCATCCGGATGACGATCGCCATAGTGTTGCTCCCAGCCCTCCAAGGGCACGGTGGCTGTCTCGTTGTTCTCTGAACGTAGTTTGGTGATCTCTCCGTGCAGATGGACCACCTCTTTGGCACCCGCACGCTCGTGCAGATCGTCAATGTTCTGCGTGATGACACGTGTACCAGGGATGGCTTGTTGTAACTTGGCGATAGCTACATGGGCCGCGTTAGGTTGGGCGGCCAACGTATCCTTGCGTCGTGCGTTGTAGAAATCGACACATAACTGCGGATTGCGCAACCATGCCTCGTGGGTACATACATCTTCGATGCGGTATTTCTCCCACAAACCGTCCGAGTCACGGAAGGTACCCAGACCACTCTCGGCGCTCACTCCGGCGCCTGTGAAAACAACGATATTCATAGTAACAATTATTTAAATCCAAACACAAAATAGACTGCCGCAATCAGGAGCAGACAGGCTACGAAATGGTTCCACCTCAACTCCATGTGGAAGGCGATCGCGGAGAAAATGACAAAAACCACCAACGTGATGACCTCTTGGATCACCTTGAGTTGCATCAGGTTAAACGTTCCTCCGTTTCCGATAAATCCCATCCGGTTGGCGGGCACTTGAAGACAGTACTCAAAGAAAGCGATGCCCCACGACAGCAGGATCACAAAGATGAGCGGCGTAGAATTGGTGAAAAATCCCATCTGCTGCAGTTTGAGATGACCGTACCACGCCAGCGTCATGAAGATGTTGGAGGCCAGTAATAGTAAAATAGTGTATAACGCGTTCATTCTTTAAACTTTAAACATTAAACTTTCAACTGCGGCAGATAGGCCGCTTTTATGTTCGTCAACGCCCCGTACATACAGTCCATGGCTTCGGGATTAAGGGCTTTGATGTCCGCCAAGAGTTTCTTGACCTTATCCCGTGCGCTGACATGCTCAAAGGGGCATAGTTTGGTTTGTTTTTGATAATTCTGTTGCGCTGCGTACGCCACTATAGCCGCCTCGTCTATCAGGCATAGCGGACGGATGATACGGATGGGCATTTTATCCATTTGCAACATCGGCGGCATGGTCGCAAAAGCACCCTGGTAGATGAGGTTCATCAGCATCGTCTCTATCACGTCGTCACGGTGATGCCCGAAAGCGATTTTGTTACAACCCAACTCCTGCGCCGTGTTAAAAAGCATCTTGCGGCGATACCAGGCACATAAAAAGCACGGATTATTCAGATTATTCGGATTATTCTGATTTTTCGGAGCCTCGCCTATCTCCGTGTCCCTTACCACGAGCGGCACACCGGCTTGCTGACAGAAATGCTCCAGATAACTAAGGTCGGTCTGGTAGTCGCGTTCTTTGACCCGTACATGAAGCGCTGTGACATGAAAGCGGGGTTTGTAGATTTTGGCACGCCGACCCAACAGTTCGGTCAGCAGCAGACTGTCTTTGCCGCCGCTCAAGCCTATCAGTATATGATCTCCGTCCTCAATAAGGCCGTAATCTGCGCAGGCTTTATGAAACTTTCGTGTCAGGTGTTCGATGTTCATTTTTGTGGTTTGAGCATTCGTTTGGCTTGACCAATCGCACCGGTTGGACATACAAGACGGCAGAGATGACAGCCGACACATTTGGTGCCGACGATACGCGGTTTGCGGTCTTCGTCAAAACTGATCGCCTGGTGTCCACCATCCATACAGGATATATAACAGCGTCCGCAGCCGATACATTTGTCTCGGTCAATCTTCGGGAAGACCATCGTCTCACGGTCAAGATCAGACGGCAGCACAATGTTCTTCAGTTCCTCACCCACCAGTTTCTTGAGTTCAGTTATACCACGCTCCTGCATATAGTGCTGCAGACCTAACTTAAGGTCATCGATGATACGGTAACCGTACTGCATGACGGCTGTACAGACTTGTACGTTACGGCAGCCGAGTTGGATGAACTCCAGTGCATCGCGCCAGGTCTCGATACCACCGATACCGCTGATATCCAGGTGTTTCTCGATACCGGCTCTGCGGATTACCGGGTCGCCTGTCATCTCATAAATCATACGCAACGCAATCGGTTTGACGGCCTTACCCGAATAACCGGATATCGTCTTTTTGTCGCTTACTTCGGCGTCATGACTCATGGTGATGGACTTGATCGTATTGATGGCACTGATACCGTGCGCCCCGGCATAATAGCACGCCAGCGCCGGATTGCGCATGGACATGATGTTCGGCGTCATCTTCGGAATAACGGGTATGGAGACGGCCTCTTTGATGCAGGAGGTGTAGCAGAGGATGAGGTCATTGCTCTGACCGATATCCGAACCCAGACCGGATAACTTCATCTGCGGACAGGAGAAATTCAACTCTACCGCATCGCAGCCTGCGTCTTCAGCCATCTTGGCCAACTCAATCCACTCCTCTTCGCTCTGTCCCATGATGGACGCAATGACCCGTTTGGTGGGATAGTTGACCTTCAACCGATGCAGGATCTCAAAGTCCATCTCATACGGGTTCTCGCTCAACTGCTCCATATTTCGGAATCCCACAAACGGCGTACCTTCTTTGCGAACGGCATCGAAACGAGGACTCACTTCACGGATATCCTGCTTGCAGA
The DNA here is from genome assembly GCA_902799875.1 of uncultured Bacteroidales bacterium. The sequence continues at coordinate 45,033 of CADCCH010000005.1, read as the reverse complement.
TGGTCTTATAGAACACCCCTGCCCAGCCTGCCTCAAAAGCCCGTGCGACCATGTCGTAGTTGGTGCAGATAGCCGAAGAGGCCAGGAAGAACGGGTTCTCGCAGACCATATCGCAGAAATTCAGTTCGAGAGACGGTAGATTCTGATTATTCGGATGATTCGGATTATTCAGCACAGCCTTCTTTAACTCTGCAATACGTATCGGCTTGTCGTAATGGATACACGCTTTCTCGGCGGCTTCTATCTCCGTATCGTTGATCTGGCTGAAGATCTCGTGGGCGGTCCAGAGATTATCAAAGCGTAAAGCGCGGATGGCGCGTGCCACTTTGGCACCACAAGGGGCATTTTCGCATAAAAGGCAGCGAGCTACCTCTTCGTTACTGTGCATCATATTAAGTATCGTTTTCTAAGGGTTTGCAAATCATCGTGCGTCAGACAGAGAATGTCCTGCAGATAGGTCATCATACCGCCGTACTCGCGGTCAATCAGATCCAGCGTGGAGATAAAATTAGGTGTACTGACACCCATAAAAGCTTGTATGACAGCCATCTCCGCTTCACCGCCTCCACGCGCGAGTACGTCCGCGTTCAGTTTGTTCACTATCGGTCGGTAATGTTCGTTACTCTGCTCAAAATCTTCAATGATATCTTCGCGACTCACACCAAGGGCGAACATCAGGAAGGCTGCTCCCCAACCGGTTCGGTCCTTACCCTGGGCGCAGTGCCACAAAATACCACCGTCTTCCGGTGCCTCAATGATTAGACGCAGAAAAGCGGCATACTGCAGTTGGCTGAACTCCGATCGAATGAGCGAGGGATACATATTCGCCGCCATCATCTGCACTTCGGGATAAAAACTGTAGTTGACAATATGACGGTCTAATTCTAAAAACGCCTCGTCCGGAATCGGCTTACCGGTCTGCTGCTCGGCACGCATGTCGATGGTGGGAAGCAGATGATGCTGCACGCCTTCTATCTCGCGGTCCGGTACGGCGTTGAACTCGTTCATGGAACGGAAATCAAAGATCCGGCAGAGGTTAAACTCTTCCTTCAATCGTGCTACATCGGCATCAGACGCATCGTGCAGATGGGCCGTACGTAGCAACCGGTGCGGACGAATTTCCCGTCCACCGGCACCCGTCATCCCACCTAAGTCACGGGCGTTGTCGATATGTTCAAAAATAACTTTCATGATACCGGTAAACCGGGATTCCGGGATCCCGAAAATACATCGTCAATTAACCGCACAAATTCCTGATAAGCGAAAGTGTCGTTCAGTTCGGAAAGCGAAGCAGCCAGACCGCGATAGTGCCATTCGTGGGAGGCTTTGTCCTTCACGTGGAAGATGTTCCACAGTTCATCGCCCTTGGTCTGGTAATCGCGCCAGATAGCCCGCATGTTACTCAGTTTGTCTCCCATCGCCACGATCTTCGCATCGTGCGAAGCTGCGGCCAGACGGTCAATCGCGGCTTGCTTGCGGTCGTGCCAGCTGTCCTCTTCGCTCACGCCCTCGGTGAACTGATCGCTCTCGGCGTGCACCAACTCCGCCACACGCTCTCCGAACGCCTCGCGGATCTGCTCTACCGTCACTTCCGTGTCTTCGATCGTATCGTGCAGCGCTGCGGCAGCCAACAGCTCCTGATCCGCCGTGATGGTTGCCACGATCTCCACCGCTTCCATCGGGTGCACGATGTACGGAAAACCCTTTCCGCGGCGTTCCGTGTTATGATGCGCCTGCACCGCAAAAATGATTGCGCGATCCAGCAAGTCGGTGTCTAAATATTTATTTGCCATTTACCAATTACCATTAATAAATCGTTCCTTCCAACATCGCTCTGAACTGCGGCATCGGACAGTGTGTGTCGCGCTCGATCATGATGGTCTTTAATCCGGCATAGATCTTCACCTCTTTCATCACGGCTTGCATGTCTGCGTTGGGACCGAAATACTCTGCCGCAAAACCATCCCAGAAACGTGCAGCGGTGGCGTTACTCATGTGGTTCACCTCTATCGTCCACGCCTCGTCATTCAGGCAGCAGCACAGGTACACCATGCCGATATCAAACATCGGGTAACCGTAGCAGAAATCCCCCAAGTCAATGAAATACAATTTTCTTTCCCCGTCTTTCTCCGTGAAGATACCGTTTCCGAACTGTAAGTCACCGTGTATCGCCGTGTCGGCATCGGGTGCTGCGGCAATAAAATCATGAAGTTTCTCTTTTTGCTCCGCCGTAAAATCCGGATTGTCGGCTAACATCTTGTACAACCGATCCTTGACGTTCTCAAACTGCGTCGTATCGACATGCGTAGCGTGCAGTTTTTTGCATAACTGCGCAAACTCCCGTCCGTACTCCTCTGCTTTCTCGGGATTGTCCCCGCAGGCACGCGAGTAGGATTTCTTTCCTTCGACACGACGGAAACGGATACCCATCCGCTCACCGTCGGTTACCAGATCACCGGGCTCGGGTGTCGGGATGCCGAAGGCATACACTTTCTTGGCCAACTCCAATTCCAATGCGGCCGCCTTGAAATTACGGAAGTACATCTTCATCATGATGTTCGGGTCGGATTTGTGGTTGTAACTCGCCCCGTTCGCACCTTCGCCGGTACGTACGTAGTCGTTCAGATCAATCAAAATAGGTTCTGTCATAGTTGAATACTTTTTGCTAAATTAAACGTCATCTCTGCAATAGCTTCGTTCTGGGGGTTGTGACCGTTGATGGCATCGAAGAAGCGCACCAGACCCATCTTACCGCCACCGGTGGCCAGGATACAGACGATACAGATGTTCTGTACGCCGACGGCCGAAGAGATAATATCGAGATCCGTGTTGCCCAACTGATGCCGCGCCAGACGATAAGCGTCCTCTTCGTACTGTTTGACCAGACGTTGTACGTCACCGAGCGTCTTGCAGCCGAAAGCGTTGAACACACGCAGGTAACGAATCAGCGGTACCTCTTGTATCTCGGCCTGGTTAATGGCGGCAATACGCTTGTTGAGTGCATCGAACGGACGTGCCTGCAGATAACTGTTGAACGTGTCGCCGTCCAGCAGTACATCGTCTAACTTACCGTTCTGTACCAACTGTTGCACACGCCGCCGGTAATCGGTGATCTCCGTCCGGATACGACTGAACTCATCGTCCGCCATCTCCAGGATACCTGCCAGACGGTTGATACGCCTCAGGTACTCCCGCGGAATCTCCACACCGGTCTTGTACCCGTTGTCGTGGTTGATGGAAGCCCAGGCATGCTGGAGCGTTGTGCGGAGTTGTAACTCAAACCGAAAGTCGTAACCGGGGAGCTTGCAGATATAGTGCAGCGAGTTATACCCGAAGCTGTCGAGCTGGTGCAACATGCGCTTATCGACCGAGTTGTCCCAATCGATCTCGAACAGCTGCTCCGCCATGGCTGCAATACGGTCCACATCGTCGGTGTAGAACGTGATGATACGTGCTCCGAGGATATCGGTGATGTCGCTGAGGGTGGCGTACTTGGATCCTTTCAGCGCCAACTTGCCCCGCAGACTCTCTTCGGTCTTGATACGTGCCTCGATGGCGGTAACGACCAGCCCGCTGCGGTCCAGTGCCTCACGCAGTACACGCAGTACTTCGGTCTTCATCTGCTCAAAGACCGGCAGCTGCTCGCGGTACTCCTCGAGGATCATTTCGCAATGTAGATCCATGGTTATTGGATTTCAAACAAGGACACAAAGCCCGTCATCATGAAAACCTGACGGATGTCGGCGTTGATGTTGCGTACGATGACCTTACTGCCTTTTGCTGCGGCTTCTTTGCGTACACTCAAAAAGATACGCAGACCGCTCGAGGAGATGTACTCCAGTTCTGTACAGTCCAGGATGATCTCTTTTTTCTCAGCCTCCAAGAGAGGCTTCACGTCCTCCATCGTTTGTACCGCTGCCGGCGTGTCTAACCGACCGATGAACTTGGCAATAATCTGATTGCCGTTTGCTACAATTTCCGTTTTCATATCATTAAACATTAAACATTCAACATTAAACTGTTTTGATTAATGTCAAAACATTCTTATCTTCTACGCGTTCGTATATCACTTCGTCCATGATCTGACGCACCAGGTGAATTCCGAGTCCACCGATCTCCCGTTCTTCGGCACTGAGGGTGATATCCGCCTCTTTCTGTTTGGTTGGATCAAACGGGATACCGCTGTCCGTGATGGTGAAGATCATCGGTGCGGTGTATTCGACCAACACGCGTCCGCTCGAGTGCGGATAGGCGTACAGCATCACGTTACTCACAATCTCTTCCAGCGCCAGATTAATCGGCATACTCAGTTCATCCGGAATTCCCAGACCCTCGATCCATTCCGACAGCGTCGGGATCTGTTCGATGTCGTTGCGCATCATCAGCGCCGGTGTCTGGTAACGAACCACCAGCATCGTCAGGTCGTCACTCTGGTCGGCTCCTTCGCGGAAAGCCTCTACACTCGCTTGCATCGTATGAACCAGATGTCGCGGCGAAAGCCCTTTCTTCCTTTCATCTCTCAACTCCTTCATCATCCGCTCTTCACCGTACTGCTCGTGCCGGATGTTTTCTGCTTCGGTCAGACCGTCCGTATAGAGGAAGAGCGTGTCGCCGTGCTGCAACTTCGTCTGCTGAGCCTTAAACACAAACTCCGGCTCAATACCCAACGGCAGGTTCGGAACCACCTCTAACTCGCTAATCGCTAATCCCTCATCCCTAATCACCACCGGTGCATTATGCCCTGCGTTGCAGTATTGCAGTTCACCGGTCTCGCAGTCCATCACACCCAGGAACAGCGTCAAGAACATATTCTGTGCGTTCTGATCCACGATGGCGCGGTTCATCTTGCGTACAATCTCTGCCGGTTGCTCCTCGTGGGCGGTGATATTACGGAACAGCGATCGCGTCATCGCCATCACCAGTGCCGCCGGTACACCTTTACCGCTCACGTCGCCGATGCAGAAGAACAATTTGTTATGACGCACATAGAAATCGTACAAATCCCCACCGATCTCTTTGGCAGGATCGACGATGCCGTACAGATTAAGGTCCAAGCGGTCCATGAAAGGCGGGAAGACTTTCGGCAACATCGCCATCTGAATCGTGTTGGCAATCTGTAACTCACTCTCCATGCGTTCGTTCTTCGCGGTCGATTCGATCAACTGCTTATTGCTTTTTCCGGCGTGCCAGATGATAAGAATCAACACTCCCAGACCGAGCAGCATCAGCAGTCCCACAATCTTACCGATCCGGTTCAGGTCGGCGAACATCTCATCCTCCGGAATAATAATCTCAATATGCCAGCCGGTGGCGTCAATCTCTTCGTTGAACGTATTGTACTTGCGTCCCGGGATAGTATCGATCACCCGCACGATATCGCCACCATGGCTTGATTTGATCGAGTAATAACTGTTCTTATACACCTGCAGGTACTCCGGCAGTTTCTCCTGCAGATAGTCCAGCGCCATATCGACGCACACGACGGCTACTACCTCACCTTTTTGGTTGCGCACCGGATAGGAACAGCTCACCACCGGAGCCTCCGAGCCGGAGTCGTCCATATACGGCTCGCACCACCAGCAGGAGTCGTGTACAAAGCCGTTCTGCCACCACTCCATCTCTGTGTAGTCGTGCCCGGCGCTGCCGATCTGGCGGGTATAGACGCTGTCTGCCGTGATGCGGCTGCTGCATATCTCGTAGTAATGCCCTTTCGCAGGGTAGTAGTTCGGTATAAAAGCAACAGCCATACTTGTGTGGGTATGCAGCGTCCTGACCGCGAGGTCGGTAGCGGAACAGACCGAGTCTGGATGGTCGATATGCTTCTCCACCAGTAACGCCAGACCTCTTGCCGCGGTCTCCATCTCACTCGTGTGCAGCTCGATCTCCAGCTCGGCTTTGCGCAGTTCGGTCTTAGCCCGCTGTTCCGCTTCGTGTTTGATGGCAGCTCGACTCGTGAAATACATGATACACGAGATCGCCTCCAGTGCCGCTGCGGCTACGATCACAATCCATATACCGGTCGTGTTCTTTTTCTTTTTCATGATTAAAACAAATAACCCATTTTTACATAGAAATTCGCCCATTTGGCGTTGTCCTGCTTGTTGAGCGGCATACCCCAGTCGGCGGAGAGTACAAAGTTCTCATTCATACCGATCTTCAGACCCAGACCTGCCGTCATGTGCGGCAGATAGGCGTCCTTCGGGTTGCTTGAGAAATAATCCTCAAAACGTTCCCCTCCGGCCTCCACTTGTGCGCGCAGTTTCGTATAATCCAGCGTGTACGGCTGCGTGATCACACCTAAGTCAAAGAACGGATTCAGACCCACAAAGAAATGCTGGCGACCGATATCGAAATTAACCACCCGGAAACGGAATTCCACGTTCGCAAACGCAAAACCGTTCGCCAGAATCCTGTTCGCCATCATACCGCGGATCGAGTTACCGCCACCGAGCCCTTCGTAGTACACACGCTGGATAAAGAGCGTGTTCATGTAGTTGTTCATGTAGAACGGCGACAGACCTGCCACTAGGTTCTGCACGCCCAACCGGTAGGCAAACGTAATGCGGTGATGCCCTTTCTTGTCCACGTAGCAGGGTACGTAGTGGCGGAACGTGAAGTTGAACTGCAAATGGTTATAGCCCGCTGCGGCCTGATTACCGTATTTGGCATTGAAAGCCGCCGAATAGGTGAAGAACAAATCTGTATAGATACCCTTGTTCGGACCCTGCCGTTTGTCACGTGTGTCGTATGTGATACCGCCGCGCAAGTATGGGTGCCAGCCGCCGTTCATTTCGTCCGCTCCAATTAACCCCCATTTCTTGTACTTGTCGTACAGCAACTCTGCATTCGGATTCAGGGCTTTCTGGTGATCCAGACTCGGGTCATACACGTTCTTGCCGTTCAGCATGTCGATGTCGCAGTCGTCGATGATGTAACCCAACACACCCAAACCGGCGTTCCATTTCAGGTCCTTGTAGATCGTTCCCTCGATGTCACCGGCCACACGGATCAGGTCACGTTTGTACTTGTAGAACACACGTGTCTGATAGTCCGCCACCGACATCTTCTCCGCTTTCTTGCTCCAGTTATGCCAATCGTAATGATACACAGACTGATAACCGTTGAAACCGTAGAAATCGCACATCGCGTCCGGCAGATAGGTCGCGTCCAGCGTCAGACGATAACCCGGAATCAGGTACTTCGAGTCATAGTTAAAACGGAAAATACCGTGGTGCTTGGTCGTATAAGCACCCTCGAAATACAACGAATGGATGTACTCAGGGTACTGCTTTCCGTCTCCGTAATAATATACGTTCGTCAAGATACCACCCTGAAAACCGTAATCGGCATCGTACGCTACCGAGGGCAGGATACCGAAGTTCCAACCGGTCTTGATCTTACGCCCCAAACTGTCCACTTCCTGCGGTTTCGGCTCTTTCTTCTTGGCCGCCATCGGCAGGGCCAACAACACCGCTAATAAAAGTATGATATATCTTTTCATTGTTGTGATAGTTTTCTAGTTTCCTATGATCCTAGGTTCCTAGGGCAAAATCATCGCTATAACAATTCCTAAATACGTACCGACCGCGTAACCGACCAATCCGATCGCGATACCCGAAATCAGCACTTTCTTGTTTTTCATCGCACCCACTACCGGTGGTACGAAAGGCGGTGAACAGAGCAACGCAATCTGACTCACGCAGAACAAATCACCGCTCACGTGCATGATACGGCACAACAGCAGATGCAGACCCGCTGCGCAGATCATTACCCACGCTACAAACCCACCGATCATCAGGCTACCACCGTTCACGCTGTGGATATCGAACAGCGATGCGACGATGACGGAGAAGATCAATATAAAGAACATACCTAACTCAAAGGTCTTCGGCAGCTCCCTTACTTTCTTGAAGAAGGACGCGATGATCGACAGCGTCGTGATCGTCAATATCACTACCAACTCATTCAAGGTACCCGTCAGCAGCAAGGCCAGACCCGCACCGATCGCCAGAAACAGCACACTCAGACCCAGACCGGCAAACATACCGCCGACGTTCTTCTTACTCAACATACCCTCGTAGTTCTCGATATCCTTCGTCTCCACCGCTTCGTCCTTGCGGCCCTTGCGCGTCACGTCATCGTACGGCAGGATCTTACGTAATACCTTGTAACCGCCGCCGATGATGAAGAAAATATACGGGGTCGTCAGCACCATCTCAAAGGCTAACACAATCGCCATCACGGTCTTATCGACACCCAACGACGCACCCAAGGCATTGAAGTTCATCGTGCCGCCGGTATAGATACCCGTCATCATAGCCGCCACCTTATTAAACTCCGGTACGTCCGGCGTGCGGAAGATGAAATAACCGGTCACGACTGCCGTCAGTACCGCTGCTAAGCCACCGACTAACGACCATAACGTCTTCGGCAGCGCTTTGGTCCATAACTTAAAATCGCAGTTGAACAACATCAACGGAATCGCCAGCGGCACCGCCACCGACATCAGCAGCGATTGGATCTTACCGAACGACGCCACCTCGACCGTCCCCGCATCAAAATGCACAAAACCCGTCAAGGCAAACAAAATTCCCACCGCATACGCAGCCACCACCGTGCCGATCTTCTTCATCCATTTCCAGCGCTTGAACGCCTCAATAATCAGCACCGGCACCAACACATACAGCGCGATTACAACATAAACTCTCATCATAAATCTTTAAACTTTCAACTTTCAACTTTCAACTTTCAACTGATAGATGTACTCTTGAAAGAACATCCAGAACGGCAGCGGGATCAACAGCGTCAACGTCAAAAATACCAGCTGCCACACATACATCACCGAGTTATGGAACGCCGGGTCCTTCACCTTCTTCTGAATCAGTAACCACATGCCCCACAACGGTATCGTCATCGCCGCACTCACCACAAACAACGGACTCAGCACCACCGCCAGCATAATCGCCAACCACCGTGGCAATCTTTCACTCTTCACTCTTAACTCTTCACTCTTCACTACGAGCGAAGTCATCCGCTCGGTTAGGATCTCCCTCAATTCCATGATCATCTGTGCCCTGCTTTCGACAAAGGACAATCGACTCTCCACAAACGACGTAACGTTAATCGGCTCGCCGATCGTCACTTGCACGCTATCCCACAAATGGAAATAGTCCCCGTACGCAATCCCTACCGGTACGATATAGACCGGTTTCTCATGCCCGAAACTCTCGTTCGCCTGCAGCGCGATCCGGAAAATACCCTTACTCAGCGGTAAGATCGACCGGTCCGGGTGGTGCGTGCCTTCGGCAAAGATACAGAACGGTACACTGTCCCGCAGTACATCCACCGCTTTGTTCATCGTCTCGTCGTTATGCCGTACTTCCTCCAGACCGTCCCTTACCCTACTGATCGGCATGATCTTCAGCCAGTTCAAAATAGCCGCTTTCTTCGGGTCCTTGAAGATATCGGCCCGGGCAACAAACACCTTCTGTCCGTGGTCGATACCCAAAATCGCCATCGCGTCACACAACGCGTTCGTGTGATTCGGCGCGAAGATAACCGCCCCGTCCGTCGGGATATTTTCCTTCCCTACATACTTAAAACGCCTATACGACCGCCGGAACATCCAATCTACGTACGGCCGGAAAAAAGCATACCACCTGTCTTTGTCCTGTATCTTTCCCATCTTCTATCAAGGTAGCGGTGTCAACGGATACACCAGGTTCACAATCAATATATTCGCCGCCAGTATAATCAGGTTCATCAGCAGACCGATCTTCAGGAAATCGCTGAACCGGTAACCACCCGGACCATAGACCAACATATGCGTCGGTGAACCGATCGGCGTCGCAAAACTGCTGCTCACCGCAATCATCAGCGCAATCAGGAACGGGTACGGTTCATAACCCAATTTCTCTGCCGCCTCGTACATGATCGGGAAGAACATCGCACCCGCGGCTGTGTTCGAGATAAACTCTGTGATGAACGTACCTGCCAGACAGATCGCCGTCATCACCACAATCGGATTCGTACCGCATATATCCAGGATACCCGTCGCCATCCGTTCCGCGATACCCGTCTTCTGAATCGCTACACCGAGCACCGCACTGCAAGCGAAGATCATCAGAATATCCCAGTTGATCGAACGCATCGCCTGTTCCGGCGTGCAGCAGCGGAAGAGCAACATTGCAAACACCGCCCACACCGCACATTGCAGCAACGGCATCACGCCTAAAGCCGACAGTGCCACCATCGCAATCATCACCGCACTCGATACAAACGTCTGCCAGCCTATGTTCGGGATATCTTCGGACTCAAAGAAATGCAGATCCCGGCTCATCGCCTTCGTGTCTGCTTTCAGTTCGTTCACACTCTCCAACAGCAGCGTATCACCGGCTTTCAGTACCACCTCCCGCGGCGACTCTTCGATACGACTGCCGCGACGACTCACTGCCACTAAGGTCACCTGATGCTCTTTCTCAAAACCGTTCGCACCCATCGTTGTACCGATCAGATTACTGCCGAAATTGATATACGCCGTGCGCAGCGTGTGCGTGCCCTTCGGCGCGTCCTCGTAATGGAAAACAGGATGATCGGCGTTCACCAATCCGTGCGATTGCTCCAACTCCAGCAGATCGCCTATCTGACCTGCATACACCAACCGGTCACCCCCCATCAACGGCTCGTCGTCCGGCACCGGCGACACGATCTTCTCGTCATCGAAATGCCGGATCTCTATCAGACTGCCGCCTTGCACGCTGTTCAGCCCTAACTCACCGATCGTCATGCCGATATGTTTGTTGTCCGAAGGAACTAACATCTCCACCGTATAATCGCCTGTGCTCTCGAAGGCCTCTTCCGGTGCCTTGCGCTCCGGCAGCAACTTACGCAACGCGATGATACTCAGTACACCGACCGCCAGACAGAACAAACCCGGGATCATCGTCGCTAAAATATTCATCGCCTCGCCTGTTTTCTCTTCATACAAGCCGCTGATGATCAGGTTCGGAGGCGTACCGATCAACGTACATACGCCACCCATACCCGACGCGTAACTCAGCGGAATCAGCAGCTTCGACGGCGAGATACCGAGTTTCTTCGACCACATCTTCACAATGTTCACAAACAGCGCCACCACCGTCGTGTTACTCAGGAACGAACTCAGCGCCGCTACCGGTAACATCAGCCGTAGCACCGATTTCCAGTAGTTCTTCGGCGTACCTAACAAATGCTTCACGATCCATTGCAGCACACCCGTGTGCATCAGACCCGCTATCACCACAAACAGCACTCCTACCACCGCTACGGACGTCTGACTGATACCCGACAGCGTCTCCTTGGCGTCTAACACACCGGTCACGTACAGGATACCTACGGCACTCAAAAACACCACGTCCGAACGGATACGCGTGAACAGCAGCACGCTGAACATCGCCAACACCGTCACGATCGTGATCCATGCATCCAACCCCAAACCCAAGAATTCTACCGCATTCATTTCCAATTCTCTATTCTATCTTTCTTTGCACAAAATCGGGCGCAAAGTTACAACAATTTTTTGACATACGCAAGCCCGCGCGCGTTTTTTCCTTCTTTTTTGTCTTTTTACCCATCGCTCTCCTCCTTCAGCCCTTCATATTCCTTAACATCCAATAATAATCAAATCAAGAAGAAATGACTATGCGCTCCATAGGATACCCATACAATAACCATAGGATACCCATAAGATAAAACACTATTTTTAACATTTTTTTGCTTTTACTATATATATATACGTAGTATATATATACTTTTTGTTTATATCTTTTTATTTGCGTATGTCAAAAAAAAGCAGTATCTTTGCGCCCGAAATTGGAATATTAGGCAAAAAATATATATGAAAGAAATTACGACTAAGAAATTGGCGGATACGATTATCGAAGGTATCCGGAACCGTAAAGGACAGCGGATTGTGACCATCGATCTGAAGAAGATCAAAGAGGCACCGGTGGAGATGATGATTATCTGCGAAGGACAGAGTAACACCCAGGTGTCTTCCATCGCCGACGAGATAGATGATTTCGTGCGTACCAACACCCACGTACACCCCCTCTCCGTTGCCGGACAGGAGAACGCCGAGTGGATCGCGATGGACTACGGCACGATTTTTGTTCACGTCATGCAGCGTGAGCCGCGTGCGTTCTACGATATCGAACATTTATGGGCGGACGGCAAAATTACCGAGTTGCCGGAAATTTTATAGATTAGCGATTAGTGATTAGCGATTAGATTTATGGCAGAAAATAAAAACAGACGGCGCATCCCGCAGCAGAACCCTAATCAGCCGTCGGGACCGCGCAGATGGATGAGTATCCTCTTCTATACCCTCGCTTTTGCCCTGCTGGGCTTTTATTTCTTCGGTGACAAAGAGGGTGCGGGTGCAAGTAAGGAACTCAGTTATACGAAACTCACGGCCTATGTCGAAGCCGGAGCCATCGAGAAGATCGAAGTGACGGACGACCTGCAGGCCAAAGCCCAGGTCAAGCCCCAGAGTTATACCCTCGTCTTCGGTACGCAGGGTGACGGTGAGCGTGCCCGTGGGGTGTTGCGCACGCAAGTGCCCTCGATGGACGAGTTCTCCAAATATATCGAACGCGTCAACGCCGCGCGTAAGGAGGCCGGTCAGGCCGCGGTTGATGTGACCTATTCCAAGTCCCACGACTACTGGTACATCATCTTGATGAACGTCCTGCCTTTTGCGCTGATTTTGTTCTTCTTTATTTACATGAGCCGCGGTATCGGCGGTGCCGGTGGTATCGGAGGTATCTTCGGTGTGGGCAAAGCCCAGGCGCAGCTCTTCGACAGCGAGAAAAAGGACAAAGTGACCTTTGAAGATGTAGCCGGTTTGTACGGCGCCAAGCAGGAAGTGCAGGAGATTGTGGAGTTTCTCAAGAACCCCAAGAAATATACGGAGATAGGTGCCAAAATCCCCAAAGGAGCACTCCTCGTAGGCCCTCCGGGTACCGGAAAGACCCTGCTCGCCAAAGCCGTAGCAGGTGAGGCAGGCGTGCCCTTCTTCTCCATGAGCGGTTCGGACTTCGTGGAGATGTTTGTCGGTGTCGGTGCGAGCCGCGTCCGTGACCTATTCCGTCAGGCCAAAGAGAAAGCTCCGGCTATCATCTTCATCGATGAGATAGACGCCATCGGCCGTGCCCGCGGTAAGGGGGTCATGACCGGCGGTAACGACGAACGCGAGAGTACGCTCAACCAGCTCCTCACGGAGATGGACGGTTTCGGGACGAACAGCGGCGTGATCATCCTCGCTGCTACCAACCGTGCCGACGTGCTCGACGCCGCCCTGCTGCGTGCCGGACGTTTTGACCGACAGATACATGTCGAACTGCCAGACCTCCAGGAACGCAAGGAGATCTTCCAGGTTCACCTCCGTCCCCTCAAGTTAGACGAGACGGTCGATATCGATTTCTTAAGCAAGCAGACCCCGGGTTTCTCGGGTGCAGATATTGCGAATGTATGTAACGAAGCAGCATTGATAGCCGCTCGCGGCAGCCGGAAGAAGATCGGTAAGCAGGACTTCATGGACGCCGTCGATCGTATCGTCGGTGGTCTGGAGCGCAAAAACAAGATCATGACCGAGGAGGAGAAACGCTCGATTGCCTTCCATGAGGCGGGACATGCGACCATCAGCTGGATGCTCCGCTGGGCGAACCCGCTCGTCAAAGTGACGATCGTGCCGCGTGGTGTAGCACTCGGTGCCGCATGGTACTTACCCGAAGAACGTCAGTTGACTAACGAGGACCACATCCTCGACGAACTCTGTTCGTTGCTCGGCGGTCGTGCTGCCGAGCAACTCTTCCTCGAGCAGACCTCGACCGGTGCGCTCAACGACCTCGAGCGGGCAACCAAGCAGGCCTACGCTATGGTGGCGTACTACGGCATGAGCGACAAACTCAAAGATGTCAGCTTCTACGACTCGACCGGCCGGTACGACTACGGTTTTACCAAACCCTATTCGGATAAGACGGCGGCCACCATCGACCAGGAGACGCAACGTATCATCGCCGACCAGATGGCACGCGCCAAGCAGATCCTGACCGACCACGCCGAAGGACATCATCAGATCGCCCAACTGCTCATCGAACGCGAGGTCATCACTTCGGAGGACGTAGAGCGTATCCTCGGTCCGCGTCCGTGGAAGAGCCGTGGAGATGAACTGCTTGAGGCGAATGCAGCGCTTCAAGCCGAGAAACCCAAGAAAAGAACACGTAAAAAGAAGCAAGATAATGAGAAAACTGATGCTTAACATCGCGCTGCTCTGCGTAGCGTCGATGCTCTGCGCGCAAGAAGCGCCGGAGAAACTGCCGATGGATCCCGAGGTCCGCTACGGTAAGTTAGACAACGGATTGACGTACTACATCCGTCATAACGAACAACCCAAGCAACGGGCCGAGTTCCATATCGCCCAAGCCGTCGGAGCCATCCTCGAAGAGGATAATCAGAACGGTCTGGCGCACTTCCTGGAGCATATGGCCTTCAACGGCACCCAACATTTCCCGGGTAAGGGTATCATCAATTACTTCGAGTCGGTAGGTGTCAATTTCGGTGGCAACATCAATGCCTACACCTCGATCGACGAGACTGTGTATCGCCTGTCGGACGTGCCGACCTACCGTGCCGGTATCGTGGATAGTGCTCTGCTCGTGATGCACGACTGGAGCTGCGGTCTGCTGTTGCTGCCCGAAGAGATCGACGCCGAGCGCGGTGTCATCCTCGAAGAGTGGCGTACCGGCCGTACGGCTCGTCGCCGTATATGGAAAGAACTGAACGCGAAGATGTACCCGGGTACGCAGTACGCGAAGCGTGACGTGATCGGTGATACGGCGGTTATCAATAACTTTGACTACCAGGCCCTGCGTGACTACTACCATAAATGGTACGGTCCGGACAACCAGGCGATCATCGTGGTCGGTGACATCAATGTCGACACCATCGAAGCGAAGATCCAAGCCCTCTGGGCAGATGTGCCGCGTCGTCCGAACTTCGGTGAGCGTCCTATCTATACGGTCAATCATAACGACAAACCGCTGGTGGCTATCGTGACCGACCCTGAAGCAGAAGGCAGTCAGATCATGCTGGAGTACAAGTTCGACCAGCTGCCCGAGATGATGCAGGGTACTGCGCAGGAGTACATGTTGAGTCTGGTACGCGGGTTGGCATGCGACATGCTCAATAACCGCTTTACAGAACTGACGCTCGACCCCAAAGCTTCGTTCACCGGTGCGTATGCGTACTACGGTGAGGCAGCCAAGAAGATGGATGCTTTCTACGGCATCGTCGTGCCCAAAGAGGGACGTGAGACCGAGGCATACAATGACCTGCTCTTCCAATTGGAGAAGATGCACCGTTACGGTTTCACCAACGCCGAGTTGGAGCGCGTCAAAGCCGAGAAGCTGAACGAGATGGAGAAATACTACAACGAGCGCAACACCCGCAAGAACATCACCCTCGCACGCGAGTGCATCCGTCATTTCGAGGACGGTGAGGTTATGCCGGGTGCCCAGTGGGAGTATGAGATGACCCAGGCTTTCCTGCCTTTGGTTTCCCTCCAGACCGTCAATGAGTTAGCCAAAGCGCTGATCCATGATAACCCAACCGTGGCGATCTCCGGTCCGGAGAAAGAGGGTGTGAACCTGCCGAACGAGGAGGTGGTTTTGGCATCCCTCGCCGCTCAGAGCGAACTGGCCATCGAGGCACCGCAAGAGGAGCAGTTGGATACCGAACTGGTGAAGAAAGCACCGCATAAGGGTAAGATCAAAGCCATCCGCTCCAACGAAGACATCCAGACCACCGAGTGGATCCTGTCTAACGGTATCAAGGTCGTTTTCCATCCGACCGAGTTCAAAGCGGACGAGATCCTGATGCAAGCCTTCTCGAAAGGCGGTTACAGTCAAGTCAAGACCTCCGACCTGCCGTCGGCACAGTTGGCAACCTCGGTTATAGGCTTCTCCGGTATCGGTCGATTCAACTACACCCAGTTGGAGAAAGCTCTCACCGGTAAAACCGTTTCCGTCAGTCCGGACATCAACGAGAACACCGAGCGTATCAGCGGCTCGTCGTCCATCAAAGACTTCGAGACGATGCTGCAGCTGACCTATCTCTATTTCACTGCCCCGCGTCGGGACGAAGAGTCGTTTGCTACTCTGATGGGTATCATGCATAACCAACTGGCTAATCGCGACAAGAACCCCAAGACCACCTTCTCTGACTCGGTACAGATGATGAGTACCAACCATTCGGAGCGTACGATCCTCTTTGATACCACGACCCTCAAGCGCGTGAACCTGGACAAGGCACTGGAGGTGTACAAAGCACGTTTTGCGAACCCGGCTGATTTTACCTTCACGTTCGTGGGCAACATCGATCCCAAGGATGCAAAAGTGCAGGAGCTGATCTGCCTGTGGTTGGGTGGTCTGAAGACCAACAAGAACTGCCACGAGAGCGTGATCGACCATCATGTAACGGTGGCGTTAGGTCAGCAGAAGAATTATTTCAGCCGTCAGATGGAGACCACGACCGCTTCCAACCGTATCCAGTACACCTCGTACGACATGCCGTACACGATTGCCAATGAACTGAATATGGAAATGATCGGTCGTATCCTCAGTACCCGTTACCTCGAGTCCATCCGCGAACGCGAAGGCGGTTCGTACGGTGTAGGAACCTACGGATATATGACCATCCTTCCGACCCCGCGTGCAGGGCTTATCATGCAGTTCGACACCGACCCGCTCAAACAGGCACGACTGATGGAGATCATCCACGAAGAGGTGGATACGATCATCGCAAACGGACCATTGGCTTCTGACCTGCAGAAAGAGAAAGAGTCAATGCTCAAGGACTTCCAGGAAGACCTGGAGAAAAACAACTACTGGCGTTCGGAACTCTACATGTACTATATGTACGGCATCAACAACATCCGCGATTACAAGGCGGCCGTCGAAGGTATCACCGCCGAGACAGTACAGGCGACCCTCAAGGAACTCGTCAAAGCCGGTAATGTGTTAGAGGTCGTTATGTTCCCTGAAAACTGATAACTGAATACTGAATGCTCAATATACTTGTTGTAAACGATGACGGCTGGGGTACTGCGGGTATCCGACTGTTAGCCAAAGAGATGACCCGTTTGGGTCGCGTGACCGTGGTGTGTCCGGATGGGGCACGCAGCGGGTCCGGTGCGGCGATCAGCGCGGCTACGCCGATGTACCTGCGTCGTGTCGAGGAGCATGATCTGAACGGAGCACAGGTGTTTGTCACCAACGGAACCCCGGCAGATTGTATCAAGATTGCCCGCGAACATCTCTTTCCTAATGAACCGATTGATCTCGTCGTGTCGGGTATCAACCACGGTTCGAATGCTTCGGTCAACGCGATGTACTCCGGTACGATGGGTGCGTGCTACGTAGCGGCAGAGAAAGGTATTCCGGCCATCGGCTGGTCCATCAACAGTCATGAACTCGACGTGGACCTGCACTGGATCCAACCCTTCTTGGTGGACGTGACGCAACATATTCTGGAAGAAGGTATCGCACCGCGGACGGTGTATAACATCAACGCACCGGTAGGTCAGATCGAAGGTATCCGATGGACACGCCAGTGTATCGGTCATTGGAGTAAGGAACTGGTGCCGCTGGAGACGATCCCGGAAGGCTTTGACAAGGCATGGAAATTAGGCGGGGAGTTTGTCAACGACGAACCCTCGGCCATCGATACAGACATTTGGGCGATGGAGCACCAGTTGCTATCTATCACCCCCCTGACGATTGATTGGACGGCGTATGGATCGCTTTGACCGTTACTGGATAGGTATCCTTATCGGACTGATACTGCCGGCGGCTTTCGGGCTGACGTATATCGATGTGATGAATCTTTGGTACCCGCTACAGACCCTCCAGTTCGATGTGGGTGGGGTACTGAACAAATTACTGATGGTGAGTGTGTTCCCTGACTTGGCGTTGGTGTTCGTGTTCTACACCACCGACACCTGGCGCCTGTCGCGAGGTGTCTTGGCGGGGGCAATGCCATATATCCTGGCGTCCCTTATCGTGATGCTGTAATGATATCGGCTGCCGTGGATGCAGCCTCAGAAGAACCTAAGACAGAGGAGAGATGTTCGTATTGCGCGAGCATCTCTTTTTGGTAGGTCTTGTCGCTCAGGATCCGTTGCAGTTCATCGGCTACCTTGTCCACTGTAAACGTATCGGCGATACACTCCTTGATCACCTCTTTGCCGGCGATGATATTGACCAGCGTGAAGTACGGAATAGAGAAGATCAGCGGTTGCGCCCAACGGAAGATACCTATTAGAAGCGACAGCGCCAGATGATACACCGCTACCTGCGGGCAACCCAACAAAGCCGTCTCGAGCGTTGCCGTACCGGAGTTGACGATTGCCGCCGATGCCGTTTGCACGGTCGCGTATGTGTCGCGCGTGAGCGTGTCGTGTGCGTTTAGAGAAGGAGTATAGAAAGCATCCTCTATCCCCGGTGCCGCACAGACGATGATGCGGTAGTCAGGAAAACGTCGTGCAGCTTCCAACATCCGCGGAAGACAATGACTGATCTCCGAAGGCCGCGAACCCGGGAGAATGGCGATTGTCTGATTAATCGGAATATTCTGATTATTCCGATTAATCCGATTCATCTCTTCTGCCGTCGGATTGCCGACATAGCGGCAGGTATAACCGTATCGGGCATAAAAAGCCGGTTCAAAGGGAAAGATACCCAGTACCTCATCGCAGAGTCGGGCGATGGCATGAATACGCCTTTTCTTCCAGGCCCACACTTTGGGTGGGATATAGTAGTAGATTTTAGTCTCCGGCAGGTGCTTGCGGCAGAAAGCCGCCATCTTGAGGTTAAAAGACGGATAGTCAATCAGGATCAGTGCGTCCGGTTTCTCCTGCAGCAGCGCTTCTTGGGCGATACGGAAATTACGGCGTATCTGACCGAGGTTTGCCAGTACGGCTGCAAACCCCATAAACGCCATCTTCCGTATATGCTGGTACAGATGTACCCCGGCGGCTTCCATCCGGTCGCCACCGAGTCCTGCTATCTGTGTTTTCGGGTCACGCGCTCGGATCTGTTCCACCAGAGCCGCCGCATGCAAATCTCCCGACGCCTCGCCTGCTATGAGAAAATATTTTTTAATTTTTAATTCTTAATTTTTAATTACTCGCATAACTTGTTGTGCGAGTTGATTTGCCTCCTCCATCGTCGCAGCCTCGGAGTATACACGGATGATGGGTTCCGTATTGGACTTGCGAAGATGCACCCAACCGTCTGCAAAATCTATCTTCACACCGTCGCAGTCGTTCACGCGTTCGTTTTTGTAGAGTTCTTTCACACGTGCTAAGATTGCGTCCACATCGGTGTCCGGTGTGAGGTCGATACGGTTCTTGCTGATGCAGTAGTCCGGTAAGGTACGACGTAACGCACTCACTTTCATATCGAGGTGCGCCAGATGACTTAAGAACAGCGCAATACCTACCAATGCGTCACGACCATAATGACACTCGGGGTAGATGACACCGCCGTTACCTTCACCACCGATGACAGCGTTCACGCGTTTCATCTCCGCTACGACATTCACTTCACCTACCGCACTGGCACTATACGTACCCCCATGTGCACGGGTTACATCACTCAACGCACGGGTGGAGGACAGATTGCTGACGGTGTTGCCCGGTGTGTGACGTAAGATATAATCCGCTACGCTGACCAGCGTGTATTCTTCACCGAACATATCACCGTTCTCGCAGATGATGGCCAGACGATCGACATCGGGATCCACTACAAAACCTACATCTGCTTTACCGCTCTTAAGCAGTTCGCTGATTTCGGTCAGGTGCTGCGGCAGGGGTTCGGGGTTGTGCGGGAAATGACCGTCCGGAGTACAGTTGAGTTCTATAATATTTTCTACACCTACCGCCTTCAGGATAGCCGGAATAGCCAAACCACCGACCGAGTTGACGCAGTCAATCGCTACGGTGAAATGACGTTTCCGGATTGCCTCTACATCGACTAATTTCAGGTTCAGTACCTGTTGTACATGGTAGGGCAGGTAGTCCTTATGAGTCATGTGACCGAGTTGGTCCACCTCGGCGAAGACAAAGTCTTCTTTCTCTGCAATGGACAGGACACCCTTGCCTTCGGCATCGTTGAGAAACTCACCGTGTTCGTTGAGTAACTTAAGGGCATTCCACTGTTTGGGGTTGTGGCTGGCCGTTAGGATGATACCTCCGGCTGCTTTCTCTCCTGTCACGGCTAACTCGGTAGTCGGTGTGGTAGCCAAACCGATATTGACTACATCGTAACCCATACCCATCAGTGTACCGCATACGATGCTCTCGACCATGTGACCGCTTAGACGGGCGTCACGACCCACTACAATGACCTTATTATCCGGCAACGCCGCATGACGTTGGGTAGCGTACGCAGCCGTAAAACGAACGATATCCACAGGGTTCAAACCCTCGCCTACGCGACCGCCTATCGTGCCGCGGATACCGGAAATTGATTTAACTAAACTCATATTATCGTTTGATTTGCATTCGTAAAATATAACCGTACGGAGTGACGGCGGTGTTATCGGCATCGAAGCCCATCTTACTGGGGCAGATGAGTTGGCATTCGGCATACATGTACTTCATGTATTTGACCGCCATATGCCACCCGATTGCTTCGCAGGTAGAGGTGTTGAGATAGTCGAACTCTACCGGATAAGCCTGATCGAGTGTAGTCCAGTTACGGATGGTGTCGGCATCTTCCGTGAGGGCAAACTTCTTGTACCGCATCACGACCGTCTCCTGTGCCTCAATAGCTGCCACGGACGTATCCCCGCGTTGGCGCAAATGAAAATAGAGATTATCACACCCGGGAACTAACAGGTAGTCGTTCTCCGCCCACTTGTAGTCCTCTGCCGGCTCTTCTTTGAGCACGTTGATGTGCATACGGCTGATATAATTGGCAATCAGCTTGTCTTCCTCTTTACGTTGCGTGTTGTAACTCGTACCGTTACAACCGACGGTGATCAGTGCCAGACCGACCAGTACTATACTAAAAAATCGTTTCTTCATTTCCATTCCAAATCAATCCTTACATTCTCATACGGCGGTATATGTGCCGTTCCTTGTGCCCCGAAAGCCGTGTAGAAAGGAGCAAAAACACGTACCTGTGCACCCGGGCGCAGTTCGTGTATGTTCTGCTCGATACAGGTCGGTAACTCGCATTTACCTACGGTATAGGTGCCTTCACTATCCTCTAACAGGCGTCCGTACAAGGTATAAATGCGCATGTGCAGGTCGCATACCGAACCGTTATGGGGCATTGGTTGGGTCTCGTCTCCTTTGCTGTAGATATGCATCCAGGCGCTGCCTTCGTACAGGGCGTAGGGCTCTTCTTGTGCCTGTGCAATCTCTAAAACAGCACGGTCGGCGGTTTGGGCTAACTGCAGGTTCATCTCCAGGACGGCTAACTGCGTACTGTCCGCCTCCGGTGTCTGACCTTTGCGTTGACTCGGACGCTGCGGTGCCACTCCGCCGCAACTGCAGAGCAACAAGGCGAATCCGCTAATCACTAATTCCCTAATCCCTAATTCCCTAATCACTAATCCTTTCATTTCTCATTCTTCTCCCACGCCGCTTTGCGGTACTCACTCGGAGTGATACCATAGGTGTTTTTGAAGCATTTGGCAAAATACCGGCTGTCGTTCATGCCGACCATGTAGGTCACCTCAGTGATGTTGTACTTGCGTTCCTCCAGCAGTTGTGCCGCCCGTTTGATACGCATCTCGCGGATGAACTCAACCGGACTCAGACCGGTCATGCTCTTTAACTTGTTAAAGAAGACCGTACGACCCATGCTCATCTCGTCCACCAGATCATCCACCGTGAGCGTGTTATTATCCAACTGTTTGTTCATTACATCCAGTAGTTTGGCAAGGAAAGAGTCTCCCGGTAAGGGTTCGTCACTCTTCTGTGGCTCCAGGCGCATTAAACGCTGACGGTAACTGTTCTCCAGTTGTTCGCGTTGCACCAGAATATTATGTACGCGGGCACGGAGATACTCGGGCTCAAAAGGCTTAGTGACATAATCGTCCGCACCGTACTCAAGCGCCTGCAGACGACTCTCGATTGCCGTCTTGGCGGTGAGTAGGATAACCGGAATAAAATCGTAGTCCTTACTCTGCTTAACGAATTGGGTGAGTTGCAGACCGTCCACCTTCGGCATCATGAGGTCCGTGACGATCAGGTCAATCGGCTTGGTGCGGATGATACGCTCCGCCTCTTCTCCGTCTTCGGCGGTCTCGACGTGGTAGTCACGACTCAGGATATTCGCCAGGAAAGTACGCATGTCCTTGCTGTCATCCACCACCAAGATGGTGCGTGGCATCTCTTGCTGTTCCTGCTGCAGTTGGTCCATCTTGTCCTCAAAAGTAGAAGCCACGGTAGGCATGACCATGCGGTCGTCGGCAATGAAATCGACATCGTGGTCAAAATGTTCCTTACCGGTGTGGATGAGGACGGTAATGGTCGTTCCTTTACCTACTTCACTCACCACTTCGATATAGCCGTGATGCAACTCTACCAGTTCTTTGGTCAGGTTCATACCGATACCTGTACCACCGGTGGAGTTGTTACTTAACTCATTGTTACTCGAAAAACGCTCAAAGAGCACGCTGCGTTTCTCCGGCGGGATACCGATACCTTCGTCTTGTACACTCAAGGTCACAAAACCCGGTTTGGTGTCAATGATCACACGGATGGACTTACCGGCCGGTGTGAACTTGAATGCATTACTCAATAAGTTCCACAGAATCGTATCCATGCGTCCGCGATCCACCCAAACGGTAGAGTCTTCAGCGCGGTTCTCTATCTCAAAATGTATATGTTTGTCGTCGGCTTCCTTGCGGAAGTTAGCACATGCTTCGTTCACCAACTCACTGAGTAGCGTCTCCTGCACCTTGAGTTTCATCTTCTGGTTCTGAACCTTGCGGAACTCGAGTAACTGGTTCACCATACGCAACATACGCTGACTGTTCGACTGTACAATCTCAAGTTGGCTGCGGACACTCTGACTGATGCGTTCGTTTTGCAGGATGTTCTCCACCGGCGCTACGATAAGCGTCAACGGAGTACGGAGCTCATGACTGATGTTGGTAAAGAACCGCAACTTGATATCCGTTACCTGCTGTTCCACTTTGACACGCTGGCGGAGCGTGTTATAGGTGCTTACCGCATAGATAGTTAGCGCGATGAACAGGATGATACCCAAAGTGTATAAGGCAATCGCCCACCATGCCAGCCAGAGCGGCCGTTTGACGTGGATCACCAGGATCTGCTCATTGTTCACATCGCGACCTTCGTGGTTGGTGGAGCGTACGTGGAAGGTATAATGCCCATAGGGCAGGTGACTATAGGTCACACGACGCAAGTCAGTGGCCGCTCTCCAGTCTGGATCGATACCGTCCATCTTGTAATAATAGAAGATCTTATGCGCCCCCACAAAATCCATCGCGGCATACTCGATGGTGACGTTACTGCCATCCGGGATGGTGATCGTGTCACCCTCTATCTCCTCGTCTTGTGCCGTGACGTGCGTGATACGTAAGGGCGGAACGGTGGTGGAACGGTTGATGCGCGAAGGATCAAACGTGCAGTAGCCGTTGGAGTAACCAAACCAGATCAGACCGTCCGGCGTGTGGAGCGCTTCTGCTTCCGTGAAATAAGTGTTATCTTCTTCTTCCAAAGCATCGTAGTAATACAGGTCGCCGGTCTCCATCTCCAGTTGGGCAATGTAGCTCTCAGAGCAGAACCAAAGGTTTGTGCCGTCCTCCGTCATACTCAAGATAATATCCTGGAAAGTATGAACGCGGGTCAGCTTCAGGCTCGGATCGTTGGGATCGAGTGTCAACAATCCGCCACCGAATGAACCTAACCATAAACGACCATGCGAGTAACAAAGGGCACGAATATCGTAACTCGGTATCACGGAACTCTCCATCGTCTGGAGATTGATGCGTAAGATACCGGTCGTGGTACCGCACCACAACGTGGTTCCGACCCGCTCGATGTCACGCACTTTCATGCCCGGACCGATGACCTGCGGTTGGGCCCAACTGCCGTTGGTTCGACGCAGAATGTTCACACCTCCACCATAGGTGGCAACAAACAAAACACCGTCTTCTCCCTCTTCGATATCGTATATATCCGGATGCGAGGTAGGAATGCGTTCCCCGTTGGCTTTGATCAGTCCCTTACCTTTGGTACCGTACAGCATACCGTACGAACTCTCCAAGGCACAATACACATTGGTCTCCGACTTAACGAGGGTCAGCACCTCTCCTTTTTTATTGAGTGCCAACGCACGTACCTCGCCGTTGTCCTTGTCGGACTTGCGCATGTCGTGTAGCTGGTAGGGGGTCGGCTTCATATTGACGCAGTCCACACCACCGTCGTAGGTAGCAATCCACATCTGTCCGTCGTGATCTACGTAGGCGGTGTGAATCATATTGGTCAGGCCTTCGATGGGGTAAACCAACTCATCTTTCTCGCTGTCATAGTAGCTCCAACCGCCACCGGTGGGGTTTACCCAAGTACGACCTAAGTCATCTTCGATAATAAAGAAGTGTTCCCGAAGTCGACCGGCATAACGGCTGTCCAACGGAGGCGTGAACCGTTTCCATTGGCCGTACCGGTACCGCATGATACCGATTTGGTCATCGGCTTGCCAAACGATGCCCTGAGCGTCCACTTTGGTCTGCTTGTCGGCCTCCGTCATCTTGGCGATCATCGGTTCGGGCAGGCTGTCGTACGGTTGTTCGGCAATGTGTTTGCGCGAGGCGTCCATACGGTAATAATGCCCGTCGTACGTGCTCCACCAGATCTGCTCGTCCTCGTCTTCATATATCCAGTCCACGCGATTGTTGACCTGCGCTTCTTTGCCGTCACTCATCGCTTTGAACACCTCGAAATCATAGCCGTCAAAGCGGTTGAGACCGTCCCAGGTGCCAAACCACATAAAGCCCTGTTGATCCTGGAGGATGGCCATGACGGTGTTCTGACTCAGACCATCTTTGATGGAATAGTGCTGAACCACATAATGCTCGTGCGCCCACGCGCACGAGAAAGCGAAGCAGAGAGTACAGAAAAGAAGAAACCGTTTCATGATTAGAGTCCTTTTGATGCCAAACGCTCCAAGTAACGACCGTATGCCGTTTTCATCTCTTTGCCTAAAGCCGCCAGTTGTTCGGTGCTGATCCACCCGTTACGCCAAGCGATCTCTTCGATACAGCTGACATAGAAACCCTGCCGGTTCTGGATGGTGGCAATAAAGTTTCCTGCTTCTAGCAGGCTGTCGCAGTTTCCCGTGTCCAGCCAAGCAAAACCACGGCTGAAGAGTTTCACTTTGAGTGTGCCTTCTTTCAGATAAATCTTGTTGAGATCGGTGATCTCGTATTCACCGCGGGCACTCGGTTGCAGGTTAGCGGCCTTCTCACAAACGGTCTCGTCATAGAAATACAAGCCCGGAACGGCATAGTTGCTCTTCGGTGCTACCGGTTTCTCTTCCAAAGAAAGCACCTTGCCTTCTGCGTCAAATTCTACGACACCGTACGCACGCGGATCCGCTACTTCGTATCCGAAAATCATCGCCCCTCCTTTTTCTGCCTCCGTCACAGCCTCGCGTAACATCGTCTTGAAATGCTGACCGTAGAACATATTATCGCCTAAGATCAAACAACCCGGTTCACCGTTCAGGAATTCTTGGCCTAACACAAAAGCCTGCGCCAAACCATTCGGCACCATCTGTACTTTGTAACTCAGCTTCATACCGATGCGGCTACCGTCACCGAGTAATTCTTCGAACATCGGCAAGTCACGCGGGGTACTGATTACCAATACTTCGCGGATACCTGCGAGCATTAAAGTACTGAGCGGATAGTAGATCATCGGTTTGTCGTACACCGGCATGATCTGCTTACTGATCGCTTTGCTTAAAGGGTACAGACGGGTTGCGCTACCGCCTGCCAAAATAATTCCTTTCATACTAAAAAATGTTTTGCGGGTGCAAAGGTACGACAATTTTTCCACATACGCAATAAAAAATACCAAAAAATCACAAAAAAATGGTCTTGCGCTTGCGTATATGAAAAAAAAGTTGTAATTTTGCAGCGAATTATGTGAATACACATACAAAAAATTATATGCATATGAAAAAAAGTTTATTGTTTAGCCTCATTGCTGCTGCAGTAGTGTTGGCGTCTTGTAGCAAAACGTTACCGAATCCGGAGCAGATTAATGTAAACCCGAGTCCGCTGGAGAAAGTGGGTAATAAGGTGGATGCAGAGATCACCGGAACTTTCCCGCAAAAGAAATTCGCTAAAAAAGGAGTGCTCGTTGTTACTCCGGTCCTGAAATTCGATGGCCGTGAGGTATTGGGTGAGCCGGTTACCTATGTGGGTGAGAAAGCCAAAGAGAATGGTAAGAAGGTGAATTACAAGAACGGTGGTAAGTATAGCCAGAGCTGCTCGTTCGATTTTGAGCCTGCTATGATTCAATCGGAGCTTTATCTCCGTTTCGAGGCACGTGTGGGTAAGAAAGTGATTGAGATTCCTGATGTAAAGATTGCGGATGGTGTAGTCGTTACTTCTGATTTGGCCCAAGCAAGCGACAATAAGTTGGCTGCTACGCCGGACAAGTTCCAACGTGTTATCCAGGAGTTGACCGAGGCAGATATCAAGTTCTTGATCCAGAGTGCTGATCTCCGTGCCAAAGAGACCGGTAGCGAAGAGATGAAGGCTTTGCAGGCAGCTATTAAGGATGCGAAAGAGGCTGAGCGCAAAGAGATCAATAAGATTGAGGTTTCCGGTTACGCATCGCCGGACGGTGGTATGGAGCTGAATGAGAAACTGGCTCAAAACCGTCAGAAAGTAGCAGCTAACTTCCTCCAGAAAGATCTGAAGAAGAACAAAGTATCTAATGCAATCGAGTCGAATATCACCGCTGAGGACTGGGAAGGCTTCCAAAAAGCAATGGAGAACAGTAATCTCCAGGATAAGGACCTCGTTCTGCGCGTGCTGTCGATGTACAGCGATCCGGAGGAGCGCGAGGCACAAATCAAAAACTTGAGTGCAGTATACAAGAACATCGCTGATGAGATTCTGCCGGCTCTTCGTCGTAGCCGCCTCATCCTCACTACCGATTTGATTGGTAAGAGCGATGACGAGATCCGCGAGTTGGCAAAGAACGACCCGGCTCAATTGAGTGTAGAGGAGTTGTTGTATGCCGTTACCCTGACCGAGGATAAAGCAGAGAAGATGGCGCTTTACAAGAAGGCTGCCGAGCTCTATAACGACTACCGCGCATGGAACGGTATGGGTCAACTCTACTTCGAGGCCGGTAACAATCCGGAGGCTTGCCGTTGCTATTTGAAAGCATTGGAGATCCAGCCGAATGATCCGGATGTCAACTACAACGCCGGTGTAGCATACCTGGCTGCAGATGATCTGGAGAAAGCAGAGTACCATCTGGGTAAGGCTGCCGGTACCCGTGCTAACCTGAGTGCTGCTATGGGTACGCTCTATACGCAGAAGGGTGACTACGTTGCCGCTAAGCAGGCTTACGGAGAGAATGCAACCAACAATGCTGCTGTTCAGCAAATCCTCAATGAGGACTATGCGGCTGCATCGAAGACCTTGAACAACGTGAAGGAACCGAATGCAGTAACTGCTTACCTCAAGGCTGTCGTAGGCGCTCGTACCAACGATCGCAATGCGGTAATCTCGAACCTCCGTTCGGCTATCGCTCAGGACGCAAGTCTCAAAGCACGTGCTGCTCGTGACATCGAGTTCGCTAAGTTTGCTGAGGACGCTGAGTTCCAAGCTATCGTTAAATAATGTCGGTATTATTCCCGAAAGTAAATAAACCCCGTGAGTGGGACTATCGCCCCATTTACTTCGATGAGGAAAAGGAGGCGCGCAAGGATAAAAGACTTGCGCGTCTTCGTCGCGGGGCCTTCCGTGAGGAGCATGAGAAAAACATGACGGAGTTGCGCAAGAAAAAGCAATCGAAGTTGGTGTTCTGGTTGGTGCTGCTCGGATTGCTCCTGTTTGCCTTCTATTTCCTTTATTAATCGCGCATACATACGCGAAAGCATATGGATATTATTCATCTTTTACCGGACAGCGTAGCCAATCAGATTGCAGCAGGTGAGGTCATTCAGCGTCCTGCGTCGTGTCTGAAAGAGCTCGTAGAGAACAGCTTGGATGCGGGTGCTACCCGTGTGCAGGTCATTGTTCGAGATGCCGGTCGTACGCTCTTGCAGGTGATCGATGACGGTATCGGTATGTCGGAGATGGATGCGCGTTTGGCGTTTGAACGTCATGCGACGAGTAAGATTCGCGAGGCGCAGGATCTCTTCTCGCTCCGTACGATGGGTTTTCGTGGGGAGGCTTTGGCTTCGATCTGTGCTGTAGCACAGGTGGAGATGACCACCCGCCGCAAGGAAGATGAGACCGGTACGCTCATTGAGATACACGGTTCGGATGTGGTTCGGCAAGAACCTTGCGCGTGTCCCGTGGGTACGAACATCAAAGTCAGCAACTTGTTCTTCAATGTACCGGTGCGGAGAAAATTCCTCAAAACCGACCAGACCGAGTTGCGAAACTTGTTAACGGAGTTCTATCACATCGTGTTGGTGTATTCCAAGGTGGCTTTTACCTTTGTACACAATGACGAGATCATTCTGGAACTTCCGGCAGGTACAGAGAAACAACGCATCGAAGCGGTGTTTGGCAACCCGAAGAAGAATGTGTATACCTCTGCTTTTGTGGAGATTAAGACCGAGACGGAATTGGTGAGCATTCATGGTTTTGTAGTCAAACCGGAGAATGCAACCCGCAAGGCGGAGCAGTATTTCTTTGTCAACGGTCGTTATATGCGTCATCCGTATTTCCTGAAAGCTGTTCAAACGGCTTATTCGGGCATGTTGCCTGCCGACTATCAGCCTTCGTTCTTTGTTTATTTTGATATTGAGCCGGAATCAATCGATGTCAATATTCACCCGACGAAGACGGAGATCAAGTTTGCTGACGAACAGACCATCTTCCAAATCCTGATGGCATCTGTACGAGAAGCTTTAGGCAAATTCAGCCTGGCACCAACCATCGATTTTGATAACACACCCAGTATCGATATTCCCCTCCAGACGGATGCGCCGGTGAGTCGTCCGCAAATGACGGTGGATACGAGTTATAACCCCTTCCATACCCGCGGGGCGATTTATCCGGATCGGGCACCGAAAAATTGGGAGAGTCTGTACGAAAGCTTTGCGCAGCGCCCTGCGCCCGAGATCGTGCAAACACCGCAAGTCGAGTTACCCGATGTGGAACATATTTCTCTTTGGCAGTATAGAGGTAAGTATATCCTTATGCCGAGTGAAGAGGGCTTGATGCTCATCAATCAGCATCGTGCCCATACAGCAGTACTGTATGCACAGTTCCTGGAGCAGTTAGGCAGTTCGCAGGGGGCAATGCAACAGTTACTCTTCCCGGAAGTGATCTCCTTACCGCAAGATGAGATGGTCCTTATGAAACAGTTATTACCGGATTTGCGGGCGATAGGTTTTGATTTGGAACAGTTGAGTCCGGATAGTTATTCGATACAAGGTGTTCCGGCACAGTTGGCACAACAATCCCCCGTTCCGACACTGCAGCATATCCTGACACAAGTGCGTGAGCGCGGTGCAGACACGCAGGCCGAATGGAGAGAGCAGATTGCGTTGACCTTAGCTCAGAATGCAGCGATACCGTACGGAAAATTATTGAGCGAAACGGAGATGCGAGAGATTGTGGAAAAACTATTCGCTCTGCCGCAGTACCGCCGTATGAGTGACGGAAAGATCATTGTTTCGTTAATGACGGACGAAGAGATAAACAAACGATTCTAAGTTATGAGAAACGCTATTGTTTGCTGCCTATATGCAGCATTGATGCTTGCTTGCACTCCGCAGGATCATCTGACGATTTTGCATACGAATGATACCCATTCGCAGGTTGAACCCAAAGCCAACGGCCAGGGAGGATATGCCCGTCGTATGGGCTTGATTCGCGAGGAACGCAAGGCGGATAAGAACCTGTTGCTGTTGGATGCCGGTGATTTTAGTCAAGGCACACCGTATTTCAATTTTTACCACGGTCGTGTCGAGTTGGCAGCGATGAATCGAATGGGCTATGATGCCGGTACGCTGGGAAACCATGAGTTTGACAACGGCTTGGATACACTGGAGGCTGTGATTCGTTCCACGGCTAAGTTTCCGATTGTATGTGCGAACTACGATTTTACAGGTACGGTAATGGAAGGTGTCGTTCAACCGTATACCATCGTACGAAAAGGGAACTTGAAAATCGGTATCTTTGGACTCGGGTGCGATCCGAAGGGCATCATCTCGGATAAGAATTTTGCACCGGCAGTTTATCTGGATCCTTATCCGGTGGCGCAGGCGATGGCGGATACACTTCGTGCTCAAAAATGCGACATTGTAGTGTGTCTAAGTCACATGGGAACGTACGGCAAAGCACCGGAAGATGTATGCGATGTACAACTGGCGCAACACACCCGCGGCATCGATGTGATCATCGGTGGTCATACCCATAAATTATATGATAATTTACGTGTGCCGAATTTGGACGGCGATAGCATCCCGGTGGCGCAAATGGGCAAGAGTGGAGTCTTTTTAGGTAAAATAATGCTACATTTAGGTGACAAAATCGAAAAATAAAACAAAAAAATTTGGTCAATTCAAAAAAATGTAGTAATTTTGTGCCGAATTTCCGAAACGAGCGGAAATAATTGGTTACGAAAATTAATAAAAACACATAAATAATAACGCTAAAATTTTTAGTATCATGGCAGAAATTGAAGCAAAAGTAAAAGCAATCATTGCTGATAAATTGGGTGTAGAGGAGTCTCAAATCACGAACGAGGCTAACTTCCAAACAGATCTGGGTGCAGATTCTCTGGATACCGTTGAGATGATAATGGAGTTTGAGAAGGAATTCAACGTAGAAATTCCGGACGAGGATACTCAGAAGATTGCTACTGTAGGCGACGCGATCGCTTATGTAGAGAAGAAAGCTGGTAAGTAATTTTCTTTTTTACTGGAGTTTGCGAGTTTACGGGAAAACTGTAAACTCGTATGCTTTTTATATTTGTACGAAAATCTTATGCAACTAAAACGAGTAGTTATAACAGGTTTGGGCGCGCTTACGCCTGTAGGCAATTCTGCGGCGGAAACATGGCAGGCTTTGATTAACGGTGTGAGCGGAATTGCACCGATCACCGCTTTTGATGCCACGAATTTCAAGACCCAATTTGCGGGAGAAGTAAAAAATTTCGATCCCTCTCCGTTGATTGACCGTAAGGAGGCACGAAAAATGGATCGTTACTCCCTGTTCTCGGTATGGGTGGCAGATGAGGCACTCAAAGATAGCGGTCTCGATTTGGAGAAAGAAGATCGTAGTCGTGTCGGAGTCATTTGGGGCTCCGGTATGGGAGGCTTGCAGAGTACCGAGTCGGAGATTATTGATTTCGCAAAAGGCGACGGCGTTCCCCGTTTTAATCCTTTCATGATTCCGAAGGCCATCCCCTCTATCGCTGCGGGGCAGATCTCTATCCGTTTCGGTCTCGGTGGTCCGAGTTATTCGGTTAGTACCGCATGCTCTTCCTCTTCCCACGCCGTATGTTCGGCTTTTGACCAGATTCGTTTGGGACATGCAGAAGTGCTGCTAACCGGAGGCGCAGATGCCGATGTGACCTATACGGGTATCGGTGGTTTTAACTCGCTGCATGCATTGTCCACCAATAACGAGCATCCGGAGACCGCGAGTCGTCCGTTCTCTAAGAGTCGTGACGGTTTCGTATTAGGTGAAGGCGCTGCTTGTCTGATTATGGAGGAATATGAGCATGCCATAGCCCGTGGCGCAAAGATCTATGCGGAGATAGTAGGTGTCGGTATGACATCGGATGCATACCACATGACTGCACCCGATCCGGAAGGTAGAGGGGCAGAACGCGTTATGCGTCAGGCACTTAAGGATGCTAACTTGCAACCGGAGCAGATTGATTTTATCAATACGCACGGTACTTCTACACCGCTCGGTGACGTGACGGAGGTCAAGGCTATCCAACGTGTATTCGGTGAGCATGTGTATGAGATGAACCTCGATTCCACCAAGTCGATGACCGGTCATCTGATCGGTGCGACGGGTGCAGTAGAGGCGCTCGCTTGTATCATGGCGCTCAAGGAAGGTATTATTCCGCCGACTATCAACCACGATCCGGAGGATAAGGACGAGGAGATAGATTATCGAATCAACTTTACCTTTGACAAGGCGCAGAAACGCGATATTCACTATGCGTTGAGTAATACGTTCGGTTTTGGCGGACACAACGCATGTCTGATCTTTAAGAAATGGGAAGAGTGACCCAAAACTCGCTCATATTAGTCAATTATAAAAGTATTTAAGGTATTATGATTGCAAAAATTGGTGAAAATGCAGGCGCTATTTGGGGTGCTTTGCAGAACGGTGCTCAAGGTTTGAAGGCACTGAAGAAAGCAACTAAGCTGAAGAACGAGGAGCTGTATTTGGCTCTTGGTTGGCTGGCTCGCGAGGGTAAAATCTCCTTCACCGAGGCTGAGGCTGACACTATCATCGCTTTGGCATAATGGTAATTGCTATTGTAGGCGCCTCGGGCGCCGTCGGACAGGAATTGTTGGCTGTTCTTGAACAGCGGCAATTCCCGCTCTCCGAACTAAGACTGTTCGGTTCCGAGCGAAGTGCCGGCACTACATACCTTTTCCGTGGCAAAAAGTACGAAGTACAATTGTTACAACATAACGACGCTTTTAAGGGCGTCAATATTGCTTTTGTGTCCGCGGGCGCGAGCGTGTCACGTGCGTACGCAGAGGACATAACCCGTTATGGGGCAATCATGATAGATAATTCTTCGGCATTCCGCATGGATGAGGATGTCCCCTTGGTGGTACCGGAGGTGAATGCGGAAGATGCACTTGATCGTCCGCGTAACATTATCGCGAACCCTAACTGTACGACGATTCAGATGGTGGTGGCTTTGCAAGCTATTGAGCAGTTGAGTCATATCCGTCGTGTGCATGTGTCGACCTATCAGGCTGCTTCCGGAGCAGGGGCACAGGCGATGAAAGAGCTGGAGAACCAATACCGTCAAGTGCTGAACGGCGAAGAAGTGACGGTGAATAAGTTTGCGTACCAGTTGGCATATAACCTCATCCCGCATATCGATGTCTTTACGGACAACGGTTATACGAAAGAGGAGATGAAGATGTTCAACGAAACGCGTAAGATCATGCATTCGGATGTCAAGGTCAGTGCCACTTGTGTGCGTGTTCCTTCGCTCAGAGCGCATAGTGAGAGTGTCTGGGTGGAAACCGAACGACCCATCAGCGTGGCGGAGGCCCAAGAGGCTTTTGCAAACGCCAAAGGCTGCATTCTGATGGACGATCCTCAGAATAAGATATACCCGATGCCGCTTTTCTTGAGCGGTAAAGATGAGGTCTTTGTAGGGCGTATCCGCAAAGATCTGACCGATGAAAACGGCCTTAGTTTCTGGTGTGTAAGTGACCAGATTCGTAAGGGCGCGGCACTCAATGCCGTACAAATAGCAGAGTACCTGCTGAATACTGAATGCTGACTACTGATAACTCCATAGAAATAATGGCACCCGTAGGATGCTGGGAGAGTTTGGCTGCGGCTATTCAAGCCGGGGCTACCAGCGTCTATTTCGGTATCGAGCACCTGAATATGCGTGCCCGGAGTTCGGTCAATTTTACGACGGACGATATGGCGACCATTGTGGCGACTTGCCGGGAAGCAGGCGTGAAGACCTATCTGACCGTTAACACCGTCATGTATCCGGACGACCTGCCGTTGATGCATCAGATTGTGGACAAAGCCCACGCGGTGGGCGTTGATGCCGTCATCGCCAGTGACATCGCTGTCATGCAGTATGCCAATTCGATTGGTCAGGAGGTGCATCTGTCCACCCAACTCAATATTGCGAACACCGAAGCACTGAAGTTCTATGCCCAATTCGCCGATGTGGTTGTTTTGGCGCGCGAACTGAACATGGAGCAAGTCGTTTCTATCTATCACGATATCCAAGAACAGCATATCTGTGGACGTAGCGGACAGCCTATCCGTATCGAGATGTTCTGTCACGGTGCACTGTGTATGGCCGTAAGCGGTAAGTGTTACCTCAGCCTCAATAACTATGGCTTGTCTGCTAACCGCGGGGCGTGCGTACAGGTTTGCCGTCGTGGTTATACGGTCAAGGACAAATCCTCGGATCTGGAACTCGACATCGATAATCAGTATATCATGTCGCCCAAGGACCTCAAGACCATTCATTTCCTCAACAAAATGCTCGATGCCGGTGTGCGGGTACTCAAGATCGAAGGCCGTGCACGCGGGGCGGAATATGTATCCACCGTTGTCAAATGCTATAAAGAAGCAGTCGAGGCTTGGCAAAGAGGGGAATATAGCAACGACGAGATCATTGAGCCCAAGATCGCCGATTGGAACGAAAGACTTAGTCGTGTCTTCA
This sequence comes from uncultured Bacteroidales bacterium, assembly GCA_902799875.1. The sequence continues at coordinate 10,343 of CADCCH010000005.1, read as the reverse complement.
ACCGCGGTTTCTGGGATGGTTACTACCAGGGACAGAAACTCGGGGAATGGACCCGTTCCTATGGCAACAAAGCCACGCGCAAGAAGATATATGCCGCCAAGTGTACCAATTTCTTCAAGAATCTCAGCGTAGCGGAGTTCATCGTCGAAGCCGTAGACGCTATTGAAGAAGGGCAGGATCTGCTCATAACCGGTGAGACTACCGGAGTGTACGAATGCAAGGCACTCGATTTGCGGGATACGAACGGAAAGCCGACCAAACAAGTAAAACAAGGACAATTCTTCTCACTCAAGACGGATACCCTTATCCGTCGCGGTGACAAACTCTATATATGGGCGCAATAGCACACATACAATCCGCAATGAGCGCACCTTGGTGTGGCTGGACGATGTTGGTACTGCTCCTTTGTGCGGTGCTGGCAGAGGTCATGCAGCCCGGTGTGATCACGCAGACACCCGCGGCATTGTTAGCCCGCACGGATAGGACCTACAAAGAGGCGCCCACGAATTTTATTGGCCAACTCTTTGTCACACTCTTCCGTCTCGGAACGGTAGCGATGTCGCTCTGCGTATGTCTCTTCCCTGCCGATCGGGCATCGTTTACGGCATTTGGAGCGATATGCGGTATCATCGTAGCGGTGCTGTTGGTGAAGATGTTGTGTAACGTGCTGTTGGATTATACCTTCTCACTCACTCGTCGCTTCGGCAATCCGTACGAGCAGTATGGAAACATCGCCACGCTGAGTGCTGCCATCCTCTATCCGGTGCTTTTAGTGATCTTGCGTGTGCCGGATCAACGAATAGCTTGGTGGGCTGTAGGTACCATAGCCGTACTCTTCCTGTGTATATGGCTCTTTCGGGCAGCGCGAACATTCGTTATGTCCCTTTCAAGTCTACTCTATCTCATTATTTACATGGCTACATTGGAGATCTTTCCGATTGCTGCCCTCATTTATTTATCTGCAAAAACGATAACTATCCTATGATACAAAGAATTCTTTTTTCACAACCCCGCCCGAACACCGAGCATAACCCCTACACCCGTTTGGAGGAGCAGTTCGGTGTGCAGTGTGATTTCTACCAGTTCATTCATATCGAAGGACTGGAAGCCCGGGAGTTTCGTCAGCAACACATCAATCCCTTGGACTATACGGCGGTGATTCTCAACTCCCGTTTGGGCGCTGAGCATTATTTCCGTTTGTGTGAGGAGATGCGGCTGAACGTACCGGACTCGATGCATTACTACTGCAATTCCGAGCAAGTGGGACTGTACTTGCAGAAATTTATCAACTATCGCAAACGTAAGGTCTTCTTCCCGGAGTCGGGTAATAATTTTGCGGATCTTCTTCCGGCCATGCATCGTCGGCCGAATGAGAAATACCTGATGGTCCTCTCGGATATCCACAACGACGATCAGATCAATATGTTCGCACAAAACGGTGTAGAGGTGACTCCGGCAGTTATGTACCGCACAGTGACCTCTCCTTGGCCGAAAGAGAAGGCATTTGACTACGATCTCATTGCGCTCTTTACGCCGGCGGGCGTAACCTCTCTGCGCGAGAATTTCCCCGATTGGAAACAGGGCAATACCCTTATCGCCGCTTTTGGTGAGGGTACGATACGTGCACTCGAAGAGGCAGGTTACCGCGTAGATATCGAGGCAGGACAAGGCAAGGCGTTTGCTTCGCTGCCGATGGCGATTGCCGACTATCTGGAGAATAATGCCTAATACGTTTCCCAAACATAACAAACTCTGCGGACAAGAGCGCATTGCCGCTTTGTACAAAGAGGGAAAACGTTTTACATCGTGGCCGTTACGGGTGACGTTTCAACCGACCGAAGAGGATACACAAGTGCTTGTTTGGGCTCCTAAGTCGCTCTTCAAACGGGCAGTCAAACGCAACCACCTCCGTCGGCTGATGCGTGAGGCATACCGGTTACACCAAGACCTATTGGGTGAACAGCACTACCTGTTGGCTTTTAATTATATAAACAAGGAAGAACAACCCTTTGCAATAATCGAAAAAGCAGTATGCAAGGCGCTGAACAAAATAAATGGAAAATAATAGCACGCAAGGCGTTTTTGTTGCCCGTCTATTTTTACCGCGTCTTCATCTCGCCGCTGACCCCACCGTCATGTCGTTACACGCCTACTTGTAGCCAATACATGGTCGAAGCCGTTCTCAAACACGGTATTTTCAAAGGCGGATGGCTCGGCATCAAGCGTATTCTGCGTTGTCATCCTTGGGGCGGTTCCGGATACGACCCTGTACCCTGAATCATAAATTTGAAATTTGAAATCATAAATGCGTATTGATATCATAACATGTTGTCCCGAATTGTTGGAGTCCCCGCTCAACCATTCGATCATCCAGCGCGCAAAGGATAAAGGCCTTTGTGAGATTTATGTGCATAATTTGCGCGATTGGACCTTGGATAAGCACCGTAAAGTAGATGACTATGCTTTTGGTTTTGGAGCCGGCATGGTCCTTCAAGTTGAGCCCATCGACCGCTTAATCACGCACCTTAAGTCCGAGCGTGACTACGATGAGATCATCTTTACCGCTCCGGACGGCGAGCGATTTGACCAGAAAGCCGCGAACAGTCTGTCGCTCAAGCAGAATATCATCATTCTCTGTGGACACTACAAAGGTGTCGATCAACGCGTGCGCGATCATCTTATCACGCGCGAGTATAGCATCGGTGACTTTGTGCTCACCGGAGGTGAGATGCCCGCGGCAATGATGACAGACGCTATTGTACGACTGTTGCCCGGTGCACTCGGAGACGTTGAGTCGGCCCTCAATGATTCGTTCCAGGACGGACTGCTCGAAGCAGGCGTCTATACCCGCCCTGCCGACTATAAAGGCTGGAAAGTACCCGATATACTCCTCTCCGGTCATCAGGCAAAAATCGAAGAATGGCTCTACGAACAGTCCCTCGAGCACACCCGCGAAAGAAGACCGGATTTATTGGAAGAAAAATAGTGTATTTGAGAAGATGTACCGATTTTTTGTAAAGTCTAAATGACAATTTTATGTTTTATAACATTTTTTTACAAAAAAATTTGGTCATATCACTAAAAAGCAGTACTTTTGCACCGTGTTTTTCATGGTATTAGATTTAAGGTTAAGTAAAAAGATTGGGTTGTCGGGAGACAACCTTCTTTGTTTTCTATAGGTTTCCTTCTTTTTTATTTGCGTATTTCAAATATTTTTTGTAATTTTGCAGCGCAAAATGAAACAATCATGGAGACACTTATTTCTGTTATCGGAGGAGCGAACGTCGATCTCTCGGCAACGCTGAACGATGCCTTCATCGCGGCGGACTCTAATCCCGGACATATCGAAGTCGGTTACGGCGGCGTAGCGCGCAATATCGCGCATAACTTATCGCTGCTCGGTGCACGCACCCAACTGTTGACGGTTTTCGGTGGTGACCTCTTCGGTGGTCTGATTCATGACTACTGCAAGCAAGTCGGTATAGATGTCCATCTCTCTGACCGCGAGTCGGCCTTGCGTTCAGGCATCTATCTCTGTCTTAACAACAGGGGCGGTGAGATGATAGCCGCTGTCGCAGACACCGAAGTCATTCGTTCGATCACTCCGGAATGGCTGGCCAAACGTAGTGGGGATATCAATGTGTCTGACTACGTCGTGGCGGACACCAATATCACCGAAGATTCGATTCGCTGGCTCATGGAGAATGTCACTGTGCCTTTGTTCATTGACGGAGTCAGTACCACCAAAGCGCACCGTGTTGTGAATGCCTTGCGAAAAGCAAAACTACCGTATCTCCATACCCTCAAACTGAATCTCAAAGAGGCTTTGGCGGTTACCGAAACGGCTACGTACGCGGAAGCAGCACAGAAATTATTGGACCTTGGTGTGGCGCATGTGTATATCACTTTGAGCGGTGAGGGCGTGTATTGTCGTACCGCTGCCGAAGAATGGCTCTTCCCGGCGCTGCCCGGAGAAGTCATCAACACCACCGGAGCCGGAGATGCCTTCCTTGCCGGAGTCGTCTTTGCCCATGCAAAAGGAATCGCGTTCCCGCAGACTGCCCAATACGGTCTCATGGCTGCACGTGCCACCCTCATGAGCCCAAAAGCCGTTAACCCGGATATCGCCAATATTTTACTATAATGAATAAATATCTTTCTATTTCCAAAGAAGTGCAAGAAGCGCTCAATGCCGGCAAACCGGTTGTAGCTCTCGAATCAACCATCATCTCGCACGGTATGCCCTATCCGCAGAACGTGGAGACAGCCCTCCAAGTGGAGCAGACCATCCGAGAGAACGGCGCCGTACCGGCCACCATCGCCATCATCGGTGGGCAACTCAAAGCCGGCTGTACACCCGAAGAGATCGAGTACCTCGGTCGCAAAGGGCAAGCAGTCATCAAAGCTTCGCGTCGGGACTTACCTGTCCTCATTGCCCGCAAAGAGGATGGCGCTACCACCGTTACTACCACCATGATCATCGCGGCCATGGCAGGCATCAAGATCTTCGCTACCGGTGGTATCGGAGGCGTGCACCGCGGTGCGCAGCAGACCTTCGATATCTCTGCTGACCTCGAAGAACTGGCCCAGACACCCGTCATGGTCATCTGTGCGGGGGCTAAATCCATCCTCGATCTGGGCCTAACGCTCGAATACCTCGAGACCAAGGGTGTTCCTGTCATCGGCTATGGCACCGACGAACTGCCGGCGTTCTATACCCGTCACAGCGGTTTCGGCGTGGACTATCGTATCGACACGCCGGAAGAACTGGCAGCGGCTTTCCAAGCCAAAATAGATTGCGGTCTCAAAGGCGGCATGCTCGTCACCAATCCGATCCCGGAGCAGTATTCGATGCCCAAAGAGAAGATCGATGCAGCCATCGCCCAAGCTCTCCAGGAGATGGACAAAGCTGGGATCCACGGCAAACAATGTACACCGTTCCTGCTCGCGAAAGTAAAAGACCTCACCGGCGGTGAGAGTCTGGCTTCCAATATCCAATTAGTACTCAACAATGCCCGCCTTGCGGCACAAACAGCAAAAGCCTTATGCAAATAAAATCTAACAGGTCGAAGACCGGTCTAACAGTGAAACGGTCTTACAGGCTATTTATAGCCGGTCTAACAGTGCTAACGGTCTTTTTATCGGCTTGTCACAAGCAGGTTCAAGTTACATCCGTCACTACCCAAGCCATTCCGGTAGATGCCTCGGCAGACGCCATCCAAGATACGGTTTATCTGGCGCAATTGGCTCCAACTAAAGCCGACTTGGAGCGGGAGATGAATGTGCAGATCGGTTATGCCCCCGAGCGTCTGTGGGTGCGCGAACCCGAATGTCCGATGCTTAACTGGGCTACCGATGCCTTATGGGAAGCGGCTAAGGCAGTGTATCCGGGTAAGGTGGATATCGCTATCGTCAATATGGGCGGTATGCGTTGCGAATGGCCTGCCGGTCCTGTTACCAAAGGAAGTGTGTTTGAGTTGATGCCCTTCGACAATGAACTGGTCGTACTCACCCTCAAAGGCTCAGATATCATCGCGCTATGTGAGTCGTTCGCGCAGTACGGAGGTCAAGGTGTAGCCGGTATGCGCGTGACAGTTATCGACGGCCATCTGGCCGATGTGCAGATAGCCGGCAAGGCAGTGAACCCGAAGGCTCTCTATACCGTCGCTACCAGCGATTACCTCTCCGGCGGAACGGACCACATGGACGCACTCACGCGTCACGTGGACTATTGGAAAAGTGATTTGAAAATTCGGGATTTATACCTCCACGCCGTGCAGACGCAGGACACTATCCGTGCCGCAGTCGATGGACGCATGACGATGAAGCCATAACGGAACATTATGTTCCACATGCCCGATCGGGGCATTGAAAAGAACGGGGTAGTCGTAGTCAGCGACTGCCTCTTTTATTGTTTCATAAACCGACTCACCCATCCCTTCATCGTCCTCGCAGTCACTGAACTGTCCGACGATGAGACCACTCAAATGAGCCAGTACACCACTCAAACGCAGGTTACGAATCATCCGGTCAATATGATAGTGCCGCTCGGCGATGTCTTCGATGAGTAGGATAGGGAATTGATAACTCAGTTTACTCAGACCGTACGGCGTTCCCTGCAGCCCGTACAGTACACTCAGGTTTCCACCTACAATCGGTGCGTGTGCTACACCCGGTCGGTTCAGCGGGTGGTTCTCCCAGCGGTATTCCATCGCCTCACCTGCCAGCAACTTTCGCAATGCGACCATCGGCTCACTGTCTTCCGGTAAACTGGCGATATGCTTGCACATGATACCGTGCAGCGAAGGCTGATGGCAGATACCGGACAACTGATGCAGCGCCGTGATATCGCTGAACCCGATGATAGGCTTCTTGATTTCTGCCACGCGGTCGATGATACGCTGCAGGCCATACCCGCCGCGGGCACAAAGGATCATATCCACGCTCTCGTCACGCAAGGCCTCATTCAGGTCCGCCAGCCGTTCTTCGTCCGTACCGGCAAAACGTCCCCAACGCCCGCGTGCGTGTGCGCCCTCGCTCACCTTATATCCCCACGCGCGCAGACGCGCGGTAGCGCCATCGATATACGATGGGTCTATGGCGCCGGAGGGAGAGATGATACGGATATGTTTCATTAGGAATACACTTTATACTCGATCCAGTTAACCAATCGTTTCGGCAGAATCCGGTCTAACAAACACAGTACGCGGTAACTGAATCCGCCGACGTACTGCGGTCTCGGACTCTTGCATGTCGCGATATGCCAGAAGAGCGCTGCCATCTGTCGTGGACTCATACCTCCGCGTTCGTCGCGTTCCATGGTCGTGATCGCTTTGTTGGCACCGGTATAGACCTCCTCGCCTTTCGTGCTCTTGGCACGCGCGTCGGTGAAACCCGTGCTTACGTCACCTGGCATCATCACACTCACGCTGATCCCAAAGTCTTTCACCTCATTCGCCAGCGCCAAGGCCATCGCGTTGATGGCCGCCTTGCTCGCCGAATAGAAAGCCTGATACGGAACAGGCAGTTGAGCGGCTACCGAACTGGTATAGATGATTCGTCCGAAGCCTTGCTTACGCAGTTGCGGTAACACGGCCTGGGTAAAACGTACGGCCCCCATAAAATTGACGTCCATCTGACGCTCTGCCTCTTGGATATCCGTGAACTCGACTGCACCCGAGATACCGAAACCCGCATTCGAGATAACGACATCGATCGTCTCGGTCTGTTTCAGCACCTCCGCGATAGCGGCTTTGGTACTCTTCTCGTCGCAGACATCGCAGGTCACATGCGTGATACTTTCGCCGTCCGCACCCGACCGACTTAACTCAAAAACACGCCAGCCACGCTCCGCAAAGAGCATGGCTGTCGCTTTTCCTATACCCGAACTACCGCCGGAGATAACTAAAGTCTTCATATCACATCTGCGGTGCACCTTCGTGCAAAACACGTGCAATGATCTGTACCGCCTCGTCGATGATCGGCTCGGTATGGGTCGCCATCAGCGTCGTACGCAGCAGGCACTCGCCTTCTACGCAAGCCGGCGCAATAACCGGGTTCACATATACACCCTCGTCGAACATCTTCTTACCGAAATACAGCGTATCCAGTGTCTTGTACGTAAAGATCGGCACGATAGGCGTCGGAGCCTCGATGATCTTCACACCGTTCGCCAACAGCTGTTTCTGGAAGTATTTGGCGATGTTCATCAGACGCGTCGGACGCTCCGGATCTTTGATCAACTGATGCAATGCCTCCAAAGCGGTAGCAGCCGAACACGGTGTGATAGAAGCCGAGAAGATGAACGGACGACTCACGTGACGCAACCAATCGGCTACGCGGTGCGAGGTCAACATACATCCGCCGATCGAAGCCAGCGACTTCGAGAAGGTCAACATCGTGATATCCACTTTGTCCGTCAAACCGAAATGAGCGGCTGTACCACGACCACCGGGGCCGAGTACACCGAATCCGTGGGCATCATCGACCATCACACGCGCACCGTATTTCTCGGCCAGCGCGCAGATCTCCGGTAACTTACAGATATCGCCGCGCATGGAGAATACACCATCGGTGATGATCAGCTTACCGGCATTTTCCGGAATCGATTTCAACTGGCGCTCCAGATCCATCATATCCGAGTGACGGTAACGCAGAACCTTCGCATAACTCAGACGACAAGCGTCGTAGATGGAAGCGTGGTTCTCGCGGTCGTTCAGAATGTAATCATCCTTGCCGCAGATGGCGGAGATGATAGCGAGATTGGTCTGGAAACCCGTCGAGCAGGTCATACACTCCTCATAACCGGTGAACTCAGCGATCTCTTTCTCCAACTGCAGGTGCAGGTCGAGCGTTCCGTTCAGGAAACGGCTACCGCTCACACCCGTACCGTATTTGTCTAAAGCTTCGTGACCCGCTTTGATGACCGCTTCGTTCTCCGTGAATCCGAGGTAGTTGTTACTACCCAACATGATCACGCGGTGGTTCTCCATCTGCACTACCGGCGCCTGACGGCTTTCCAACTCATGGAAATACGGGTAGATGCCGAGCTTGCGAACCTGCTTCAGCGTCTCAAAATGGTCACATTTTTCAAATAGATCCATATTAAAGAACGTTCAGGTCTTTCAAAATCGCTGTGGTTTTACGAACAGCTGCCTCACTCTCGTGCAGTTTAGCGCGCTCTTCATCGCTGATGTTCAGCTCAAGGATCTTCTCGATACCGTTCTTACCGATGATACACGGAACACCGATCGTGATGTCCTTCATACCGTACTCACCCTCAAGGGCTGCCGAGCACGGAATCATCTTCTTCTGGTCCTTGATGATAGCCTCTGCTACCGATGCAGCAGCTGCACCCGGAGCCATCCATGCACTCGTTCCAAGCAGACCGGTCAGCGTTGCACCGCCTACCATCGTGCTCTTAACCACGTTCTCCAACTCCTCTTTGCTTAGGAACTCGCTTACGTTGATACCCTTGTAGGTCGTGTAGCTCGTCAACGGAATCATCGTCGTGTCACCGTGACCACCGATCACGAAACCGTCTACGTCGTTCGCGTTGCACTTCAAAGCCTGACTCAGGAAATATTTCAGACGTGCGCTGTCGAGTGCGCCACCCATACCGATCACGCGGTTGCGCGGCAACTTCAGAGCGTGCAAGGTCAAATATGCCATCGTATCCATCGGGTTGGAAACAACAACGAGGATAGCGTTCGGGCTGTATTTGAGCACTTGGTCGCAAACGCTCTTTACGATACCTGCGTTTACACCGATCAACTCCTCACGGGTCATACCCGGTTTACGCGGCAGACCGGAAGTGATAATAACCACGTCAGAACCGGCAGTCTTGCTGTAGTCATTCGTTACACCCTCCACAACAGTGTCAAAGCCCATCAACTGAGCGGTTTGCATGATATCCATGGCCTTGCCCTCTGCAAAACCCTCTTTGATATCAATCAGACATACTTCGTTGGCTACCTCATTAACTGCCAACACATTTGCGCACGTAGCACCTACGTTTCCTGCGCCTACTACAGTTACTTTACTCATAATAGTGTATATTTTTTAATCAATATTTAATTCTTAATTTTTAATTTTTAATTCTTAATTCTTCAAATCAGCCCGCAAAGGTACAAAAAATTTTGTATATATACAAATTTTTAAGAATAAAAGTGCAAAATTTCTTCTTTTTGCAAAAGAAACATGCATTTTCTTCGTTCTTTTCCCGCAGTTATACGCGGGTTCGTGCAAAATTTGCAGATTTATTTGCGTATTTCATTTATTTTTTGTACCTTTGCTCCAAAATTCAGAACGATGGAGAATCATTGGCACTGGCAAGAATACGGACGAGCATGGCGTGGTGTTGGCATTTACCACATGACACTCGTTACCCCGAATCGCGAGTCACTCTTCGGAGACCTCGTCATCTCCGATAACGACCCCGCAAAAGCCACCATTAACCGCACCGACTTCGGCAATGCGGTCATTGATGAGTTAGTGCATATCTACACCTACTATCCGGAAATCCGTATCTTGCAGTTCTGTCTTATGCCCGATCATCTCCACGCCGTTATTCACGTTACCAAACCCATGACCAAAGGTATCACCATGGTTATGCGTGGTTTTCTACAAGGCATCAAGCGTATTGAGCGTGAACTTCATCCGCATTCAATCGTGGAAAAAGAACGAAGATGGGAACGCCCCTTTCTCCGCCCGCTCCTCGCTAAGAACCAACTCCAATCGATGATCCGTTACGTTCAGATGAACCCGCATCGCCTCGCTACCAAGCGCCTCAAGCCCGGCTTCTTTTGCGTACAGCCCCTTGGAACTTGTTTAGAAAGGAATAC
>CADCCH010000004.1 GCA_902799875.1 uncultured Bacteroidales bacterium | reverse complement strand
CGTGAGATAGAGCGCGAGATTTCTGTTTCCACCAACCTCCAGGGCTACCTCACGCAGAACGTGGCACCCTCTCTCACCGGAAAGATTGAGCATATCTACTGCGAAGTAGGGGACAAAGTGAGCAAAGGTACCGACCTTGTTCGCATGGATCAGACCCAGTACAAGACCACCAAGATCTCGATGGCGAACCTCGAGGTGGAGAAGAACCGTATTACCCAGCTCCTCCGTTCCGGTTCGGCTACGCAGCAGCAGTACGACCCGATCACGACGCAGTACAACTCGACCAAAGAGCAGTTGGAGTTTCTGGAGACCAACACGTATGTGAAAGCTCCGTTCAGCGGCGTAATCTCGGCGAAGAACTACGAGGACGGCGAGCTCTACGGCGGTCAGCCTATTCTGGTGCTGACTCAGATAGACAAACTGAAAGCGCTGGTGGCTGTTCCTGAGACCTATTTCCCGCTCCTCAAGAGAGGTATGAAGCTGACGCTGACGTCGGAGATCTATCCGGGCAAGACTTTCCCTGCTACGGTGGAGATTGTTTATCCGACCATTGACCCCTCCAGCCACACTTTCCAATGCAAGATCGTTATCCCGAATGGCAGCAACCTGCTTCGTCCGGGTATGTATGTGACGACAACCATCGGTCTGGGCAAAGCGAATGCCATCGTAGTGCCTTACCAGAGCGTGGAGAAACTCGTCGGCGCCAACGACCGCTATGTCTTCATCGTGGAGGACGGCCGTGCCAAACGTGTTGCCGTTACTCTCGGACAGCGTTTCGACCAGGATATTGAGATCATCGCTCCGGAGATCAAAGAGGGTGTCGAATTCGTCACCACGGGCCAGCACAAACTCGTGGACGGCGTCAAAGTGAATGTAGTGGAATAATTTACTAGTCTGCTAGAAAACTAGTCGACTAGACAACTAGGAAATCCTATGAGCATTTATAAATCAGCAATCGAAAAACCGGTGACCACCGCCCTCATCTTTGTGGCGGTGGAGACCAACGTGACGAAGATCATGGAGAACGCCCTGACCTCCGTCGATCACCTCAAACACATCACTTCGCAGAGTAAGGATAATATCTCGATGGTCGAGCTGGAGCTGGAGTGGGGTAGCAACATGGACGAGGCGGTGAATGATGTGCGTTCGTTCGTCGATATGGCGGCGAACAACCTGCCGGACAACTGCGCCAAGCCGGTTATCTTCAAACTATCCACCTCCTCCATGCCTATCTGTCAGTACTCCATCACGGCGGATGAGACCTATGCGGGTCTGGACAAGATCCTGAACGACGAGGTAGTGCCGCAGTTGAACCATATCGACGGAATCGGAAATATCTCCCTTTCTGGTGCGCCTGACCGCTATGTGTATGTCAATATCGACCAGCAGAAACTGGATGCGTACGGCATCACGCTGGAGCAGGTGGGTCAGGTCGTTTCGGCGAATAACCTGAACCTCTCTTCGGGTACGATCAAGATGCCGCAGGAGCAATACCAGATGCAGGTTCGGTCCGAGTATATCGAGTCCTCTGAGATCGAGAATCTGATGGTAGCTATGACGCCGCAAGGTCAGCAGGTCTTCATTCGCGACATCGCGACCGTCAAAGATACGATCAAGGACCTCTCGCTGGACGAGAAGACGAACGGTCGTGAGGCGGTGCGTCTGATCATCGCCAAGCAGACAGGAGCGAACACCGTGCAGGTTTGTAAAGACGTGCGCAAAGAGTTGGCGCAGATCCAGAAACAGCTGCCTTCGGACGTGAAGATCGAGAAGATCTACGACTCGTCGGAGAACATCCAAAACTCCATCAATTCGCTGGAGGAATCGGTGCTTTACGCGCTGTTATTCGTGGTGCTCGTGGTATTGTTCTTCCTTGGCAAATGGCGCGCAACGATCATCATCGGAATCACCATTCCTATTGCCCTGATTGTGGCATTTATCTACCTCGGAATGGCGGATTCGAGTCTGAATATCATCTCGCTTTGTTCGTTGACCATCGCCATCGGTATGGTGGTGGATGATGCGATTGTAGTATTGGAGAACATCACCCGTCACGTGGAGCGTGGCGAGGATCCGCATGAGGCGTCTATCTACGCCACCAACGAGGTATGGGTATCCGTTATTGCGACGACCCTGGTGCTCGTAGTGGTGTTCGTGCCGCTGACCATGCTCTCCGGTATGGCGGGAATTATGTTCCACGAGTTGGGATGGATCGTGACGGTAGTCTGCTGTACCTCCACCCTCGTGGCTATCTCGCTGACACCTATGCTCTGCTCTAAACTGCTGAAAGCCAAGAAAGTGCATGTTGATGAGAACGGCAATCTGGTGGACGACGAGGCTGGCAAGAAAGGATGGTACGAGCGCACGGTGGTACACATGCTCGATGTTATTGACGAGTATTACGCCAAGTCGCTGGGTTGGTGTCTGAATCATAAGGCGCTCACGCTGCTGATCCTGTTTGCATTCTTCGTCGCTTCGCTCACGCCTGTCTTCATGGGTAAGATCGGAACGGACTTTATGCAGGAGCAGGATAATGGACGTCTCTCTGTGACGATCAAGTTGCAGCGCGGTACGCGAATCGAGGAGACGCTGAAGACCGCCCGTGCGCTGGAGGCGCGTTTCGTGGCGCTCGTGCCGGAGATTGAGCTGATCAACACCTCTGCCGGTTCCAACGACGATGCTACGATCGCGGCTATGTTCTCCTCTACGATGAACAACAAGATTCAGATGACTGTCCGTCTGCCTAAGAAATGGGAGCGTGACCGCGACATCTGGACCATTGCCGAAATCCTGCGTCAGGAAATGGCAAAATATCCGGAGATCAACGAATACCAGTGTGCTGTTTCATCTGGCGGTCCAGGCGGCGATATCACGGTGGACTTGGAGATCTACGGTTACGATTTCGATAAGACTTCGCAGATGGCAGAGCAATGCCGTCAGTTGATTTCGCAACTGCCGGGCGCGCGCGACGTGAATATCAGCCGTGAGGACGACCGTCCGGATATCAAGGTTACGGTGGACAAAGAGAAAGCTTCGCGTCTGGGTCTGAGTTCGGCAACGATCTCTACTTATCTGCGCAACCGCGTAGCGGGAATGTCGTGCGGTTACCTCAAGGATGATGGCTCGGAGTACGATATCGTCGTTCGTCTGGAGGAAGATGACCGTAACTCGATCTCGGATATTCTGGATCTCTCTATTCCGACCGCAATGGGTAAGACCGTTAAGTTGTCCGAAGTGGCTTCTGTGGGCGAGTATTGGGCTCCGCCGACGATCGAGCGTTGGCGAAAGCGATTGAGACAGAGGTAGTGCCGCAACTTGACATCCCTGTCGGCTACTCTACCCATATTGGCGGTGACTACGAGACGCAGCAGGATACGTTCCGCGACATGGGTCTGCTGATGGCGCTGATCGTGCTGCTGGTTTATATCGTTATGGCGTCGCAGTTTGAGAGCCTCCGAATGCCGGGAATCATCATGTTCACTATTCCGTTTGCCCTTTCGGGCGTCATCATCGCCCTTTGGCTCACGGGCCGAAGCCTTGATATGATCGGTGCGCTGGGTCTGGTGTTGCTGGTGGGTATTGTGGTGAAAAACGGTATCGTGCTCGTGGACTATATCAACCTTATGCGCGAGCGTGGTCACGAACTGAACGAGGCTATCCAGATGTCCGGACGCAGCCGTATCCGTCCTGTCCTCATGACGGCGTTCACGACTATCCTCGGTATGATTCCTATGGCGGTTTCTTCCGGTGAAGGTGCCGAGATGTGGCAGCCGCTGGGTATCGTTGTGATCGGTGGTCTGACTGTCTCCACCTTCCTGACGCTCTACGTAGTGCCTGTGCTCTACGGTGTTGTGTCACGCCACGGAGATCGCGACAAACAGGAAGCCCTCCGCAAGAAATTCATCTTCATGGACCTCAAAGTAAAGAAAGGAGAAGAGAAATGAAAAACGAAGTTAATCGTGCCCAAGGGGCTAAGAAATCTGTTATGATCGTATTCAATCAAGCCAATACCGGCCGTGTCGAATATATGTTGGATGTACTGGGTATCAAAGGCTTTACGTTCTTCGAGCAAGTGCAAGGTCGTGGTACCAACGGCGGCGAACCCCGCCGCGGTACGCACGCCTGGCCCGAGATGAACTCTTGTGTCATCGCTGTAGTCGAAGAGGAGCAGGTGGCGCCGCTCCTTGAGTCCGTCAAAAAACTCGATCTCCGTAACGAAGAAGTAGGCGTTCGTGCCTTCGTCTGGAATATTGAAGCAACGGTTTAATAATCGTGCCCTCTGGGCTAAGAACATTGAAGCAACCGTCTGACTTCGCCGGTATCATAAAAAGAAAATCGCTCTTCGGGGCGATTTTTTTTTGCTCCTTCTTGTGTATGTCATTTTTTTTTTTTAATTTTGCACGCAAAATTTTTTTTAGCTATATGAAAAGCAAACATCTCTATCTTTTGGCAGTCGTTATGGGATTGGCTGCTTGTGGAACGGACATTCCGAAAACGGTCCAGACTTCGTATCAAACGTTAACGATCAGTAAGAGCGACGTTACGATACCGTTGAAGTACAGCGCGACGCTCAAAGGTACGTCCGATGTGACGATCAAACCGCAAGTGAGCGGACAGTTGATGGAGGTATGTATCACGGAAGGTCAGCAAGTCAAGAAAGGCGACGTGCTCTTCCGTATCGACAGTCGTAACGCGGAGTTGGAACTGGAGTCGGCGGAAGCAAATCTGTTAGCCGCCAAGGCCTCGGAGAGTACCGCCAAACTGGAGTATGAATCGAACAAGAACCTTTTTGAGAAAGCTATCGTGAGCCGGTATATCTTAGAGAGCTCGGAGAACAGTTACAAACAGGCGCAGGCATCGGTAGCGCAATACCAGGCTACCGCTAATCGTGCACGCGTCAACCTTAGTTATTGTACGATCACCTCTCCGGTAGCGGGTGTGATTGGTTCGATTCCTGTCTTTGCCGGAGACCAGGTAGATGCCGGAACCTATCTGACGATGGTGAGCGGTAACGCGAAGATGTACGCCGAGTTCTCGGTCAGCGAATCCGTACTCGAAGAGCGTGCCCATGAGGAAGTCAAAAATAATGAGACGATGTTAGCGGATCTTCCGGACGTGACTTTTCTCCTTAAGAACGGCGCAGAGTATCCGCTGAAAGGCCGTATCACGAGTATCACCGGTACGGTCGACCGTACGACGGGTACATTGACCTGCAAGGCGACATTCCCCAATCCGAACGGAGTGTTGTACTCGGGCATTCAAGGTACGGTTGTTATCCCCTTTGATGTGCAAGATGTGATCGTCGTTCCACAGAATGCGATTGTCCGCTTGCAGAACAAGTCCCTGGCGTACAAGGTCGGCGCAGACAGCTGTGTCTACAGTGCGATAGTGGAAACCGTAGGTATCGGCTCGGACCGCAACATCGTTGTGATGAAAGGTCTTGAACCGGGAGATGTCATCGTGACCGAAGGAGCAAACAATCTGGTGGAAGGACAAAGAGTACTGTTTTAAGGTATGAAAGGGAATATCTTCATAGACAAAAAAGTAATGGCAATTTCGATAGCGATTGTCATTATGCTGGTCGGATTTATCTGTCTCAACAGCCTTCCGGTGGAGCAGTATCCGAATATCGCGCCGCCGACTGTAGAGGTGACGACTTCCTATTCCGGAGCGGACGCGAACACCTGTATGAAATCCGTGATCCAACCGTTGGAGGAGCAGATCAACGGTGTACAGGATATGACCTACATGACTGCTACGGCTTCCTCGACGGGTGACGTGACGATCATGGTGTATTTCAAGCAAGGCGCCGATGCCGACATGGCGACGGTGAACGTCCAGAACCGTGTATCGCAAGCAGAGGCCTTGCTGCCGAGCGATGTGCTGCAGACGGGTATCACCGTCACTAAACGGCAGAACAGTATCCTGCAGATCGCGGGTCTCAAATCGACTGACGGTAAGTACGACGCGGATTTTATCTCCAACTATATCGACATCAACGTCAAACCGCGTTTGCTCCGTATCACGGGTGTGGGTAACGTAAGTAACTTAGGTAACACATACGCGCTGCGCGTATGGATGAAACCCGATCATATGGCGCAGTACGGTTTGGAACCGAACGATATATCCGCTGCAATTCAGGCGCAGAGTTTCGTATCGCCGGTAGGTACGCTGGGTCAGCAATCCGAGAATGCCTATCAGTATCCGATGGAGTACAAAGGTACGCTCAAATCCATCGAGGAATTTGAGAATATTGTACTCCGTACGGGCGAAGGCGGAAACGTGCTGTATCTGAAAGATGTAGCGACCGTGGAGATCGGTGCCAAGAGTTACACGATGACTTCCAATATCGACGGCATGCCGGGTGTGTTCTACCTGGTGAACCAATCGCCGGGCGCGAATGCAACACTGGTGAATCAGCAGATCGATGAGTTGTACGAGCAACTCAAACCGACCCTGCCGGCAGGTCTGGAATTTGTGACGCTGGAGACCAGTAATGACTTCCTTTTTGCTGCCATCCATAATGTGGTCGAGACGCTGGTGATCGCGATTCTGCTTGTGATCCTGGTCGTATATTTCTTCCTGCAGAACTGGAAAGCCACGCTCATTCCGTCTATCTCGATTATCGTGTCCCTGCTCGGTACGTTCGTGATCGTACGCATGGCCGGTTTTTCGCTGAATATATTGACGCTCTTCGCGTTAGTGCTCGCAATCGGTACGGTGGTCGATGACGCGATTGTGGTCGTCGAAGCGGTCATGGCGAAGTTGGAGACCGGTAAGATGAAAGGTGACCCGAAAGCGCAAGCTATCCAGGCAACCCGTGAGGCGATGAGTGAAGTGTCGGTAGCGGTTATCTCCTGTACGCTCGTCTTCATGGCAGTGTTCATTCCGGTGACCTTCATGAGCGGAACGAGCGGTACGTTCTTTACCCAGTTCGGTATCACGATTGCAGGCTCCGTAGGACTGTCCTGCGTTTGTGCGTTGGTACTCTGTCCGGCTCTCTGCGCTATCTTAATGCGCCCCAACGAGCCGGGATCAAAACAACGGAAAGGTATCGATTATTATACGAAGATCGCATACGAGGCCAGTTACAATGCCATCCTCGGTAAATACCAAGGCGCGGTAAAGAAATACCTCCAGCGTCCGTGGTTGTCGTTTGCGTTGTTGGGTCTGGCAGCCGTACTGTTTGTGCTGTTCATGAAGATTATGCCTTCGGGATTGGTACCGCAAGAGGACCAGGGTGTGATCATGTGCGAGGTGCGTATGCCGGAAGGAGCGACCCTCCATGAGAACACGGAGATCATGAAGCAGGTGGAGGAAAAAGTAAAGGCCATTCCGGAGTTGGAGAGTTACGGTCTATGTAGCGGATACGGTTTGATCTCGTCTGCCGGATCGAGTTACGCGACGCTGATTATTCGTCTCAAAAACTGGGACGACCGTCCGGGCTTCAAGCACTATATCGACCTCGTGATCTATAAGTTCTATCTGGATTGCCAGAGTATCAAGAACGCACAGGTGTTGCCCTTCCAGATGCCGCAGATCCCGGGATACGGTACGTCGAACAGTATCGACTTACAAGTACAGGATAAGAGCGACGGTGATATGAGTGATTTCGGCGAGAAGACGAATGCGTTCCTGGCGAAGTTGCAAGAGCGTCCGGAGGTCGAGAGCGCGATGTCCACCTATTCGGAACGTTTCCCCAAATACAAAGTGCATGTCGATCCGATCCAGTGCGAGCGCGCCGGTACAACCGCTAAAGCCGTATTGAACACTTTAGGTGCGTACTGCGGAGGTTCGTATGTGGGTAACTTCAACCAGTTCAGTAAGGTCTATAATATATTGTTAGGTGCAGCGCCCGAGTATCGTTTGGATCCTTCGTCGCTGAACAATATGTATATTAAGGTGAGCGAGGGAAAGATGGCGCCGCTCTCGCAGTTTGTACAACTGGAGGAGATCGTCGGTTCCTCGTCGCACAACCACTTCAACCTCTACCAATCGATCTCCTGTTCCGTAACGCCGGGTAACGGTTACTCGGAGGCGGAGGCGCATGAGGCGATCGCCGAGGTCTTCAAAGAGACGATGCCTAACTACTGCGCGTACGAGTACGGCTCGATGTCGCGCGAGGTGGAGGAGAGCTCGAAGAGCAACACCACGGTGCTGATTTACCTGATCTGTATCATCCTGATTTACCTCATTTTGGGCTCGCTCTATAACTCTTGGCTCACGCCGTTCGCAGTCTTGCTGAGCGTGCCCTTCGGTCTGATGGGTTCGTTCCTCTTCTCGTGGATTGGAAACAAAATGGGTCTGCCGGGTATGGAGAACAATATCTATTTGCAGACCGGTGTGATTATGTTGATCGGTTTGTTGGCGAAGACGGCGATTCTGATTACCGAGTTTGCAAGCGAACGCCGCAAGCAGGGTCTGTCCATTGTGGATGCAGCCCTCGAGGCATGTAATGAACGTCTGCGTCCGATCTTGATGACGGTTATCACGATGATTGTCGGTATGATTCCGCTGGTGATCGCCGGTGGTGCCGGAGCTAACGGTAACCGCGCGTTGGCGCTCGGTGTGGTAGGCGGTATGAGTATCGGTACGCTGGCGCTGGTGTTCGTCGTTCCGGCCTTCTTCATCGTCTTCCAGACCCTCGAAGAGAAAATCAGCGGCAGTCCGGTGGAAAAAGGAAAGGAGGAAGAGAAATGAAAAAGTATATCTATATAGCGCTTTGCGCGATGATGTGTTCTTGCGGCGTATATAAGAAATACCAATCGCAGACGGACGTCCCTGACAACCTGTTCGGTCAAAATCTTACAGCCGAAGGCGATCTTACAGGTGAAACCGGTCTTACAGCCGAAGGCGATCATACAAGCATCGCTTGTATATCGTGGCGTGAGTTCTTTACCGATCCGTATCTGCAGCGTCTGATCGACAGCGCTTTGGTTCGCAACACGGACATGCAGTCCGCACGTATCGCTGTCGAACAAGCGCAGGCCTCTCTGAAAGCAGCGAAGTTAGCCTATCTGCCTTCGCTGAGTCTGAATCCGCAAGCCGGTATCTCCAGCACGATGGGCACGAACGGGGCACTCAGCGGTGCGTCGTACAGTTATAACATCCCCCTTCAACTGGATTGGAACATCGGTATATCGGGTTCTGTAACGGTGAACAAACGCAAGACGAAAGCTCTTTTGGAGCAAGCCAAAGCGTCCCGCGACGCCACGCAGGCGAACTTGATCTCCACCGTGGCACAGGAGTATTTCCAGTTGTTACTGCTGGATAAAGAACTGAAGATCCTCATCGAGACCGACAGTCTTTGGGACATCTCGCTGGAGACCGAGAAAGCCTTGTGGGAGAACGGACAAGCGTATTCGACGGCTGTGAATCAGATGGAGAGTTCGAACCTCAGTGTCAAGACGCAGATCCTGGATATCCAACGCAGTATCCGTTCTTCGGAGAACGAGATCTGTAAGTTGCTCCGTATCACGCCTCGTGCTATTGAGCGGGCAGAGTGGGGGGCTTACGAACTGCCGGAGCGTTTTGGTACGGGTGTACCTGCGACCTTGTTGCAGAACCGACCGGATATCCGTTTGGCGGACCAACAACTGGCGGAAGCGTTCTATAACACCGCTGCGGCTCGTGCGCAGTTCTTCCCTTCGCTGTCGCTGACCGGTCTGTTAGGCTGGACCAATAACGGCGGAGCAATCGTAGATCCGGGTGCGTTGTTGATGCAAGCTGCGGCTTCGTTACTCCAACCGATCTTCTCGCAAGGCAAGCTGATTGCCCAACTCAAGATCGCCAAACTGAATCAGGAGGACAAACTGAATTCCTACGTGCAGACTGTCATCAATGCCGGCAATCAGGTCAACGAGGCACTCGCGGATTGTCAGGTAGCGATGGAGAAGAATGAACTCTACCAACGTCAGGTGAAAGTGCTCCACGAAGCGTATGAAGGTACGCACGAGTTGATGAACAACGGTAAGGCAAGTTATCTGGAGGTCCTCACCGCACAAGAGTCGCTGCTGTCTGCCCAACTGAATGAGGCAGAGAATATGTATAACGGAGCAACCGCGCTGATCGGTTTGTATATTGCCCTCGGCGGCGCCGTACAATAATGGTACAGATCGCACATATCAACAAGTCTTTCGGGTCGCAACAGGTTCTCAAAGACGTCACACTCTCTATCCCGGAAGGGCAGGTCTTGGGTCTGCTCGGTCCTAACGGTGCCGGCAAATCGACACTCATGAAGATCCTTATCGGTCTCTGGAAAGCGGACAGCGGTACGGTACAGGTGCCGGAACGAATTGGCTATCTGCCGGAGAACAACCCGCTCTACGAGGAGATGTACGTCACCGAATACCTGCAGTTCATGGCGCAGATGACCGGTATCTCGACATCTCGAGATCTCGAAGTCTCGATGCTCATCGAAAAGGTCGGCTTGACCCCTGAGTACCACAAACATATTCGTGAACTGAGCAAAGGCTATCGGCAGCGTGTCGGACTTGCACAAGCCTTGTTGGGCGACCCGCAGTTGCTCATCCTCGATGAACCTACCACCGGTCTGGACCCAAACCAACTCGTCGAGATACGTAGTCTCATTCGTGAACTCGGCAAAGAGCGAACAGTCATCCTCTCCACGCATATCATGCAAGAGGTACGGGAGATGTGCGACCGCGTCGTGATACTCGACCACGGAGAAATAAAAGCCGACGAGATGATAGACCAAATCCCCGACCTGGAAGCTTTGTTCCACGAGAAAACTAAATAGCTTTCGACTTTTGACTTTTGACTTTCGACTAATATGGAATTTGATATTCGACAACAGATGAGCGAGAAGGAGCAGGACAATGCCCTACGCCCTTTGTGCTTTGCGGACTTCGCGGGGCAGAGTAAGGTAACCTCTAACCTCAAGATCTTTGTGGAGGCAGCAAAACTGCGGGGCGAGAGCCTCGACCATGTGTTGCTTTTCGGCCCTCCGGGGCTCGGTAAAACGACCCTCAGTAACATCATCGCCAATGAGTTGGGCGTAGGTTTCAAGGTAACCTCCGGTCCGGTACTGGACAAACCCGGTGACCTGGCAGGACTCCTCACTTCGCTCGAACCCAACGATGTGCTTTTCATCGATGAGATTCATCGTCTCTCTCCCATCGTCGAGGAGTACCTCTATTCGGCGATGGAGGATTACCGAATCGATATCATGATCGACAAAGGTCCTTCGGCACGTACGATCCAGATCGATCTCAACCATTTCACACTCATCGGCGCCACAACGCGTAGCGGTTTGTTGACTTCACCGCTCCGGGCACGTTTTGGTATCAACTGCCATCTTGAGTACTACGATGCCGACATCCTTGCAGGTATCGTCAAGCGTTCGGCACGACTCCTGAACGTCGAGATCAACGAGAAAGCCGCGGGTGAGATAGCCCGTCGTTCGCGTGGTACGCCCCGTATTGCGAATGCCCTCTTGCGCCGTGTACGGGACTTCGCACAAGTCAAAGGGGACGGAAAAATCGATCTGGAGATTGCCCAATATGCCCTCGAAGCACTCAATATCGATACCTTCGGTCTCGATCAGATAGACAACAAACTGCTGCTCACCATCATCGATAAGTTCCGCGGCGGACCGGTCGGCCTCAATACCATCGCTACGGCGATGGGAGAAGATGCCGGAACGATCGAGGATGTCTATGAACCCTTCCTCATCAAAGAAGGTTTCATCAAACGCACCCCCCGTGGTCGTGAAGCAACCCCGCTTGCCTACCGGCACCTCGGCAAAACCCCTCTCTCCCCCGACGGCCAACAATCGATCTTCTGATAAAATATCAAAAAATCCCGCATAAATTTGCATATGTGGGATTTTTTTTGTACTTTTGCACCCGCTTAAGGTACTTTGAACGACGGTCGAACGACGGTGAAGCGACGGTGAAGCGACAGTCAAAGCCTACGTGTAGCCTGTATTGAGCCGAAAAAAGCCCAAATTTATGTACAATACTATATTATATATTTATATATAATATACTTTTTAAAACCCTCTTTTTTATGTCAAGAATAATAGCATCTTCAGGTATCGAAGAAATCCACGGTAAGACGTATAACCGTGACAGAGGTTATTTTTACATGCGAAATGGCAGACAATTTTATCGTGAACGCGATGAAGACTATCAAAAAAATCAGTCTCCTCGCCAGAAATGGAACTCTGCCGCCTTCAAGTACGCGAACTCCCAACTCAAACTCCTGACCTCTCCCGAAGCCAAAGCTCAATTGGCAGCTGACTTCGAGGCCGCAAAACACATTGCCTCTAACGGCAAAACCTACACCACTGTGCGTGCATGGAAGTACAATTCCCTCATTCATGAGTACAAACAATCGCATCCCTTTGAACAATAAATTGCGATTTTTCTTGCATATATCTAAAAAAAGCAGTACCTTTGCGTTATTATCTGCCAAAATGGCAGACGGTATGCCTCTGGCATAGAAATTGACATCCTCAAGGTGGATAATTATGTATAAGCATTATGAGTAAGAAAAAGATAGAGATTAATGAAGCACCGCTTAGCGGATCGGAAGAAATGAGCGCACCGGAGGTGCTCAATGATGAACCGACGGTTCCTAATGATGAAACTCCGGAAGTTCAAGAAGAATCAGCTCCGAGTGTGGAAGAACTGGAAGCGCGTATCGCAGAGTTGGAGGATAAGAACTTGCGTATGATGGCGGAGTTTGATAACTACCGTCGTCGTACCAACAAAGAGAAACTCGAACTCATGGCTACTGCCGGCGAACGTATTTTTACGGAGATGTTGCCGTTGGTGGACGATTTTGAGCGCGCATTAGCAGTTATCGACGACGAAGGCGTACGCCTGATCTACAATAAGTTCCTTGCTTTCCTCGATAAAAACGATGTTCACCCCATTCCGACCGAAGGCGTGGACTTCAATACCGACGAGCACGAAGCTGTAACGACTTTTGCTGCAGGAGAAGACCAAAAAGGTAAAGTCATCGACTGTACCCAGAAAGGTTACAAACTGGGCGACAAAGTGATTCGCTTTGCCAAAGTCGTCGTCGGAGAATAATCTGAATGCTGAAAACTGAAAACTGAAAGCTGAAAACTATGGCAGAGAAACGAGATTATTATGAAGTGCTTGAGGTCCCCAAGACCGCGAGCGCAGAGGAGATAAAAAAGGCTTACCGCAAGAAAGCCATCCAATATCACCCGGATAAGAACCCGGGGGATAAGGAAGCCGAGGAGAAGTTCAAAGAGGCCGCTGAGGCCTATGAGGTTCTGTCCGATCCGCAGAAACGGCAACGTTACGACCAATTCGGTATGGCCGGTATGCAAGGTATGGGTGGATTCTCCGGAGGTGGTATGTCCATGGAAGATATCTTCACCCATTTCGGTGACATCTTCCAAGGTGCCGGTTTTGATCTCGGTGACATTGGAGAGATGTTCATGGGCGGTGGTCGCAGTCGCGGGCCGCGTCAACGTCGGGGTTCCGATCTCCGTGGTCGTGTCACCCTCACCCTTGAGGAGATAGCAACAGGCTGTGAGAAGAAGATCAAAGTGCGTCGATTGGTCGAGTGCAAAGATTGTCATGGCACCGGTAGTGCCGACGGGCAAACAGAGACCTGTCCGACCTGTAAAGGTTCAGGACGCGTGACGCGTGCACAACGTGGTATCTTCGGTATGATGCAGATGCAGACCGAATGCGAAACGTGTGGCGGAGAAGGACGAATCATCAAAAACAAATGCCCTAAATGCGGCGGTCAAGGAGTCGTTCGTTCCGAGGACGTGATCACAGTCACCATCCCGGCAGGTGTTATGGGAGGTATGCAGCTCACCGTACCCGGTAAAGGTAACGCCGCTCCGTACGGAGGTGTTCCGGGTGATCTGCTCGTGATGATCGAAGAGCAAGAACACAAGGATTTCGTGCGCCAGGAGAGTGATCTGATCTACAACCTCCTCCTTGATATGCCTACAGCTATCTTGGGTGGACAAGTGCAGATTCCGACCCTCACCGGAGATGTCAAGATCACCATCACACCGGGTACGCAACCCGGTAAGGTGCTCCGCATGAGAGGCAAAGGTCTGCCGCGTATCGACCAATATGGTCGCCGGTACGGCGAAGGAGACCTGCTGATCAATGTCGGAGTCTATATCCCCGAACACTTGGATAAGGAAGAACGTAAGCTGATCGAGAAACTGCAAGACAGTCCGAACATCGTACCGGGCTCCGCAGATAAGAAAAATTTCTTCCGTAACCTCTTTGGAATATGAAAAGGGATTTCAGAATAATCGTACTAATCGGATTATTCGGAATAATCGGATTGCTCTCGCCTCTTCGGGCAGAGGTCCCTATTGTGAAACCAGATCTCAGTAAGCCGACCGGAATCGCGCCGGCTTACTTTGGTCCTAACGCCTTGCCTGTCATCGATATGTCGGACGGTTTGACGCAACGCGATCTGAGTGTAGAATTGGCAGGAGAAGGTTATTTCGGTTATCAGCAGCACAACAATACCGCCGATATCTTCGCGCGCGTACGTGTTCCTTTGTTTACGCGTTGGGCGAACCTCAGCATCTGGATGCCGGTCTTCGGTTGGTATGACCAGTACGACGGAAAAGGGAGTGGAGCAGGAGATGTCTATATCTCGACCGACATACAGGTGCTCCATAACGAGTGGTTCAAAACCGAGAAAGCCAAGTACATTCCCCAGATGACCGTACGTGTCGGAGTCAAGACCGCCAGTGGAGAACAGTTTGAACGGCGTCGTCACTTTGACAACCCGGGTTACTTCTTTGACCTCGCCATCGGACAATCCATTCCTGTCGGTCCTGTCAGCCTGCGTTTTGCCGGTACGGCCGGCTTCCTCTGCTGGCAGACCGATAACGCGCGTCAGAACGATGCCGTGATGTACGGGCTGCAGGCGGCCTTGCAACATGAATATTTCTCTATGCATGCCACCTGGGGCGGATACGTAGGATGGGAAAAACACGGTGACGCACCGATGAGTATCAAAGTGCGTGCGGCCGGGCATGTGAAAGGATTTGAACCTTTCGTTCAATACCAATACGGAATCAAGGATTACCCCTTCCACCATGTACGCGTAGGACTCATTTATCACATCAACATCCTCAAGTCGTGAAATCGCGCCTATTCATACTAATCTGTATTCTGTATTCTGTACTCTGTCTTCCTACCTACGCAGAGGTGGGTATGGATACAGTCTCCAGCGCCTTCTTCCGCGATTGGTACCAAACGACCGATCTGAGTCATTACCTGGATAACTGCAATCCCTACACGGTCTATGAAACCGAGACAACAGGTGAGTGGAACTTAGGGGACAGAAAGGTGTTCTCCATAGCCGGCAACTCGTTTCGGCAGACCAAATACCACCTCAACGGTTTTCGTATTGACTCCCGTACCATGACCGGTCATACCTTGCTCCATACGCAGATGGACCGCACTTCCTTGGCCCTCGATTACCATGACGGTGAACTTTTCTTTACCGATGACAGCATCCAACGACAATCGATTCGTCTGACAGGCAATGTGGGTAATTTAGGCGGTATTTCTCCCGGTACCAAACAACTGATCAACCTCTTCCATACCTCGGCTACGGAACGAACGATAGATGACCGACCCGTGCTGTATCGCAATCACACGGTGGGTGCCGGTACAGTAGATGCCACTTTCGCTATCAAGAAAGACGGTCGCCCTTATTACCAACATATCTACGCCCATTACGGTCGCAGACAGTTGACGCATTTTGACCATACCGGCATATCCGGTATGTACGATGCAGACCATTATACGGCACAGGTGGACGGTGAGATACCGCTCAACCTTAACCGCTCAACGCTCAACTACTTCCTCGTTGCACATGGTCGCTCTGATTATGGTTCGGAGTTTTATTACAATGCCAACGAGCAGGCACAACTCCGTGCGTTTCAGGTGGGCGCCTACAGTACCCACCGTTTCCTCAATAACGGTACACTCGTAGCCGGACTCAGTTATGAGGCGAACCAACTCAAGCACGACTCGCTCTCTTTCTCCCGCAATATTATGGACCAGGACGGGGAAGGTTTTGAACCTTGGTACGCGGACGGCCGGACCCATAGTATCAACCTCTCGGTACGTTACGACCAACCGCTTTTGGCTTGGCTTCGCGTCCATGCGGAGGGATATAATTCCTTGATGATTTTCCATCCTACCACGAACAAATGGACCAATGCCTTTTATGCGCAGTCCATCGTGGATAAGACACCTACACCTCTTTACGCGCTTACTTGGGAGTCTCAACCGTTCACTTCCGGTATCTTGGAGAACGAGGCACTCGTCATCGCGGAACATCAACCGGTCAAAGGACTCAAACTGTACGGTCATTTGGGTGTTTCTTTGGACGGAATGGCATTAGGGCACGGTCAATCGGTGATTAGCCCGAACTGGCTGGCTAAGTTCGCATTGGACTATCAGCCTGTATGGTGGTTCCGTTTCGGTTTGTCCGTCAGTCATCATCGAATGTCCTATACTTGGGATGAACTATGTTTCCTGAGTCCGGATTATATGAATCGAGGAGTCACTCATACGCCCGACAAACAGCTATGGGCACATCAGCCTTCCTATGCCCTACTCGATCTGCCGGTTTATTTTACCTTCGGCAAATCACGCCGCCACGAGATAGCGGTACTCAGCTCCTTGCGTAAGTACTACAACCAGTGGTTCACTACCTATACCGACGGAATCGAAGGGCCTGACTATACCATCGGCATCCAACCGCCGGACTTGCTGTCCGATCGTTTCGGTTGCCGTACACCGTACTATGCCTCCAACCTCGTACGCTATACGTATAACGGACGTAAATGGTTCGTGCAACTCAGCTGGCAGAGTTACCTCATGTCCGGCTTTAGTGCATTAGGAAACGGTCCGCTGAGTAATAATTTAGGTGTCTTATCCGAATCAACGGCTGACGCGGTTACTTTTATTACACAAAAATATAGTGACAGACCCTACCAGGCAAACGGACGCCTAAATCAGGACCGTGCGTATATAGCGCGAATCCAGGTTACCTATAATGCCTGCAAGTATTTCTCGATCGGGTTTAACGGAAAGTTCAAAGACGGACAGCCTTTTACCAATTATACTACGCGTACCAACGCAGATGGCTCCATGACCATCCTTCCCTATGACGCGAGAGGAATCAACTTAGCCAATAAGGCCTTTGGTAAACGTAAGGATGCGTTCTTTAATTTCGAACTGCGAGCAACCGGTCGCTGGTGGGTAAACGACATACCGATGTCCCTCGAAGTGCTCTGCTACAACATCTACGATTTCGGTACAGCCCTCACGGAATATACCTTTGACCAATATGACGTTCTGCCGGAACGCACGACGATGAGTTTATGTATTCCGCGGGGTCTGCTCTTTACGATGCGGGTAGGACTGGAGAAGGATAAAAATTAATCCGACAGCCCAGATCGCGACCCCGTCAAACCGACCGAACAAGCATTCTGTCATCATATTGAATAGGAATAGAATGACGAACAACCATGCGAATTCGCGGTTGTGGGAGCGCGCACAGACAGGGATAGAAAACCATGCCAGCAAAAAGAGAACCAAGCCTATAATACCGCCTTCTATCAATTCCTCCAAATACTGGTTGTGGCAGTTATACTCCACGCGGGCATAATAGTTTAACCCTAACTCGTTGTAACGATCTATTAGATAAAGCCAACTCTGACCGGCACCTAAACCATGCGCCAGATAATCCTTAGGATGTTGCAGTGCCGCACCCCATATATTAAATCGTACATCATGGGTGTAACTGACATCTCGAATCTCGGTAATCGCTTTGTAATTGAACGTCTGCATTCGGGGATGAAACGTCAATATCCCCCCACCGATCATGATTCCTGCTAACAATATACCTAACCCGTAACGCCAACGATAACGGTGAGGCATTGAGTAAATGAGTACAATCGCCAACAATGCGGCACATGTAATCACTCCCTGACGCGAATAGGTCAATGGTATAGCCGAAAGCGTCACAATCAAGGCCGGAATCAACATCCCTATTTTCTTCCGATACACCATCCATGCGACGATAGCGCCAAACAACTCTACACTGCAGAAATAGAGACGGTGCTTGAAAAGAGAGATATACTCCTCAAAGAACTCCCACCATCCGTTGACAGGCTTAGACGGATATCCGACTTTGATCCGCCAACTCTCTAACCATTCCGGATTCTTGTACAGGATCGTCATCCATAGCAGATACATCGGGATAGCAACCATACAACTAATTACAAAAATCCGTCCTGCCTGCTTCCAATTATAATGCTTGCTCACTCCCCATAAACCAACAGGAATCATCAGCCCAAAACTCAAGTAACGCTCAATTTGTGCATGCCAAGCATCTGCGTTAGATGCCCACAATCCGGACAATAACTTATAACCGAACCATAACGCGAACAGTAAAATGGGGACAATATACTTCCAATTGGCAAGTTGATATTTGAGATTTTCTATCTGCAGCCATCGTCCTTCTAATATCCATGTGATAAACCATATAACAATTGCGTAACGCAAGTAAATCTGCGGGTACGGCAACAAAATGGCAACTGCAAGAAACAGCCAGTAATTCAATCGGCCGACAATGGATTGGTAACGATTCATAGGTTTGTTATTCCTTGTTTTTCATGTTTATACCATCGATGCGAAATAACATATTCGGCATCGTCGTTTGTGTTTTCGTGCATCATCTCTGCGTAGGCATATACCATTGTACGCAAAGCCTCGCGGTCGATATTCAACCGTTCAAAATTCTTTAATCGTTGTTCGCGACTCAAACTCCTATAGAAGCGGATACGGTTCAAATCAATGACCTCTACCATCCTTCCGTCTTCGTTAAACAGGATGTTTCCACCCGAATAGTCGCGGTGCAGAATCCCGCGCTGGTGCAGTTCAGCCGTAAAACGTCCAATCGCCTCCAAGATCTCTTTTCTCTTCGGATAGTCCGTAGCACCAATTAGTTCATTAAACGTGTGTTCGCATTTCGATCGTTCGCAGGCATACCAACTCTCTCGCAGTATACCGAATACACGCACTTCCCGATACGCAATCGGTTTGGGTGTCAATCCTTCCATTCGCAACGCATACTCATAACTGCGTCGGGCTTTACTCTTACCGATTAGACCGTACCATAAACCTTTCCAGAATCCCGGTACGGCAAACTGTTTTACTACGACCTCTCCGGTCTTACGCAACGTATTGCGTCGCTCAAAGATTACCTCTCCTTCCTGCCAGTTCTCAAATTCTCCTACTTGTTTGACCGACCAAAAACGATTCAAGAACTTACTCCAAGACCGGTGGTAATGCAACGGACCACCCAAATAGCGCTCCATATATTTCGGATGACGACGATTCATCTCATCTACCACCTGTCGTTTCTGTGTCCGATCCTGAATACGCTTGGAGCCTTCACGAACACGGTAATAGAGCCGTATCTCCGGTAACTTGACAAACTCCCCGCCTAACTCAAACAAGGACAGCCACATATCCCAATCTTCGCGTGCTGCACACTGTTCGTTATAGCCCTTTGTCCGGTCCCAATCGACCCTTCTGTACATCGCGCAGGTGTCGATCATGTTCTTGCGGGCCAACAGTTCATGACTGAAAGCCGGTACATACCATTCTCCTGTCTTTGCTCCAAAGAACTCCGCACGACAACTCACTACTCTCACTTCCGGTCGTGACTCCAAAATCATCTCCGCCTCTTCGATATACAACGGATGAATACGGTTATCAGCATCGACTGGCAGGATATACTCACCTTTGCTCTCTCGGATAGCGTGGTTGCGTGCCGCACTCGCACCTGCATTGGTTTGCGTCAGCACCTTCACTTCCGTATGGTCTTTGGCGTACGCTTGCACCACCTCCAGACTGTTATCGGTACTTCCGTCATTCATCACAATCACTTCGAGCGGACGGTAAGTAGAAGCCAATACACTATCCAACGCTTCTACAACATATGCAGAGGCATTATACACGGGCATTATGACGGATACCAACGGTTTCATATCTTATCGCGGCGTTGGGTTAACTTACGCCAGTAATACAAGATCGGATTTGTATATTTGAGTTGCTTCCATGGTCGGCTGGAGTGGGGTTTATGCAACACGGGATTGCTTATTTGCAGTACATTTACAAATCCTAACTTCACGGCCATGTGACTGATATGCACATCGTACCAGTTCTTTTCCGGATCTAATTGCTCAAAATCATATGCCCCCAGAAAAGCTTTCGTCAATAGCGTGCAGCAGAACGAGAACCGTTTGGAGCAAGGTCCGTCTTCATGGCGTTTCTGTGCATACTCGTACGGAAAATTAATCTTTCCCGCTTCATCTACCGTTACCGCTGCTACCATTCCCACTTGTCCGCTAACCGCTAACCGCTCACCGCTAACCAAAAGATCGATTGTTTCCGGTCTCACAATCACATCGCTCTCCACGATTACCAAATCCTGTTCTTTCTCCAGTGCCTCACGTTGCGCCTGAATCAGCACCCAACGATAATTGGGCGAAGGATGATTCACGTGTTCGCTGATATGCACGACCCGAATGCCCAACTCCTGCTGCAACGTATCCAGACGTGCGGCGTTTTCTTGCGTGGAATAATCATCGTACACGGTCAGCGTGTGACCGCTTGCTGCAATCGCACGAATAGCTTGCTCCGCTGTGTCCAGCGAATCCTTAACCGGCATTATGATAAGAGGTTCTACCATTTGCAAAGTATATCTCGTTTACGAATTGAAATCTGTGCACCAAAATTATTCCCAAGTTGTGAACCGAAATCGCCTGCTAATCGCACACCAAACTCCAGTCCCCATGCTTGCGGCACGATTTTACTTACTTCAAGCAACACTGCCGTATTCGTGCTTAACACTTTTCGGCTCGTTACATCATTGCCATAATTACGGGCATACGAAGTCTTGAATCGGTATTTAAACCCATAAATATCTCCCCTTACCCCGACATGATGGATACGTACACGACTGTTATTTGGGGATATAAATGGTGTACCCATCGATCGACCGTAATAGAACCAACCGTTACGATAGACCCCATTTTGATAATATTGGTCATTACCGGCATAACACAATCCGTCTCGATCGTGCCACGGACCACTTTGGTCCGTTGTGTTCAAGAACTCATACAGTACACCCTCAATAAACGGCCATCTCGTCTGCTTCATACTGATGCCCCACAAACCGTCTGTAATGTTCTGACCATTACCGATGAATGCAAAATTATCCTCAAAGAAATTCTGCCAATACACATTTACTTGCCATCCTTTTCCTTTGCCCGTTAACATTAACTGTTGACTGCCGACATGGTTACCTTGTGCGTTGACGAGATCGTTACGCATAACTCCTCCGCCTTGGGCTAAGAACACATGCTTGAAGTCACGCCATCCGCTTCCTAACGATCCATACACCGGACTGATGCCGCCCCATTCGGCCGCATGGTGAAACTCATAACTTATGTTGACCGGCAAGCGACCACCGAATCGGAAAGCTACAAATTTATGATGCAGTAGGCAATTCTGGATATATATATTATCCGTCATCCAGGCGTGGGTTATACCGCCTTTGATCTCAAAATACCCATAGCACCCGGGGAAGGGTACGTAACGGTCAATACCTATCGTGATATGCGGAAGAGGTTGACTATTCCCGGAGAAAACCAACGCACCGGAAGTCAATGCCGTATCTTGCGTCTCATAGATCATGGGCTTGATACCGGCCGTAACATCGAAAATGAATAAGCGTACGTGAGCATATAACCGGTTAAAATAACCCGTTCCGTTCTTCGGATATTCCACTCGTCCGGTCAGCTGTACTCCGAAATCGTAATCCCACCACCGTTCATTATGTCGGGCTTCCTTGTAGAGGCCTGCTGTCAAGTTACCGCTATACGGACTCGCACTCACATCGCCGTTCATGTTGCTTTGTGACCAGAACGGAGCAGACTCACCGCTCGAGGCAACAGCTCTTACACCGACTATCCACTGCAAGGTGTCCTGACCCGCAGACACACTGTCCTGTATCCCGGTCGGCCACCAGTTCCAACTCAATTGCCGTGCACTCACGCACGCGCTGAGTAACAATCCTATGAACAGCAGTCTATTCCTCAAACCAATAAAGCTTATCGTTTATTTTCCAGTCTTCGTTCTCACCCAAACCCGCATATACACGCTTGCCGATTGCAAAGCAATTATGGTTAATCAAGCCCTGCGGTAACACCGCCACATACGTCCAACGGTCATCCTCCGGATTGTAACGTCGGATATCGCGTAATACTTCACCGTCTGTCGTGATACCGCCGTAATGGATTCCGGCCGTGACGTAGATATACTTGTTTGTGGCCGTAGAGGCAGCCAAAGTACGGGCTCTACCCGGAACGGCTGACCGTTTGCTCCAATGTTGTCCGTCAAACTCCGCCCACCAATCTAAGCTCTGCCGGTAATAACCCGTACCCATAAAATGACGCTTCTGACAGGTACAACCGGTACCACCGAATGAACGGGTGGGGTAGCCTTGAAAAGAAACACCTACATCGATCGAGTCCCAACGGTTGGTCGCTATATCATAACGGAACATATCCCTGCGGTAGTTCCAACAGAAACCATAGCCTACGTACAGTTCATTCTCTCCTACAAAACACGTCGCACGATCGGTGTATTCGTTGGGATAGTCGGCTAACTGCGTCCATTGATTGGTAGCAGGAATATACTCCCACCAGTCGCGCAGATAGGATGTGTCCCGGCCGTGCTTACCCTGGAAGCCTAAACCAATATACACCTTGTCGTCCTTCACGCAAGCCGTTGCATTAACGCGTGCCCGCATAGGACTCGCACCGATTTTTGTCCATTCGTCCGTCGCAGGATCGTAGCACCACAAGTCATTCAGATACATCCCACTACTGTCCCGACCGGCAAACACATAGGCCTTATCGTCCACCACAAAACTGACCGCACTGGCACGCGGACTCGGCATCACAGCACTCTCATGCAGCGTGACGTCCAACTCGGGTTGCTGACTGCAACTAATCAGCACCACCGCCCACAAGGCTACTATGAACTTTTTACTCTTCACGCTTCACCGTTAACTCATTATGTACCATTCGGTACACATACTGCTGAATCAGCGCTTTCAGATAGTCCGTCATCGGTGCAATCCGTGCAGGATCAACCGTATCCTTCAGATTATCCCGTAAGTACCGATCGACCTGATAATCATACACACCGGTCACATGCTCGCCGTCAAACTGAACCAACAGACTGTCCGACAAGATCTGATAAACCGGGGCATTATAGCATACCGCATAGGGGTGCTGTTTCTTGGCCGTCAGTATATTCTCTCCAAATGCAAAATACGGCTCATCGTACCCCAACCATGCCAGTACGGACGGCATAATATCCGTCTGACTGATTACTTCTGCACGCTTCTCCGGTGTCAACTGCGGATGATAGAAAGCAATAGGAATCTCATACAACCCACGCGAGTTGGTATATTCCGGCAAAATCAACTCATTGGTATGATCTGCCAGGATGACAAACAAGGTATGCTCAAACCAGGGTTGCTGTTTCGCCGTCTCAAAGAAACGTCTCATTGCGTGATCGGCATAACCGAGCGGCTCATGAATGGGCAGCGGACCCTTCGGAAAACTGTCCTTGTACTGTGCCGGCACCTTGAACGGATGGTGACTCGAAGCGGTGAACACGGCCGTCATAAACGGCTCTTGCATCGTGCTCATCGTGTTGGCATAATACTGCAGGAATGGCTCGTCCCAAATCGCCCACGTCCCATCGAACTCCGCGTCATTATTGAACTCTGTCATGCCGTAATAGGCATCGAATCCTGCACTCCGTGCATAGGCCTGGAAGCCCATACTGCCATTCGGTGCACCGTGGAAGAAAGCAGTCGTATAACCCTTTTTGCCCAATCGCTCTGCAATAGAGGACACTTCATTCGTCGAGTACGGACTAACCGTGTACGGCTCGATCAACATCGGTATCGAAGATAACGCGGAGGGCATGGCATCTATACTCTTGCGTCCCGAGGCGTACGAGTAATCGAAGGTCACGCATTGTGTTAAGAGGCTATCCAAGAACGGCGTATAACCGGTATAACCTTCGATATCGTGATTATAGAACCCGACGTACTCCTTGCTGCAAGACTCCCAGATGATAATCACCACGTTATCCGTACGTACCTCTCCTGTCTCTGCTTCATGGATCGGGTTCATGTGACGCGCCAACTCTTCGTCTGCAAAAAAATGCTTTTCCACATAAGTGGTGTTCTCAATCGTCTTCATCAGCGAGAACGGAGTGTTCAGTACCAAGGCAGATTCACGCGGTGCATTGGTGTACTGCAGGGCATTACTCAAGGTGATCGGACGCGTGTACCGACCAAAACCACCACGGATACCGATCACACTGAAATAAACAGTCAGCACCATGATCACTGTCTCTACCGGATAATAAATTGCCGGTTGGATCTTCGGCAGACTATACGTGCGTCGGGTGCAGACAAAGAACACCGCCAGCACGGCTATCAATGCCACCACCGCGTACCAGTATTCCAGCACACCGTTGGCAATCACCGTTCCCATATTATCGTCATTCGACACCTCCGTAAAGAACGCACAGGTCGTACGGCGGTCCACAAAACGGATATACACGCTGTCTGCCATATTGGCGATGATACTTAAGGCATTCGGAATCCAATACAAACCCAACAGCACTTTCTGATATACCTTGTTCTCGCGCCAACTGGTCGGTAAGGGTAAGATCATTCCAATCAGATAGGCGGAACTCAGATACAGCACCGCTGTCAGATCAAACCGCATACCGCCTAATAAAATCTCTATCAGATGCGCCGTGTCGATATTGGGAAAAATAACACGGTCCATCCAATAGCAGAAAATACGCATAAACGTATAAATCGCCATGATCAGCAGCATGTTACTCGCTGCTACCGTCCACGGATGTTTCCAAAAAATCTTCAGTCTGTTCATCATCAATCCACTCTCGTTTTCCGTTTTAACTCAAAATCTCTACCCAAATAGTTTTGCCGTACCACAGGGTTGGCCGCTAACTCTTCCGGTGTGCCGTGGAACAGGATCTTACCCTCAAAAAGCAAGTACGCACGGTCGGTGATCATCAGCGTCTCGTCCACGTTATGGTCCGTAATCAGAATGCCGATATTCTTGTCTTTCAGTCGCCAAACGACATCCTGAATCTCCTGCACCGCAATCGGATCGACACCTGCAAAAGGTTCGTCCAGCATAACGAACTTAGGCTCTATCGCCAGGCACCGCGCAATCTCTGTACGACGTCGCTCACCACCGCTCAAACGGTCACCGAGGTTCGTCCGTACATGTGCCAGGTTGAACTCCTTGATCAAGCTCTCTAATTTTTGTTCCTGATACTCCTTGCTGAAATCCGTCAACTCCAACACCGAGCGGATATTGTCCTCTACGGTCATCTTGCGGAATACACTTGCCTCTTGCGGTAAGTAACCGATACCCATCTTTGCCCGTTTGTACATAGGGTAGGACGTTATGTCCTGATCGTTCAAAAAGATCTTACCGTTGTTCGCCGTCACCAGACCGGTCGTCATGTAGAACGTTGTCGTCTTACCGGCACCGTTCGGACCTAACAGACCCACGATCTCCCCTTGTTCCAACTCAATGGACACATCGTTCACAACCGTTCGCTTGCCGTATTTCTTAATCAGATGTTCTGTTCTTAACTTATCCATAATGCTACCGGGCAGTGGTCGCTGTGCACTGCCTCGTTTAAAATTTTACAGTCTTTCAGTCGTCCTCTCAAGCTCTCGCTTACCCACAGATAATCGATACGCCAGCCTACGTTGCGTGCTCTTGCTCCTGCTCGCCAACTCCACCAGCTGTATCGTTCTGCACTCTGGTCGAACACGCGGAACGAATCCACGAGTCCGCTTGCTTCCCAGCGGTCCATCCATTCGCGCTCTTCCGGCAGGAATCCCGATACACCGATCTGACGTTCCGGGTGGTTGATATCGATAGGCTTGTGGCAGATATTGTAATCGCCGCAGATCACGATATTCGGACGCTCTTTGCGAAGCTCGTTCACCCAAACCAGGAAGTCCTCCAGAAACTCCATCTTGAAATCCTGACGAATATCTCCGGTGGTACCACTCGGAATATACGCGTCCACAATCGTCAGGTCACCGAAGTCCACACGCAACACACGTCCCTCGCGGTCGTATTTGGGGTTACCCATTCCGACCACCACCTTGTCCGGCTCCTGTTTGGTGAAGATACAGACACCCGAGTAACCCTTCTTCTCCGCCGAGTGGATATAGCTCTTGTACCCTAACTCCTGAAAAGCCAGCACATCGATCTGCTCCGGTTGTGCCTTGCTCTCCTGGATACAGAACACATCCGGATCTTCTGTTTTCAACCACTCCAGCAAACCTTTGCTGATCGCCGAGCGGATGCCGTTTAAGTTATAGCTGATTATTTTCATAAGCCCAATTCTTTATTGCTGAATGCCGAAAACATTGTACGTACGACCGTAGGAATGGATAAGCAGTTGACCATTATGAATTGTTTTGTAGGTTCGTTGTTGATCCATAATAGGTGAACAAACATCTGTCGGGTCAATAGGTTTACCGCCGCGGTACTTGAACGACACTACACCATTGCTCATCGTAATATCCGTAATAGCGTGATTGTTTATTCCCAGATACTCTGTGGCTCCCGCAGGAAAGAGGTCCCCGGGTTTACCGTAGTAGCCGTCAGCTGTATCTGTAGTCGGAGCCAAACCATCTGCCTCAATGATATCCACTCCCATGTCGTTCGGGTCATTGTTTACGTGGTTTGCAGTCCATGTAGAAGACTGGTAATGGAGGCGCGTGAGCATCATTCCGTTACCGGGAATATCTCTGTCCCAACCACTACGTTGACGATTTTCCAGCAGATAGAATACCGCCGTATCAGGAGTAACACCATCCAAATTATGATGATCGTTCTCTGCAATGAGATAGGCCTTGTTGCTGGTCGCTATATGCTCCAATGATAAATTGTCCGGTTCGGTAATGAGTTCAGGTGTCAGCCAGCCCATAAAGAACCGTTCATAGGCAGAGAAGGAAGGAGGACTGTGCATGTCGTCGTTATAGGGACCATAACCCATGATGTCCCACTTGCCTAACAATTTGTGGTTTGCATATTTATCGTAACCAGTGTAATACAGATCCGGCAAACCAAGTGCATGACCGAACTCGTGACAAGCTACACCGATACCGGCAATGACCTTTTGCTGCTCAGTAGAGTACATGCCGTCTAACTCATTGCTATATTCAAAAGCGTTCAACGTTTTCCCGTCAAACACGCGACGGTTTGTACCGCAGCCTGCACCGCTAACAGTCCAATACGCAGGCCATATTAAACCACTAGTTGAAGAAATAAACGACGGTGGGTCATTCTCGCCAAATCCGGCATACAGGATATATACCAAATCGATGTATCCGTCATTGTCGGAGTCGTAGAGGGTAAAGTCCACCTCATCGTCCACCAACGCGCAGGCCTCCGTGACCATATAACCGGCATTTAGACTTACGTTGGCGCCCTGACCGTAATATGCATAACCTTGCGACAGCGTTACCGGGCCTACGATATCAAACTGCGGGTTCTATGCACCGTTCGATTGATCGTACAGGTATTGACGTATACTACCTTTGGCGTTGTCTTTCGTCCAGTTCTGTGCATTGAACATCGAATCCACGTCTGCTTTAGAGGAAACTAATGTGTAATCGGTGAAATTCGTCATGATGACCAAAATACGCGGGATAATCGTACGCGTACCTACCGCGCGGCGCACTCCGGCACGACGTACTTCTTTCTGGACTTGCGCTGCGTGAGATGCTTGCCACTCCGCCCACTTGGACGGATCACGAGGAGGTACACTCGCCGGGCTTTGTTGTGCGAAAATTTGTACCCCGTGTTTGTCTAACCAGCGCTGCTCGCACTTACTACGCTTGGCAGCATCGTGAGCCTGGCGGTGTGTGGGGACGGAAGTCTTTTGCTTGTGGTAACAAATCTTACCTTTGCTGTTCTCACTCACCTGCCAGCCGTCAACAGTCATCATAAAAGAACTCCATTCGTCGCCACGCAAGAATACCTGTAAAGTGTCGCCGTCTGGTTGGACACGCTTGATGACACCCGGCCGAGCCGGAACGTTTGCAGTTTTCTGTGCACTCGCACCCGCGCATACAAAAAGCGCCAATATCAAAAGTAACTTTTTCATTGATTTGCTTTTTTAACTTTCTTAAATAGTTCGGACGCGAACACAAAGTCATTCAACGCCTCGTTATCGCTCGTCATGATATCGTGCCGCGATCCCTGCCACTCGAGCTTACCGCCCTTTAGGAACACAATATTATCCCCAATCTCCATAATCGAGTTCATATCGTGACTGTTGACAATTGTGCAGATATTATACTCCTTTGTAATGTCTTGTATCAGAGCGTCGATCACCAGACTCGTCTTCGGATCCAATCCCGAGTTAGGCTCGTCGCAGAACAGGTACTTCGGTTCCAGCACGATCGCACGAGCAATCGCCACACGTTTCTGCTGACCACCCGATATCTCACTTGGCATCAAGTTCCACACCCGCTCCGGCATCTCGACTCTTCGCAAACAGAACTCCGCCCTTTCTTGCATCTCTTCCCGGCTCTTGTGGGCGAACATCTCCATGGGGAACAGTACGTTTTCCATCACGGTCATGGAGTCAAAGAGCGCACTCCCCTGGAACAACATACCCACCTCACGGTGCAACATACGAATGTCCTTACTGCGCATTTCCGCCAAGTCACGTCCGTCGTACAGAATCTGTCCGCTATCCACTGCGTGCAGACCGATCAGACTCTTCATTAACACCGTTTTGCCCGAACCCGACTGACCGATAATCATGTTTACTTCCCCGTCTTTCAGCGTCGTGCTCACATGATTCAGTACCACGTTTCCTTCGAAACTCTTCACTATATCTTTGACTTCGATCATAACAACAATTTACTCAAAATAAGGTCCAAAAACAAAATCATGATATTGCTGTTCACCACCGCGTTCGTGCTGGCTCGACCGACATCCAACGCACCGCCCTTTGCATAGTAGCCGTAATAACTGGCCATACTTGTGATCACAAACGCAAACACCAGTGCCTTGATAATCGCGTACCAAACGAAATAGGGATTAAACGCGTACTGCACGCCCAGCAGATAGTCGTGTATCGTGATGATATCCGTGAACGCACCGACACCCCAGCCTCCAATCAAACCGGCTGCTGTGGAGATGACAAACAGGAAAGGCATCATACTCATAAACGCCAGAATCTTCGGCAGGATCAGATAGTTCGCACTATTCACACCCATGATCTCCATGGCGTCAATCTGCTCTGTGATACGCATGGAACCGATCTCCGAAGCAATGTTCGAACCTACCTTACCAGCCAATATCAAACACAAGATTGTACTCGAGAACTCGAGCAACATCGTGTCGCGCGTGAGCAGACCCGTGACATAAGTCGGCAAAAGCGGGTTTTCGGTGTTGGTCTTGGCTTGTATCGTCAGGATTGCACCGATAAACACCGATATCAGCAGCACAATCGGCAGACTCTGCAATCCCTGCTTCTCCAACTCCCTGCTATACTGCCGCCAAAACATCCGTTGCCTGTCCGGAATACGCAATACGCGACCCATCAATAGGAAGTATTCTCCTGTATGTTGTAAAATCCGCATACTTATGCAAATTAAAAAAAGTGCGCAAAATTACAAAAAAAAAATGATATGTGCAAAATTTTTACAAAAATAATCGTTTGAACGTAGTGAAATAAGAAGTTTTTTTGTTAGAATCAAAAAAAAGCAGTAATTTTGCAGCCAATATGAAACTATCTGAGATAAAACACGCAATAGGTGCTATTGCAACCGTAGTGGGCGATGACCAGTTGGATATCCGACATCTGCTCATTGACAGTCGTCAGTTAGGTGCAGAGCCGGAAAAGACATTGTTCTTTGCCCTCAAAACGGACAAGAACGATGGGGCAAAATATATTCCGGAATTGCAGGCGAAGGGAGTCAAGGCTTTCGTGACAGGAGATGCGTTAGCGGCTTTGCAAGAGCTTGCGGCGTACGTCCGTTCGCAGTTCACCGGCATCGTGATCGGTATCACCGGATCCAACGGAAAAACAGTTGTCAAAGAATGGTTGTACCAACTCCTCAAGGACGACTATACCATCGTTCGTTCCCCCAAGTCCTATAACTCGCAAATCGGTGTGCCGCTTTCTGTGTGGCAGTTAGCCGACAGTCAGGCACAATTGGCGATTTTTGAGGCCGGTATCTCGCAGCCGGGTGAGATGGAGAAACTCGAGCGAATCATTCGTCCTACGATTGGTGTGATCACCTATATCGGTCACGAGCACGATGAGAATTTTGCGTCGCTCGAGCAGAAACGCGAAGAGAAAAACAAACTCTTCGTACATTCCGAGACAATCATAGAAGATCCGACCCACCAAAACGTCCGTACCTGCGCAGCTGTGATGCGGGCACTCGGTTATGACGAAGAAACCATCGCATCGCGCATCCTGCAGCAGACACACGAAACGGTGCTCAAAGTGAACCTCTCGGCACTGGTAGATAATGTTCGGTATTTCCGTTCCAAACTCAAACCGACTACCAAACTGACGTGCATGGTAAAAGCCTTTGCGTACGGTGCGGGTAGTGTCGAAGTAAGTAAGGCCTTACAGGCTTCCGGACTCGTGGATTATCTGGCTGTGGCGGTCGCAGACGAAGGCGTTGAACTGCGTCGTGCGGGTATCACATTACCCATCATCATCATGGATCCGGAAGTGGCGGCGATGGATCTGATTCTTGAAAATAACTTGGAGCCGAATGTTTATTCTCACCAGTCGCTCAAGACCGTTATTGCCGCCGCTGAGGCTAAGGGACTGGAGTATTGTCCGATCCACATCAAGATCGATTCGGGTATGCACCGACTCGGTTTCTACAAGGAAGACATGCCTTGGCTCATCGATCGTTTGAACCATCAGAAAGCCGTGCGGGTGGCGTCTGTCTTTTCGCATTTGGCAGGCTCTGACGAGGCGCAGTTTGATGACTTCACGCTTTCGCAGATCAAGTACTTCGACGCTTGTGCCGAAGAACTCAAAGCCGGACTACGCGCCGCAGGGATGTATGGCTCCGGAGACTCTCCGGCGATCATCAAGCACATATGCAACTCTGCCGGAATCGAGCGCTTTAGCGATTTCCAATTCGACATGTGTCGCCTCGGAATCGGTCTCTACGGATTCTCGTTTACGGGTGCCAGCTTACGCAATGTCTGCACACTCGAGACAACGATTCTTTCTGTCAAAACCGTCAAAGCCGGTGAAACGATTGGCTACGGACGTCATACCACACTCAAGGAAGACCGCACGATTGCCGTTATTCCGATCGGCTACGCGGATGGTTTTGATCGTCGGTTCTCGAACTACGGCGGTGAGGTATGGGTGCGTGGCAAACGCTGTCCGGTGGTGGGTAACGTCTGCATGGACCAGGCTATGATCGATGTCACCGGTGCTGATGCCCGTCCGGGCGATATAGCTGAAGTGTTCGGTGAACACATGCCGCTCCAAGAACTGGCCGATAAACTTGGTACAATCACATACGAAATCTTAACATCCGTTTCTCGCCGTGTCCAACGTGTCTATTTCTACGAATAAGCTGAGCATTGGCTACGGTGAAACCCTTGTCCAGAGTGATCTCACTTTCTCGCTGAATACCGGCGAGATGGTCTGTATGCTCGGTCCCAACGGCTGCGGTAAATCGACCTTGTTACGTACGTTAGCAGGACTTCAACCGGCCCTTTCTGGCGACTATACGCATAGTGACGCGAAGAACATCGCGTTAGTGCTCACCGAGCGTCTCTCGATGGACAATACAACCGTCCATGATGTCGTGGC
The DNA here is from genome assembly GCA_902799875.1 of uncultured Bacteroidales bacterium. The sequence goes on along the minus strand of CADCCH010000004.1, from coordinate 79,486 downwards.
GCTTGGCCGCTATCCGTATTCGTCCTTCCTCGACGGCTTGAAAAAAGAAGACGAAGAGATAATTGCGGAATCCCTTCGTCAAGTGGGCTTCGAAAATCTCGATATCTCAAAGACTTTCTTTAATGCTCATTCGGATGGTGAAAAACAACGTATTCTGATTGCGAAAGCCCTTGCCCAACAAACACCTATTATATTATTAGACGAGCCGACCGCCCATTTGGACCTGCCGCATAGGATATTGATTCTGCGTCTTTTACGTACTCTTGCGCACGAACAAGACAAAACAATATTGATTTCTACCCACGAACTCGATTTGGCTTTAGCACTTAGCGATCGAATATTGTTAATGACTCCGCAAAAAGGCATCCAACTCGACACCGCCGAGAACCTCAAAAAAGCAAACGCTTTCACCACTGCTTTCTCAATGGATATCTTCAACCCGCTGGGCGTAGAATAATGTCGGTTTGCCGGCGACACGGCAACCGATCACGAAGGCTGTACCACCATCACGGAGGTGCAGTTTTTTCTTGAGGGCTTCGGGAGTAAGCGGGTAGTTGCGCGTGAGGACGTTCGCCTGCTTGAGGTCTTGTGGGGCCGTAATACGCCAAACTCGACCGGGGAAGTTCTCTGTCAAAGTGTCAGAAGCGTACAGATGGGTGTTTACGTCGAGTTTAAGGAGCCCAAATCGTTGTGCTACCAGCTTATATGCCCCGGCCTTGAGGATAGCAGCCGAAGGCTCATATAGAAAGGTGAATGGGTGAATGGATGAATGGATGAATGGGCAGGAGGATTCTTCTTCTTTCGTAAATACAAAAGCTTGGTCCTTTTTATCGAGATCGATGGCGGTGATACGACCGGAACCACCACTTACTAACAGCAGCTCTTTGACTTCGTTCTTGATGGCGACGATATAAGTATCCCACGTCACTTGCGAAAGGCTTGTAATGGCCTGTGTGAGGTCCAGCATAGGAGACAACTTAATCATCAAACGCTTACCGTGCGAGAGAAGAGTAGGGAGCAGTTGAACTACGTTGGGTGTGCAATCTTCGAGCCGAAAGACTTTACCGCCATGACTGTCGCGTCGTGCAGGATCGAGAAAAATAAGGTCGTACTGGCCTGCAGAATTCAGAAACTCTTCGGCAGACGTGTTGTGAATTGTAATGGGCTTGTTCGCGAAGTTATGGGTGGCTATTCGGCACAACTCAGCATTTTGCTCAACGTAGTCGGTGTGCTTGAAGCTTTCGCTCAAAAAGTACGTATCTACTCCGTATCCACCGGTCAGATCAACGAAATTTGAAACTTGAAATCCTAAATTTGCACGGCTCAACCGATCGCTAGAAATCAAACTTGCCTTGTATCGTGCTGCTAATTCCGACGAACACTGTTCGCAGCTGAGTCGTACGGGGTACCACCAATCCTCGATAGCCGCAAAGGTGGGCAACTTGTCTGCTGTCCGTTCACGACCCTCGACTTGCTGGAGAAACCATCGCCATTCCTCGTCCGTCAGGTGCTTGTATTTCGAGCGTTGTAACGCTAAATCTACAATCTGCAATCTACAATTTCCAATTTAGTATTATGATAATAATACGAAAGTATTTCTTGATATGTATGTCCTTCGCTTGCCATCACTGCTGCGCCTATTTGACAGAGTCCGGCACCGTGTCCCCAGCCGTGACCATTCAGCGTCCAGACACCGTTTTCGTGACGTACTTCGAACCACGAACTATAGAGACAAGACTTGCTTAACCAATACCGAATCTTCAATTCCTTACCGATAATCTCCGTGTGTTTAGTGCCGACAATCTTAAGGCTGTCAATTCGTCCTGAGGCACCTCGATGCAAGGGTTCTAATGCCGTAATATGTCCGAAATCCATGCCGGACTTCTCGGCAATGATAGCATCCAACTCCTCGTCCTTGTAGGTCACTTTCCAATCCCGAAAATCCTTGGTCTCTTGGTCGTAGTCATTGAGCACCAACCGCAAAATCTTTGGCGAAGGAGACTTGCAATAATCGCAGTTTACCGATTGGATATACGGTACGTCAATATCTTCCCAGCAGGTCCGCCAGATCTCGGACTTACCACCGCAGCACTTGTAGTACCGGCAGTCACAGACCGCGTCACCAAACATAAGGACCTGACCTCTTGTGGCGTTGACTGCTTCTACGGCACGCTCATTCATTCGCCTAAGTCCCTCATACCGCTGACAATGATCGTCCGCACAGACATCGTATCCTTCGTGATTCGGGTGCTCCATGGCACGAATCGCCCAAGAGCGACTTATCACGGCATGTGCCTTAAGCAGCTCCATGGGACTGTTGGCGTTCATCTCGGACGAAATGACCGAACAGAGATAGTCTTCGAGATCGATGGTGTTGATGGCGGTTTGGGTGCCGTCGGGATTATTGCGTATCTCCAGTTGACCGGCAAATTCCTGGTCTTCATGGCGGTCCCAATGAAAACCAATACCGATACGGACATTCTTTAGGACGAACGTCTTTTCTCGCTGCTCAAACTCGATATGCGGCGCAGTGAGAATACCTACTTTAATCTGGCGAGAAGCTCCCATGTACGCAGACGATCTTTGTACCAGTTATTGCGGTTCATGGCGACGATGTCGCAGTTGGCGTCAGAGTTATCCTCCCACCGACGGCAGTTGTACAGCACATCGTAGATACGACCAATCGGATAGTCGCGACTAATTCGCAGTCCGACGGCATAGTCTTCACCGTATTTGGTGGTAGGGTAGTTGATGGTGCGAAGTAATGGCACATAGAACCCACGCGGTGCACCGAGACCGTTGATACGGAGGGCATTGTTGCGACCGTTGTCGTCGGTCCATTCGCGATGATCGATCACACCCGGAGGAAGGATCTCACCTGCCATGTTCGTCAGTTGATACGTGCCGATGACCATGCCGTAACGGGGAGCCGCATGGATATCTTGCTCCGGTTCTAAACCGGCGAAACAATCTATGAAGCGTTGTACGGTCGTTTCATCGAAATAGGTATCATCGCTATCCAACTGAATCGCATATTTACCGCAATCTTCAATGATTTCTGCCGTTCCATCGGTCGAGTTGTCATCCACTACAATGACATTGAAGCTATACCCCGCACGCACTTTCTGGTTCAACGCACTATGCACGGCGTCTGCAATCGTGCGGGCACGGTTCTTACAAGGAATGATGACCGAAGCGGTTACGGGGTATTCTGAATCCTGAATACTGATTCCTGAAAGCTCCTTATACTCCCCCGGTTTCATGTACGCACCGATTTGTTTGAGGTGCGCTGTAACGCAGGCTTCCATCTCGATCTGTACGGCACGATTGCGCGGATCGACGTAGTCGAAGAGTTTCTCACCGGACTTGCGGGTATCGGTCTCTACTTCGTAGTACAGGTATTCGGGTATGTGCTCGAGTTTCTCTGCGCGAAGACGTAAATCGTACAAGCCCGCAAACTCATACTCCGTATCCATCTGAGCAACGATCGCTTTGAGTTTGGCGGTATCCCACAGCAGTACGGCACCAAAGTCAAAATCATCCCGAAGTGCACCAATCTGGTAGTCAATAACCGGAGCCTCAATAATGGAAGTCTGAATACTGAATTCTGATTTCTGAAATCTATCAGAATACACCATCGTGGCACCGGTCATCTCCAGTACTTGTATCATTCGTTCCTGTCCTAAGTACACCCATTCGATATCGGGTTTGAGACAGATCATCGTGTACTTCTCGGTTGCCTTTTCTGCAATCTCGCGTATTGCCTTCGTGCCGCATACTCGGCCCGGTAAATAAAATGTGGATATCATTCGGTAGTCGGTTTTATCGCATCTTTATGGTATTCTTTCAGTCCCTCGATAGGATCCTTTAATATCGTGCCCAGCGGCAGGCCTTCTGCCTTCATGGCCTCTTCTAAAACGGGCTTGTAATAATAGGCAATCGAGCCTACGAAGCCAATCGGTGAGGTAGCCTTGTACTGCACCAGATTGCGGCGAATGAACTGTACAAAATGGTCGTACACCAACTCGTGAATTCGCTTATCGTCGATATGGTCCGCGCAGAACTTGGACAACTTCGCCAGGAATCGATTCGGGAAGGGTTGACGATACACTTTCTCAATGATATCAGCCATTGAGGTCTCGTATTCTTGGAAGAACGCCTCTTTCAGGTCGTCACCCAACTGGTTCTTCAGCAGGTCGCCTACCAGCCGTTTACCCAGCACCGCAGCCGATCCTTCGTCACCCAAGATATACCCCAGCGAGGGCACACACCATTCGATCGTCTCGCCGTTGTAGAAACAACTGCCGGAACCCGTACCGAGGATACAGGCTACGCCTGCTTCGTGACCTAACAGACCCCGTGCGGCACCGAGCATATCGGACTCGACATGCACTTCGGCTTTCTTGAAGACCCCCTCGAGGGCACGTTGGACGAACACTTTTTTCTCGGGTGTGCAACCGGCTCCGTAGAAGAACACATGCGTCAGCGTACCGGCCCACAGGAGGGGCGCAATCTGCGGCAGGAGTTGGTTGCAGATGCTGTTTCGCATGGCGTCACAAGTCTGAAAAAGAGGGTTGATACCGTCGGTGAAGACGTCGGAACATTGTCCGCTCGCGGTGACGAGGCACCAGTGTACTTTGGTACTACCACTATCGGCTAAAAGAATCATAACTGTAAAATTTTTCGCAAAGGTACAAAAAAATTTGCATATACCAAAATATTTTTGTAATTTTGCAGCGGAATTGGGAATAAAGTATGCAATATTCGATAAAAGAGGTTTTTGCGCCGAAGTTTTTTCAGACGCTGCGGAACTATAGCGGTAAGGCGTTTGCGCAGGATGCGTTAGCGGGTATCATCGTCGGCATTGTGGCGATACCGTTGGCGATTGCATTCGGTATATCGTCCGGTGTGGGTCCGACGGAGGGTCTGGTGACGGCGATCATTGCGGGGTTGATCATATCGGTGCTGGGCGGCAGTAAGGTGCAGATCGGTGGTCCGACGGGTGCGTTCATTGTGATCATCTACGGTATCATCCAGGAATATGGACTGAGTGGTCTGATGATCGCGACGGTGATGGCGGGTATCCTGCTGATCGCGATGGGTCTGGCACGTCTGGGGTCGGTGATTAAGTTCGTTCCGTACCCGGTGATAGTCGGTTTTACAGCCGGTATTGCCTTAACCATATTCTCGACCCAGATGAATGATTTCTTCGGGTTAGGGTTGAGCAATGTGCCGGCGAACTTTGTGGAAAAATGGATCTTCTATGCGCAGCATTTCCATGTGAACTGGTGGGCCTTCGGTATAGGACTGTTTTCGCTGTTGATCTGTATTTTTATGCCGAAGATCACGAAGCGTGTGCCGGGCTCGCTGGCGGCGATTATCTTCGCGACCTTGGTGGTATGGCTGCTGAAGGAGTTTGCTCCGGAGAGCTGGGGTGCGGCGTCTATTCAGACGATTGGGGATTTATATGCGCTACCGCACGGCATCCCTGCACCGCATGTGCCGAGTCTGGAGTTGGCGGAAGGGGAGTCGTTCTTCACGATGATCCAGAAGTTGTTCCCGGCTGCGTTCACGATTGCGATGCTTGGCGCCATCGAGTCCTTGCTGAGTGCGATGGTAGCAGACGGTGTAATCGGCGACAAGCATAATTCCAACACCGAGCTGATTGCGCAAGGCGTAGCGAATGTAGTGGTGCCGTTCTTCGGTGGTATCCCGGCGACGGGTGCTATTGCGCGTACGATGACGAACATCAATAACGGTGGTCGCACGCCGGTTGCAGGTATCGTGCATGCGGTGGTATTGCTGCTGGTGCTGCTGTTCTTAGGAACGTTAGTGGGGATGATTCCGATGAGCTGTCTGGCGGCGGTACTGATCATGGTGGCGTATTCGATGAGCGGCTGGAAGACGATCGTGGGATTGTTCAAGCACCGGAACCGCGATTTCTGGGTGTTAGTGGTAACGTTCCTGCTGACGGTGATCTTTGACCTGACGATTGCAATTGAGGTAGGTCTGCTGTTAGCGATGGTGCTGTTCCTGATGCGTACGAACGAGCAGACGCATATCAGGACGTTACATAAGGAGATCGACCCGAACGAGGATACGGAGAGCAACCTGAATCTGGAGCACCTGACGATTCCGGACGGGGTGGAGGTATATGAGATCGATGGTCCGTATTTCTTCGGAATCGCCAACCGATTCGATGAGATCATGTTGCACGTGAGCGGCAAGGAGTACCCGATCCGTATTATCCGTATGCGAAAAGTGCCGTTCGTGGATTCGACGGCGATACATAACCTGAGTATGCTGATCCAGCGGTCGCACAAAGAGGGTATGACGATCATTCTGTCGGGCGTGACGAGTCACGTACACAAGCAACTGCTGCAAGGCGGCATCGAGCAGCAGATGAACCCGGAAAATATTTGTCCGAACATTCATGTAGCACTAAGCCGTGCACAAGCACTGCTAATGAGTGAAAGAATTAAAGAATGAAAGAATTAAAGATAACATTTTTATTAACCCTAAAAAACTAAAAACACTATGGTAAAGAAATTTATCTGCCCGATCTGTGGCTATGTTCACGAGGGCACTGAGGCACCGGAGCGTTGTCCGCAATGTAAACAAATCGTTGAGTGGAAGGTAGCAAGTGACGAGAAACTCAATTTCGTTTGCGAGCATATCTTAGGTGTAGCAAAAGATGTGAAAGACCCGATTATTGCTGAAGGTCTGCGTGCGCACTTCATGGGTGAGTGCTCGGAGGTAGGTCAGTACCTGGCTATGGCTCGCCAAGCTGATCGTGAGGGCTATCCGGAGATCGCCGCTGCTTTCCGTCAGTATGCATACGAAGAGGCAGACCATGCTTCGCGTTTTGCTGAGTTGCTGGGTGAGATCGTATGGGACACCAAGACCAACTTGGAGAAGCGTATGATGGCTGAAGCAGGTGCATGCGAAGATAAGCTCAAGATCGCTAAGCGCGCGAAAGAGTTGGACCTCGATCCGATTCACGACACGGTACACGAGATGGCTCGCGACGAGGCTCGTCACGGAAAGGGCTTCGAAGGCTTATTCAACCGTTATTTTAAGAAGTAATCGTGCCTTCGGCTAAGAAATAATAATTCCGCCGCCGACTACTAAGTCGTCGTCGTAAAGGACGACGGATTGGCCGGGGGTGATACCCCAAACGGGAGTTGCAAAAGAGATGCAATTCCCGTTTATTGTTTCGACGGGGACGGGAGTGGAGCGGTAGCGGATGCGCGCCGATAATCGAGATGTCGAGATCTCGAGATTACGTGTCGAAAAGCCTTTCGGCGCGCTAAATCGCAATTCCGTGGCGTACATGTCGTCGTTGGTGCCGAGGGTGATGCGGTTGGAGGCGGGGTCGATATGGGTGATGTAAGCGGGATGGCCGAGTGCGATCCCGAGTCCCTTGCGTTGGCCGATGGTGTAGTTGACGTAACCCTGATGGGTGCCGAGGACGTGGCCTTCGGCATCGATGTACTCGCCGGGTTGGACGCGCTCGTTGTAATCGGGTACGTTGGCCCGCAGGAAGGTGCGGTAATCATCGTCGGGGATGAAGCATATCTCCTGGCTCTCGCGTTTGACGGCGAGTTTCTCGTAGCCATGCTGACGGGCGATCTCGCGGACCTGGTCCTTGGTGTAATCGCCGAGGGGGAAGAGGGTGCGACGGAGTTGGTCTTCGGTGAGCCGCCAGAGGAAATAAGTCTGGTCCTTGCGGGTGTCTGCTGCGGTGCGCAGGTAGAGGTGTCCGTCGCGTTCGGCGATCCGGGCGTAGTGACCGGTGGCAATGTAATCGCAGTGCATCTCGTCAGCGAGATGGAGCATCTCACCCCACTTGATGGTGGAGTTACAGAGGACACAGGGATTGGGCGTCCGTCCCGCCATGTACTCGTCGATGAAGTTCTGAATGACGCAGCGTCGGAAGGTCTCGCGAAAGTCCACGATATGGTGCTCAAAGCCCATTCGTTCGGCGTTATGCTTGGCTTCCATGATGGAGTCTATCGTGCAGCACCCTTTCTCTTTGGCGATACAGGACTCTTTGATGGAGTCATAGGTACGGAAGGTGACGCCGACTACTTCGTAGCCTTGCTCGAGGAGGATCATCGCACTGACGGTGGAGTCGATGCCTCCGGACATTCCCAGCAAAACCCGGGGTTTTGCTATTGGTGATTGGTGATTGGTGATTGGTGATTGTTGATTTTCCATCAGGCTTGCATATCGACGAGTTTGGTGTAGTATCCGCCTAACTTATATAGTTCATCGTGTTTGCCTCGTTCGACGATACGTCCTTCGTGGAGCACGCAGATGAGGTCGGCATGCTTGATGGTCGAGAGACGATGCGCCACGACGAGGGTGGTACGTTCCTTCATGAGGTGCTCAAGGGCTTCCTGAACGAGTTTCTCGGACTCGGAATCGAGTGCGGAAGTGGCCTCATCCAATATCAGAATCGGTGGGTTCTTGAGGATAGCGCGTGCGATGGAGAGTCGTTGGCGTTGTCCACCGGAGAGCCGACTGCCGCGGTCACCGATGACGGTGTCGTACCCTTCGGGCATGCGTTCGATGAACTCATGTGCGTTGGCTATCTGTGCGGCGTGTTCGACCGCTTCGGGCCATGTGAGACCGTTAGGAGCGGGTAGGGAAGTGTCCACACCGAAGGTGATGTTGTTATAGACCGTGTCGTTGAAGAGCACGGGTTCCTGGCAGACGATACCCATCTGCGCCCGCAGGTCGTGGGTGGCGATGGAGCGTATGTCGATGCCGTCGATGGTGATGGTGCCGGCGGTGGGGTCATAGAAACGCGGCACGAGGTCCGTGAGGGTGGTCTTACCGGAACCGGACTGTCCGACGAGTGCGATGGTCTTGCCTTTGGGGACCTCCAGACAGATGTCGGTCAGTACCTCGCGGTCGGGTTGGTAGCTGAAATGTACGTTCTCGAAGGCGATCTTCTTCTCAAAGACCATAGGAACCGGTTGGCTTGGCTCGATGATGTTGGACTCGGTGTTGAGTACGGCATCGATACGCTCGAGGGACGCGAGGCCACGACGGATACCGTACGCAGCTTTGCTGAGGTCCTTGGAGGGGTTGATGATGGAGTAGAAGATGACGAGGTAATAGATGAACGTCGAGGCATCTATCGTCGCATGGTCCGAGAGGATGAGTAAACCGCCGAACCAGAGGATGATGGCGATGAGGGCCGTGCCGAGGAACTCCGACAGCGGGTGCGCCAGGTAATAACGGCGGTTGATGCGGTTGAAGGTCGCACGCGTGGCATTGATGAGGCTGTTGAAGCGGGTGCGTAATTTGTGTTGGGCATTGAAACCCTTGACGACACGCAGCCCGAGCAGCGTCTCATCGACGGACGAAAGGATCTCGGCGTTCTGTTCCTGCCCCTTGGTGGACGCTTTCTTGAGACTGCGACCGATACGACCGATAAAGAAGATGGCGATCGGCATGAGGATGAGTACAAAGAGCGTGAGTTGCCACGAGATGACGAAGAGCGTGATGAGGTACACGAGGATCATGACGGGGTCCTTGAAGAGGATATCGAGTGCCGACATGATGGATGCCTCGACCTCGTTGACATCGTTGGTCATACGCGAGATGACGTCTCCGCGGCGGGCGTCGGTGAAGTACCCCATCGGGAGGGAGAGGATCTTATCGTAGAGCTGTTGTCTGAGGTCCCGCAGTACACCGGTGCGGATGGGCACCATGTAGTAGTTCGCGAGCCACGCGGCGGTACACTTGAGTCCGGTCATGACGACGAGGAAGAGACCCAGGATGAGCAGCACATAACTGGCCCCGTGCAGGGCGATCTGGTCATTGAGGAGATAGTAGAGGTTGGACCGCAGGGCGGCGAGGGTGTCCTGGAGTCCGCTGACGGAGTGGAGCTCGGTCCATTGGACGTCCACGGCGGTCAGACCGAAGAGGATCCGCAGCACGGGGATGATGGCGGCGAAGGAGAACAGGGACAGGATCGTCGAGAGGAGGTTGAACAGGATGTTCAAACCCATCTGCATCTTATACGGCGGCACGAAACGTTTTATGAGTTTCAGGAACGGCATACGTAACGGAGTATTTGTTGGTCAAAAAGCTCATGGGGCGAGCGGAAACGCGTACGAATAGGTAGGGTCAACAAGGCTTTGCCTTGTGCGGCCAGCAGGGAGCCCAACTCGGTGGTCTCCAAACGCTGCATATCTTTCTCGGTAGTGAGCACCCAATCATAGGGTTTGGCTTTCTCCACGATGGTTGTGAGGTCCTTGGTGGTAAAAGCATGGTGGTCCGGGAAAGCGAGCAGTTGCGCCTGCGGTCGGATTTGCTGCACATGCGCGAGCAGGTACTCGGGATGGGCTATTCCGGTGAGCACGAGTGGGGTACCTTTGTGGGGCATCGGTGCGTAGTCGATGGAGGCAAAATGGAGCTGCTGGTAGGTCGGCAGATGGAGACGATTGTTGATGACGCGCATGTCGATCGGTCGCATCGATTCCGGACACTTGGTCACGACGATGCTGTCGGCTTTGAGAGCACGCGACGGGATATCACGTAACCGTCCCCAAGGCAGCATATGATCGTCTATGTAGAGCCGGTCGTAGGGCGTGAGTAAGACCGTGAACCCGCAGCGCAGCGTACGGTGCTGGAGGGCGTCATCGAGGATGACCACATCCAGATCGGGTACCTGTCGTTGGAGTTGGTGAATACCCCGCACACGGTGCTCGCAGACGGCGATGGGGATGTTAGGGAAGGTCCGGTGCATCTGCAGCGCCTCGTCTCCGATGGTGAGCACCGTGGACTGCGCATCCGCCATGAGGAAGCCACACGTCTTGCGTTTGTATCCGCGCGAAAGCACCGCAGGCTTGTACCCGTGGTCGAGTAGGAGCTGGACGATATACGCGGTCATAGGAGTCTTACCCGTACCACCGACCGCCAGGTTACCCACACAGATCGTCGGAACCGACACGGCGAAGGACGGCAAGAGATGCTTGTCGTACAACCAGTGCCGGATAGAGACGCCTATACGGAAGAGGAAACTGAGCGGTATGTTAACGAATGACCACTTCATCCATGCGAGCCATGATACGCGGTTTGGAGCAGAAGTTCTTGAGCTTGAGCAGCAGTTTCTCCTCGTCGGTGGTGTTGTCGAAGAGTTTGAGTAGTTCTTCGTACGGATCCACTACGTCGGGGAAGTATTCGAGTTTATAACTCTCGAGTCCGGCCAGTTCAACGGCCTTGGCGATGGCGTTGTCGATGTTACCGAGTTCATCGACGATACCGATCTCTTTACCTTTGTTTCCCAGCCAAACGCGACCCTCACCGATGGATTTGATATAGTCCTGGCTAACGTGACGACCCTCGGCACAACGGCTGGTGAAGAGGTCATATCCGCGTTCAACCATGGTCTGGAACAGCGCGCGTTCTTGGGGATTCATACCCTTGAAGATCATATCGGCCTCAAGTGCCGAGTGTTTGTTGGTGGAGACGCCGTCGATGTCGAGTCCCACTTTGTCGCGCAGTTTGCCGACGTTGGGGATCGTACCGAAGATACCGATGGAGCCGGTGAGTGTGGTCGGCTCGGCGAAGATATAATCGGCACCGCAGCTGATGTAATAACCACCCGAAGCGGCGTAGTCACCCATCGACACGACGACGGGAATACTGTCGGCTTTGATCTTCTGAATCGCATGCCAAATCTGCTCGCTGGCGTCAGCTGAACCACCGGGACTATTGACACGCAGCACGAGTGCTTTGATATCCTTGTCCTTGCTTATTTTCTTGAGGGTCTTGATGACCTCGGTGCCTACGATTCCGTCCCCCTCCTCGTCGGAGATCTCGCCTTCGAGGTAGAGGACAGCAATCTTCTCTTTGGCCTTGGATTCCGGTCGTTTGACGGACGCCAACTTGGAGGTCGTGAGGGTCTTATAGTCCTTCGTACCGGTGTACACGCGCAAGAGCGAATCCATGTCCTGAACATAAACGATCGTATCGACGAGTCCGGCTTTGAGGTTCTCTTCAGCACTCTGCAGACTCATGTAACGATCCGCGAGTGCGTCCAGTTGGGTCTCTGAGAGATGACGCGAAGCACCGACAGCGGTCTTGTACTCGCTCCAGAGACCGTCGAGGTACTGCATGGTCTGCAACCGGTCAGCGTCGGACATCGAGGTACGGAAGAAGGGCTCAACGGCGGACTTGAAGGTGCCGACTTTGATGATCTGCATCTCCACGCCGAGTTTCTCCATAGCGCGGGTGTAGTACATCTTTTGGGCAGCCAGACCTTTCCAATCCACCCCTCCGGTCGGGTCAAGACAGATTCTGTCTGCCACGGACGCCACGTAGTAGTTGGTCTGACCGTAACTCTTGGCGGACGAGATGACCCATTTGCCGCTGGACTTGAAATCGAGCAGGGCGTCACGGATCGCTTTCGCACTTGCAGGTGCCATGGCTAACTCCGCACCATCCAACCAGATACCGATGATCTTATCGTCGTTCTTGGCCAGACGAATGTTACTCAAAATATCATCCAATCCGACATTGTCCTTGGCTGCGTAGTTACCGTACGGCACCTGACCCATGAGAGACGTGAAAGGATTGTCCTCCTGCGCCTGCTCGACGAGGTTGCCCTTCATCTGAAGCCGATAGACGGTCTTGTCCTCCAGATTCACCGTCGGTGAGGAGAACATGTCACCCATCAGCCATCCCAGCAGGGCGCTACAAATGAAATACACGGCGAAGAAAATGAGACATCCGCCTAAACATCCTACTTTGCGACGGGGACGATTCTGACCGTCCGGCGTCGGATTGTTGTTGGTAATAAAAATCATATTGTTTGGTTTTTTAGTTTTTTTCGTTATCACGGGATCACGTTATCACGGGATCATGAGGTTTTCAGGTTGAAACTCAACCTGTGATACGGCGTTATGCCGTATTTTTGGATTGCTTCGTAGTGCGCGGCGGTGGGGTAGCCTTTGTTGCTGTCCCAGCCGTACTGCGGGTACTGCTCGTGCAGACGTAGCATGTAGTCGTCCCGGTAGGTCTTGGCCAGCACGCTTGCTGCGGCTATCGACATATAGGTGGCGTCACCGTGAACGACCGTCGTGGCCGGTATCTCGAGTAACTCTCCTTCCGGCACGTAGGGTTTCCATTTGTTGCCGTCCACGAGGATATGTTGGGGTCGCACCGTAAGCTTATCCAGCGCCCGCTGCATGCCGATGATGGAGCACTGCAGGATGTTACGTTGGTCGATCTCCTCTGCAGTCACCTCGACCACTGCCCAACTGACCGCCTCGCGTTCGATGACCGGTCTGAGGGCCTCCCGTTGTTTCTCCGTCAGTTGCTTGGAGTCATTGAGCCAGGCAAACTCCGGGATCGCTTTCACCCGCTCCGGATCGAGGATGACTGCCGCGCAGAACACCGATCCTGCTAACGGTCCTCGTCCCGCCTCGTCACACCCGGCTTCGATTAGCCCTGATATCATCTGAGTCTTTAACATTCGGATTATTCGGATTATTCGGATTAATCAGAACGGGTAACCGATCGCAAAGTGGAAGGTCATATCGCGTTTCCAACCTAAGCCGTTCTCGACCGTTCTCCATTGCTTGCCTTCCCAAAGACGACTCGGGTCGTGCAGTTTGACACCGAAATCGACGCGGAAGATGAACAGCGACAGGTCAAAACGTACACCCACGCCGTAACTCCAGGCGATCTGTTTGTAGAACTGATCCCAGTAAAACATACCCCCTGGTTGGGAGTCATACTCGCGGATCGTCCAGATGTTTCCTGCGTCCAGGAAGGCCGCCAACTCCAGGAACGACAGCACCTTAAAGCGGTACTCGAGGTTCATATCCAACTTGATATCGCCCACCTGCAGGTCATAGATGATGGCCCCATTGACCCCCGCAAAAGCACCGGGTCCCAGCGTTCGTGCCTGCCAGCCGCGGATACCATTCGAACCACCCGCAAAATAACGTTTCTCAAACGGGATCACGTCTGCATTCAGGTACGGTAGCGCTACACCCAGACCCAGGTGGGTCACCAGACGATGCTTGGGGTTGAAGATACCGTGACAGGTGAAGTTGATGTCCCCTTTGGCGTACTGCGAGAACGGGATCCGCCAGAGCATCTTGTGTCCCGCCTCGTCTGCCGAGAGGTTCACTACTTGACTCAGTGCATAGAGGGCGTTGCCGGCCGTCTCACCGCGTAAGGCCAGTTGCACATACGAGCGATTGGGACGACGGGCATTATAGGTCGTGAAAGTAGCCAAATAACTCCAATCGAGGATGAAATGGTCCTCATAACTGGCCACCAAGATCGAGGAGCGGTTGAGGAAGCGGTTGACGAACTCCTGCGACATCCAGGGCACGTAGATATAGTTGATATCGATAAAATCAAACTGATGCGTCCAGCGGCTACCGGGTTTATGGACGATATAGCTGAGGCTGGCGTTACTCATCATACGCGTGTACTCGTCCGGGCGCTGCTGATAATTGAAGGCCGCATTGATCTTGACGTTCGAGGGGAAGAGCAGACCTGCTTCCGCCTTGGCCTCAATAGCCCGACTGCCATTCGAGGCACGCCATTCGTGCGAAGCACGCGCGCCGATGGTGAACACCTCCGCACCGCGGAAGATATTCTTGTTGCTGTAGTTGACACCCGCTGCTACACCCCAGTCTCCGGCACTGTACGTACCCTCCGCCTCGATGGCCACCGAGTGCTGACGACCCTTGGAGATCGTGATCGCGCAGTCGAGTAGGGAGTCACCCACCGGTGTGAACGCTATATCCACGTACTTGACCGGCGCGAGTGCGTTCATCCGCGCGTACGTGCGTTCCACACGCCACTCTGCGTACCGCTCACCTTTCTTGAACCGACAGGCACGACGTAAGGTGTTCTTCCGCAGGAAGGGCTTGTCCATTTTGTACGTGATCTCGTTGATATAGAAGCGGGTGCGCAGCTTAGCCAGCGCCGCCGAATCCAGATGCGTGATGTACGGCGCGGCATGGATACGCAGGTCCACCTCGTGCGAGTTGAGCGAGCTGTCGGCCGTGAACTCCAACATCGATTTCTCGTAGTAGAAATACCCCATGTTCCGCACCGCTTTCGCAATTCGTTCGCGCTCCGCGTCCATGGTCTGGGTGTTGAACTGTTCCCCGGGTTTGATCAGGCACTGTTCGCTGCTGGCAATCTGCCGAATCGCCTCGTCTTCCGGGATATCCACCTCGTACGAACGAATCGTGTAGGGTTGGTGCGCCGTGACGAGATAGGTGATATCCACCTTGCGGTTCTTGACGGTCTTGACCGTGTCCACCGTAGCCTGAAAATAACCCATGTTATTCATCTGTTGGCGCAACTGCTGCATGCTGGCACTGGTCTGCTCCTCATCGTAGATAACAGGCGCCTCACCCATCTTAAACGCATTCCGTTGCAGGGTCTTTTTGGTCTTGGTCGTGGTGTCACTCGGGGCGGTGTTGTAGATATGCAATTGCAATTTCCAGAACCCGAAGATCTCCGTGTTCTGCCGCTGACGCAAGTAGTTGCGGAGGTCCGAAGTGGACACCGTCGGGTCATCTACACACTTGACATGCGCCTTGTACAGCAGACACTGGTCCTGCGGCACGAATTTCGTCGTGTTGCAGGCACAAAACAGCACCGCTACAAGCAATATGATGACCTTATTCCGCATATTTAGCGTGCAAAAGTACTAAAAAATTTGCATATATGCAAAAAAAAACGTAATTTTGCGCAAAAATTCAATGAAAATGGAGAAAATATCGAAGGCTCAAGTTAAATTTGTGCGCTCGTTGCAACTCAAGAAGTTTCGTGACGAACTCGGTCTGTTTGTGGCAGAAGGGGAGAAATGTGTGGCTGAACTCACCAAATCTTTTGAGCTCGTTCACCTCTACCGCGAGGGCGAAAACGCCACCCGCACCGAGATCGAGCAGATGTCGGGTCTGAAGAACCCGCAAGGCGTCATCGGAGTCTTTAAAAAATCAGAATATTCCGAATATTCCGATTATTCCGAATACTCCGATTTACTCCTGGCTCTTGACGCCGTCCAGGATCCCGGCAATTTGGGCACAATTATCCGGACTTGCGATTGGTATGGTGTCCATGATATCTTCTGTTCCCTCGATACGGCGGACTGCTATAATCCCAAGGTCGTTCAAGCCACTATGGGTGCCCTCTCCCGCGTTCGTGTCCACTACGTGGACCTGCCCTCCTGGCTCTCAGACATCAAACATCAAACATCAGACATCAGAATTTATGGCACCCTCCTCGACGGACGCGACATGTACGACGTCATCTCGTCATCACGTGATCACGAGATCCCGTCTATCATCGTCATGGGCAATGAGGGCAACGGCATCTCCCCAGCCGTCCGCACCCTCGTCACACATCCGATTCGTATCCCTTCCTATCCAAAAAACGCTGAGACTTCAGAAAGCCTCAACGTTTCTATTGCAACAGCGATTGTTCTATCGGAATTTAGAAGGCAGACATCTGCTCTTTGACGGTGTTGTTGACAAAGTCGGCGAACTCCTGAATGGTCATCGAACCATTTGCCTCACCGCCACCTTGCTGACGAACACTGACGCGTCCCTCTTCGGCCTCTTTCTCACCGACAATCAGCATAAACGGAATACGCTTCAACTCATTGTCACGGATCTTACGTCCGAGTTTCTCGTTACGGTCATCTACGATGACACGTACATCTTGTGCTTCGAGCATCTCTTTCACCTTCCACGCGTACTCGTTGCTCTTCTCCGAGATCGGCAGCACGACAGCTTGGTCCGGCGTCAGCCAGAGCGGGAACTTACCCGCCGTGTGCTCGATGAGAACGGCTACGAAACGCTCCATCGAACCAAACGGCGCACGGTGGATCATCACCGGACGATGTTTCTGATTGTCTTCACCCGTATATTCGAGTTCAAAACGCTCCGGCAGGTTATAGTCCACCTGAATCGTACCGAGTTGCCAACGACGACCGAGTGCGTCCTTCACCATGAAGTCCAACTTCGGTCCATAGAATGCCGCCTCACCGGTCTCCTCACGTGCCGGCAGATTCATCTCGCGACAAGCCTCACGGATCGCGTTCTCTGCGTGCTCCCAGATCTCATCGGAACCTACGTATTTCTCGTGATTATTGGGGTCACGGAGCGAAATCTGTGCCTCGTAGTTCTCGAAATTAAGGGCCTTGAAGATGATATTGATGATCTCCATGACGCGGATGAACTCCTGTTTCACTTGGTCCTGACGGCAGAAGATATGCGCGTCATCTTGAGTAAAGGAACGCACGCGCGTGAGACCGTGCAGCTCACCACTTTGCTCGTAACGATAGACGGTACCGAACTCCGCGCAGCGGAAAGGCAGGTCCTTGTAGCTCTTCGGGCTGTTCTTGTAGATCGCGCAGTGGTGAGGGCAGTTCATCGGTTTCAGCATATAGACCTCGCCCTCTTCCGGCGTGGTAATCGGCTGGAACGAGTCCTTACCGTAGTGGTCCCAGTGCCCGGAAGTCATATACAGCTGTTTGGAGCCGATATGCGGGGTGATCACTTGCTGGTATCCGTATCGTTTCTGGATCTTCTTGAGGAAATCCTCCAGACGCAGACGCAGCGCCGTGCCCTTCGGCAGCCAGATCGGCAGACCTTTACCGACCATGTCGCTGAACATAAACAGCTCGAGGTCCTTACCGATCTTACGGTGGTCGCGTTTCTTAGCCTCCTCCAGCAACGCCAGGTACTCATCCAGCATCGAGCGTTTGGGGAACGAGATGGCATAGATACGCGTCATCATCGGGCGTTTCTCATCCCCGCGCCAGTAAGCCGCCGAGCAGGACAGCACTTTGACCGCCTTGATGTCACCCGTACTCAGCAAGTGCGGACCCTTGCAGAGGTCCGTGAAGTTACCCTGGGTATAGGTCGTGATCTTGCCGTCCTCCAGCTCCGAGATCAACTCACACTTATAGCTCTGACCCGCCTCTCCAAACGCTTTCATCGCGTCGGCTTTCGAGATCTCGGCACGAACAACGGACTCTTTCTTCGCCCGCAGCTCCATCATCTTCTCTTCGATCGCAGCAAAGCACTCGTCGTTGATCACCACGCCCTCAGGGGGCATCACGTCGTAGTAAAATCCGTTCTCGATCGCAGGACCGATACCGAATTGGATACCCGGATACAACTCCTGCAAAGCCTCGGCCATCAAGTGCGAACTCGTATGCCAAAACGCATGTTTCGCTTGCTCATCTTCCCACTCAAAAGCCTGAATACTTCCGTCTTGATATTGTACTTTTATCATAATTATGTATTATTTTTCAAATTTGGGTGCAAAATTACAAAATTATTTTGATATATGCAAATTTTTTCGTAATTTTGCACGCAAAATGACACTATCATGAAAAAGACAGTTTTCTTTATCCTCTTTATAGGTCTTCTCGGCTACTCGTTGCCGGCTTTCTCTTGGGGTCAGGAAGGACACCGTATCATTGCGAAGATCGCATACGATCATCTGACGAAGAAAGCCAAGAAACAGGTGGATTCGGCGCTGGGTACGCGAGGTATCATCTACTGGGCCAACTGGCCGGACGAGATCAAGTCCGACACCATCTACCCGCAGTCCATCAAGACCGGCTGGCACTACCAGGATTTTGACGGAGGTCTTCCGGACAGCCTTATTGCCGACGCCCTGATTCATTATCCCACCGAAGGTGGCAACCTCTTCCGGGCGCTGGACAGCCTGCAATTGGAAATCAAAAATCAAAAATCTGAAATCATAAATGCGCATACCATGCGCTTCATCATCCATCTCTCCGGCGACCGCTATTGCCCGATGCACATGGCGCACATGGACGACAAGGGTGGTAATGCAGTGAAGATGAAATGGTTTGGTCACAACACCAACCTCCACAACGTCTGGGACGAGCGCCTCATCGACTCGCAGGGTTACTCATTCACCGAGTACGCACAGATGCTTGAGGACCGGTACGGTGCGGAACGGGCCGCTATCGAGCAGGCCTCCGATCGGGAGTTGTTGCTGCTCACCTACCATCTGACCGAAGAGATCTATGCTTACCAGCAGACCTGGGACGGCAATACCTACCATTATATCTATCGCTGGCACGAGCCGATGGAGCGTCAACTCTACATCGCCGGCATCCGTCTGGCGCAACTGCTTAACGAGATATACAAGTAGTATGAAACGCTCCATCCAAATAGCCTTGGTGACGGTGCTGTTCCTTTCACCTTTCACCTTTCACCTTTCGCCTTTATCTGCCGGCACCAACCTGCAGATCTACTACGATTTCGGTTCTTTAGGCACGGCCCTGCCGAATCAGCGTACCAATCGTGTCACGACGACACTCGAGCTCTTCTATGCCGACCCCTGGGGTAGTACCTTTGCGTTCGTGGATTTTGATTATAATATTCACCCCAACGACCCCAAGAACACGCCCTTCATGGCGTACGGAGAGATTGCCCGTTGCCTCAATTTCTGGCAGCAAACTGCGGCTCGTGACCTCAGTGTACAAGTGGAGTACAACGGTGGTTTAGGGCTTTACAAGGGACCTAACGGTGACCTCGGCGGATACGGTATCCACCATGCGGCGCTGGTCGGACTCAACTACTGTCTGCACACCAAGGATTACAAGAACATCTTCAACCTCGAGTTGCTCTACAAGTACATCCTCAGTGACGGCAACGGGATCCACAACAAAGCGCCGCTCCAGTTCACTTTCGTCTGGGGCTGCGATGATTTCTGTACCGCACCGGGTCTGCGTTTCTCGGGTTTCCTGGATCTCTGGGGTGAGAAAATGGGTGGCCAACAATCGCTGGTGCTGCTCTCTGAACCTCAACTGTGGTACAACGTCGGACGATGGTTTAAGTGCCCTAATCTGAATATCGGTACGGAGATCGAATTCTCGTACAACTTTGCCGGTAAGGGCTTTATGATCAACCCCTGTCTCGGTATCAAATGGACGTTTGACTAAACAATAAGCGCCCCTTTCGAGGCGCTTATTTCTTTCAACTTTCAACTTTCAACTTTACTGGTGTTGTTCTCGCAAGAGATCGTTAACGGTCTTCACCGGGTTAAACGTGCTTACCGGTACCTCTACGAAGATCGTGTTCCACTTCGCCATCGCACCGTTCCACAAGCCCGGTAACTCAAGCGCTAACAGTTCCTTACCGTCCTTACTCTTGTTGGAGATAAAGCCCGTCTTCGGATCCACGTACTTCGGCAGGTCAAACGGTTTGCCTTCGAAGTCCTTGATTGCACAAACGAGGTCCACCGGATTAAAGTGCGTACTCTGCTTCATCAGCTCCGGATCACTGATCTGCGTGCTCTCCAGGATCTGGCAACTGATACTGCCGTCTTCGTCGCGAACCAGGAACGGACCACCGCCCGGCTCTCCTGTGTTCTTTACTACACCGCAGACGCGGATAGGACGATTCAATTTCGCACGCTCCTCGTCACTCAGATTCGTATCTTTCAGGGCCTCAAACACCCGTTTCTGCTCGGTTACCAGCACACCTGCCAGGATCTGTTTGTAACGGATCGTGTCTTTCTTCAGACGATCAGGCACGACGTTGTCAATGTTCTTGATGAACACGATATCGGCGTCCTGCTGATTCAGGTTCTCGATCAGCGCACCGTGACCTCCCGGTCGGAACAAGAGCTTACCGTCTTTCGTTCTAAACGGCGTTCCGTCGGGGTTAGCGGCAATCGTATCCGTACTCGGCAACTGCTCACTGAACGTCACGTCGTACTTGACCCCATATTTCTCCTCAAACTTAGCCAGGTTCTCTGCTATATGCTGACGGAAGAGCGGCAGATGGTCGTGACTTACCGTGAAATGCAGATAAACGGTCGGTTTCTCACCAGCCTTAGCCGGAGCTACGCAGTACTGCGCACTCTCTACCAGATGCTCTAACGCAGGCGTGCGCGCGCCATCGCGATATTTATGGAATAGGAGCAGACCCTTCGGCAGCTCACCGTAGTGCATGTCATTGAGCAGGTAACGAACAGCCTCCTGACCTTCCTTACCGGCCAGTTGCGGACCAAAGGCAAACTTATCCTTGTTCGCCAAAAACTCCTGAATAAACGGTGTCTCGATACCGTCCTCCAGGTACTGGAACAGGTTCTTGAACATACGGCTGGCCGCACCCGAAGCCGGCACGAACTTCAGGATCTTATGTCCCTGTTTCAGATACTGCTGCCACGCAGCGATGTACTCCTCCTGCTCGGCACGCTTCGGCGCCAGAATGCCCTTCTTCGTCGAAGCAGGTGCTACAATGTCTAACTCAGGAAAACCGTTACGGAAACATTCCAATTGCGCCTCCGCTTTTTCCACCGAAATCCCGCGAGCTTGTAATTGCTCCAGGTCTTGTGCACTGAAATTACTCATGGTCGTTAAAAATTAAGTTAATATATCGGATTAATTATGTTTTACCATCCAACACTCGATCCCTAATTCGTCCACCTCTTTTTTGTACCGCTCGAACAGCTCCAACCGTATCTGATCCGAGCCGTTGCTCCGTGCCGGGTCCGGCACCCAGGGTATATCCGGATAGAGCAGCACATACAGGTCCATCGGGTACTTCTTGATCGCCTCGTCCAGCCATTCCGGCCAGTGACCGAACGCATAGTCAAACCACACCTTTGTCACGATCAGCTCCGTGTCATACACCACTAATCCCTCATCCCTAATCTCTAATTCCTTAATCTGCTCCTTCGCTATCTCGCACAGCTCCTCGTACGTCACTTCGGTCGTACCCTTCCGCTCCACAAACTCCCGCGCGTACTCCGCTACATAAGTCCCGTGATAGCGTTCCGCTATCTCCTTCGCCAGGGTGGTCTTACCCGTGCTCTCCGGTCCTATGATTCCGATGCGCATCATCTCGTCAGCATCAACTTGATGTTCAGTCCCACATTGTCCGCCTTCACCGGATAACTGCTGCTGATAAGCGGTGTCGTGCCTTGGTGGTCGTAGAAGAGTTGCAGGTTGATCTTCTGACTCAGCACGTAGTCGGCGGTGATCTTGATACCTAACACTTTGTTACCACTCGACGCCTGCGTGATACCCTCGTCGATCTTGCGGAGCAGCATCATCACGTCCTTGTACGACACGTCCACTTGCAGCTTCAGGTCGTTGCTGACCTTACGTTGACCTCCGTCTTTCTTCTTCGTGATGAAATTGAGGTTCTTGATCGTGTAGCCGCCACCGATCACGAACTCGTTCGTATGTCCTTCGGTCAGTTGCACACTCGTCACGTTCAGCGCCAGATTCCGTTGTTTCCGATACTCGGCTTTCAGACTCAGCGAGTTCTTCATCGTCAGGTTCAGACCAATCAACGGACTAAAGGCCTCGGTGATCGTCACGTTCGAGATATCGTAAGCTGAACTCGGGATCGGTTGCTCGGTCGTCACGTCGCGCACGAAGCCGACCATCTTGCTGTTTCCTGCACCTTCTGCCGGTACCCAGGTAGAGTAGGACCCAAACGATCCGATCGCGTACTTACAGGTGTACGCATGCGTCAGCGTCACGGATTTGAAATGGTCCTTCATCCACGGTAACCGACCCAGACCGTCGTACGTCACGGACCAGTTGGGCAATATCTTCAGTATCCCTAAGAACGGATTCATATCCATCTTCGTCGCGTCCCGACCCGTGTATGCCGCCAGGAACGCCGGTACCAGTACATCCGCGGACTTATCCGACACATGTCCGTTCTTGCCATTGAACGTCTGACCGGCAAACACACTTCCTTGCAGGAAACCCTGATCCGGATAACGCACATCTTGATACTGCGCCTCCACACGCTCCCGCAACACCGCACGATTGGCAACAAACTGATCGTACGTACTATTCGCGAAATTCTGCTCCTGCGTACCGACTTTACTGAACATCGTTCCGATCGCTACCTGCGTGATGTTATACGATCCCGTCACGTTCTCCTGCAGGTAGTCGTAACTCTGGATGATCGAGGTCGAGGACGCCATGTAGCGTTTGCCGTTCAACTGAATCTTCAGTCCAGGTAAGGGCTCCAGTGTCAACTTGATATCCAAATCGGACGTATGCGCTCTCGTCGCCGGTTGCACCACCGTCGTGTCCGTCGTTAACCAGCCGTTCTTCGTCGCCCGCTCCATCATATCCGACGGGATGAAACCGAACGCGTAGTCAAAGCCCGGTGCATACACGCCGTTCACTTTGCGTTGACCCATGAACCCTGCCTCCGGCTCAAAGCCCGGGATGGCCATGGAGTTGGTCTCGCGGTAGGTCACTTGCAGCTTTCGTATCATCGTACCGACATACGCAAACATATCGCCGGCTACCTGTGCCGGAGTCCGTTGGTTCGGGTCGCGTGTCGTCACGGTGATGGTCGCATTCGCGCAGTCTGTCTTCGGTGTCAAACTGATCTTCGTGTTACCGGCCGGTTTGAAGCTTACCGGCACCGCCTTACCCGTCGAGTCTGCAACCGTCACCGTCAGTAACTCACTGTTCAACCGGTGCGTCACCTCGATCGCTTTGCCTTTCTCCAGCGCTGCTACCTGCGTATAGGTCTTCGGTTTGAACGCCCGACCTCTGTTCGGCCGACCGCCGTACCGTTGCGTCATCTGCTTCCAGTACTTGGACTTACCGTACCAGGTCTCGAAATTGATACCTCCATCCACCTGCCAGGTCTGTACGCTGCTCACCGTGTTACCTAAATGACTGTCCTGCTCGTCCACCGGTGCGTTACGTGTCCAGTTATAATTGGCGTTATACGAAGCATTCGCCGTCAAGGCATCCAGACCCGGAATCCTATTGAACGGCACATTCCAACTCGCGGTGAACACCTGTTGGTACGTGTACGGCTTACCCCATTTGGCCAGCGAATGCTGGATCGTATCTTTCCAGGCCTCGTACTTGTCGTGGTTAAACTCAGCGTCAAAATACCGTCCGTTCAGTATCTCCGGCGTGTAGTAACCCTCCTCGATGATGGCGTTCATCGCCGATTGGAAGCTGAACTTCATGTTCTTCGTCAAATCATATTTGAAATCCACTTGGCGATCCCAGGTAAAGTCCTTACTGAACGTCAGATCCATGCTCTCCGCCGCCGAGCCCGCCAGATCACGCATCTTCATATGACTGAACGTACGGTGCATGTTCGTGTTGAACGCCCAACTCTGCGGCAGGTAATACACGTTCATCTCCTTGAGGAACTTCACCTTGCTCACTTTCTCCACCTTGCTGAACGGCTCCCACGGTTTGGGGTTGAAGTTATACGCGTACTGGAACGATCCCCTGTGATCGGTCGTCAGGTTCTTCTCCATCTCCGGCGAGTGCTCGTTCTGCTTATTGTACGACGCTGAGATACTGAAGTTAGCCGGGTCGTAGAACATATCCTTTTTCTTGCTGTGGATATTGACCTTCAGGTTACTTACCGCAAAGGACGTACTCTCGTGTACCGTATTGGAGAGTTGCTTGATCGAGTCGCGCTCCTCCTTCGTGTCGTACGTATCCAAGGTCTCCTTCAACTTCACGTCCGTATCCAACGGGTCGAAATCCGGACTCGTTGTCTCGTTGCTGTACGATACGTACAGCGGCATCTGGATCTTCGCTTTCTCCGGGAACAGACGACCGCCTTCCAAGGCCGCACTTACGCTCAGCTGGTAGGTGTTATCCATATTCCGATCCAGCACATTCGACTCGATCGAACCATAACCGGCCGTCTCCAACTGACCCGATACGTTCACCTGCGCGATATCGCTGATCGCGAGCGCCGCATTCGCCATCGCTGCTACACCTCCTTGCTCGTTGAACTGACTCAGACGCAACTCGTTCACCCATACCTCCGCCGTGTGCTCCTCGTGACCGGTGTTGCGTACACCGATCATGATCGAGCTCACGTCCTCCAAGGTCGGATTACCGAGCACCGTGATCTTGTTCATCGGCTTATCGTTCGCGTCATCGTAGATCACGTACGGAATCGTGTTGCTCACGCCCTCATTGCCCTGCCGCTTCGCCTTGTTGCGCGCAATCTTCGCACGCGTCAGCACCTCCAGCGGGAAGTCAAACATATTCTCCGTCGGCCATACCTTAACGCGGTCGGCTTCGTTGTTATTGTTGTAATTCCCCGGCGGGGTCAGCTTCAACGGAATCTCGTACTCGTAGTAGTTGTTCTTCAGGTCCGTACCCAGACGGATGAAACAGCTCACGTCGCCGTCTGCCAAGTTCGGGTCTTGCGACTCCATTCGCTCTGCGTGGACGAACATCTGCAGGTTCTTGTACTGCCGCATGTCGTACCCCGTGTTCTTGTACATCGCTCGGCCGTCTTTCGGACTCAGGTTCATCACGCGCAGCACCATCGCCTGCTCGTTTTGGGCAATCAACTGCGCCTGACCCGGATCGGTCTGACGACTCACACCCGGAGGCAGCACGTAGTTAACCGGCGTACGGGTACTGTTCTCTTCGATATTCACTGTCTGCACGTGGATCGATGCACCGGTGTTCACCGTTGTACCGATCGGATACAAGTCCCTGTTGTACTGACGCCAATCGCCGCGCACCAGATCCAGCGTCGCAAAACGCAAATGCGTCTCTTTCGCGCAGCCCGTCATGTACATACGCATAAACCGGATACTCTTCCAGTTGCGGATCGAACCTACCGTCTTCACGTCCGCCGTATCGCCGCGCAGAGGTATCTTGAACTGATACCAGTTCACCGACACCGTCTCGCCGTTACGCAAATCCACTTTCGCCGTCTTCTTCTCCACGATATGCTGCAAGCCCACCTGCATCATGTCCGGTCGCAACTGCACGCGGTACTGGTAGTATTTCTCGTATTCGTTCAGCGTATTGTCCTGGTTGATATCTTCGATATCCGGGTTCAAGGTCGAGGCCGTTCCGTAACTCTCCGTCTGCTGTTCGGTCGCGGGCGAGTTGCCTTCCGTACCGTTGAAATGCTTGTAACGGTCCAGGATCGCTACTTCCTGTTGGTCGTAGTCAGACCCCCGGTAGTAATGGTAGTTATCGCCCGCCGGGTCATTGAGCGGCGAGTACGCATCGTTCTGCCATCTGCTCAGCACGTCGGCATCTACTTTGCCCTTCAAATCATTCACGTACTGCTTATAGATCGGCCAGTTCTGCTCCTCTGCCGTACTCAGACCGTTCAGACCCACGTCCTGTTTCTCACGTGAACCGGCTTCATTACTGAAGGCCACCACCGTACTCGTCGTCTTTGGTACATAACCCCAGATGGTCGAATCGACACGACCCTGGTCCTCTGCACTCACCGGTAGACCGTGCTCGAACGATTTCTTGCCGTCGCGCAATATATCTTCACTGATGTCGCCTAAGTTGATATACAGGTCTCCGTCGTATCCGTCCGGGTTCGTCAGCGCCGGATCCATCAACCAGAACTCGATGTACTCGATGTTCGCCTTCTCGAAATCCGTGTTGTCCAACCGCCGCATGATACCGCCCCAGCGTTGCGTCGGGTTATTCAGCTCACCGCGGTTGTTGATCTCGCTTGCCGACACGTTGTACGGACCGCGCTCCTGCGGGTAGTACGCTAAGTTCAGCACTGCTAACTTCGTATCCACGTTCGTCGCCTCCTGACGATTCGGGTAGATCTCCTCCTGATAGACGATACGCGTCCTATGATCACTCAGCGCGTTCACATCATTGCGGATATGCTCCGGCGTGTTCGTCTGCGGGTAACCGAAGATAGGATCCACCGTGTACCAGCCGATCGCCGCACGGTTCTTGTTATAACTGATCTGATTAATATCCTTCGCTTCTGCAAATGGGGCAGGGGTCGAAGCTAAGAACCAGTAACTCGGATAATGCACGTCGATATTGGTCGTCGTGTTCTCGAAGTCATCGATATATGCCGTACCGATCTTACCCACATCGTTCGTGTGACCCGGAATCAAATGCGCAAACTCGGCACTCAACTGGAAGGTCGAAGGAGCCGTCGCCGTGATCCAAGGAATCTTATCGATCGCGTTCGTCAGCCATTGCAATTCGGTCTTCCAGCTTCCGTTCACGCCCCAGATCGTGTTCGCTAAAGGCTCCGAACCCGTGTTCACTTTGGTCGTCAACGGTCGTTCACGCAGGTGCATGATCGTTCCGCCCACTACCAGGTCCTTGTTGAACTCGTACTCCAAATGCGCACCAAACAAACTCTTCCGCTGCATCGAGAACGTACTCTGGTTCTCCAGCTGCACATCCACGTTCGTGCCGCTCTCCAGAATCGACGTGTTCAAGATCGTCACCGTTCCCATCGTGTAATCGACTGTATAATCGACGTTCTCGATCAGCGTCGCACCACCGGCCGTCACAGTCACCGAGCCGCGCGGCACGTTCATCGCACCTAACTTGATCTCGCTCCCGTTCGTACCCTTGTACTTACCCGTCAGGTGGAACTTGTTCTTCTCCGTCATCTCCTGCGCGTTCACCAAGGTCGAGTCGTACAGCTCCTGGAAGCAGTATTTGTTCACCAACCTTGGGTCGTTCCCCAAGGCCTGCGCTAAGTGGCTACCGAATGGCTCCAGGGCTGGGAAGATGATCTTTCCGCCACTCGAATAGACCGTCAGACCCTCCACGAAGTCGAATCGTCCGTCCGCGCTGTGGTTGTTCTTCGTGTCCAGCCGGTCAAGGTTCATCACGCGTAGCAACTGCTTACCCTGGATCGGACCCTCGTCCAAATACTGCATATCCGTACCCACCGAGTCGTTCCGGTACGTGATGTATAACTCAAACTTATCCTGCTGTACACTCGTCGCGCCCAACGAGTAGATGTTCTTCATCATCAGGTCCCATAATCCTCTTCCCTTCTTGTCCGGCGCCGTGTTCGTGGACCGCAACATCTTCAGCGCTAATGCCGCAGGCGCACGCAACTCCTCCGACCCGTCCGTCGAGAATTCACCGACCTGGTACACCTTGCCGTTATACGTATATTCGTACGCTACCGCCAGCACCTCGTCCTGGTTTAACGCCGCCTTCAATGATATATATCCCAACGCACTGTTCAGCGTGTACTCGCTGCTCGTCAGCAACCGCGCGCTCTCTATCTTCTCGTAGTCCGTACCGCCCTCGATACCCGAGCCGTTGAAGTTCTCTAATACCGAACTCGTCTCCTGGATATTGCGGAAAGCCGTTCCCTGAATCTGTGCATACAGACTGTTGGCGCTGTTGTCTGGCATCGACACATCATTCCCGCCCCAGAACGTGTTCTGCAAATGCTTGTTCTGTTCACCGAGGTCCGTAAACGCTACGATGTTGCGCGCCTGTTCGTAGTTACCGCGTTTGTTCGTGATCCATACCTCGATCTTCGTGATCTGTACACCACTCGTGATGTACGGCACCGACTCCATCGCTTTCTCGTACTTGTCCCTGAAGAAATGACTCAGGAAGAAATGTCGGTTCTCATCGTAGTTATCACCCGAGATATCGAATTTACTCAACTGCGCACCACCCTTACTGCTCACCGTCTGCGCCTCGCTGTTCTGCTGACTCACTAGCGCTTGGATCTTCAACTTACCGAACTTCAGATTGGTCTTGATACCGAATAGTGCCTGACTACCGCGTATCAACGAACTCGGCAGGTCCATCGTCACGTTACCCGCCTCGATACTCTGGATGATATCGTCTTCCTCACCCTTGTAGTTCAATTTCAGGTTCTGCTGATCGAACGAGAAAGACGCCTCCGTGTTATAGCTGAGGTTGAAATTGAGCTTCGAGCCTACCTTACCCTGGATACTGGCCTGAATCTTCTCGTCAAAATCGAAGATATTGTTGTTTCGTGCGCGTAGCGTCAACGACGGGTTCGCGATATACTGGTGCTTGAAACCGAAAAGGAGTTCTGCCGATCCCTGCATCTTCAGTTGTACACCACCCGGACCGAACACTTTGTCCGCCGGACCGATGTTGAACTTCATGTCCGTGATGTCGAACTTCTTCTCGTTGTTATGCTCGATCTCGCTGATCTTCTGCTGCCAGTACGCATGCATGATCTGACGCTCCGCATAGTGATTATACTCCTCCTGCGTCAGCAGATAAGGAGTCGTAATATCCGTATCGCCTATGCGCGTGCGCAAAATGTACGTCCCCGTCTCCGGTTGGTACTCTACAGTAGTAGAAATATTGTTCGGATCCTGCAGATCCAACGAACTCTGCGGCTGTACCAGCTCTCCGTAGTTCTGTACCCCCAACTGCTTCACCTTCGTCGGTGCCCACAACGCACTGTCCGTCACCGTCACCACATCCGCCACATCCTCCGGAGACTTTGTTCCATCATTGGCACCATTTGCACCATTAAGCGAAGCGTCACCATTCGCTTTCGCTCGCGCTGCTTCTGCAGCGGCGCGCTCCTTTTCCCGCGCTTCGCGCTCCGCCTTCTCCGCTTCCTTCCTCGCCTTCTCTTCCGCCACCAGCTCCTTCAGCGTCTTCGCCTTCGCCGGCTGCCTCACCGGCGCAGTCTGTCCTGCCGCCATCCCCGGCAGCAACAACAGCAGTATTATGTATAGATATCTCTTCAAAAAACTTCGTCTTTTGTTGTGCCGGATGGCATCCGGCTTTAAAGCATCTTCAGTGCCTCTCGAATAACCCCCTCAACCTTCATATCAGGACTGGCCTTCAGTATCTTATCCACAGCTTTCCCACTCGCGGCACTCGCAAATCCTAACATCGTCAGCGCACTAATCGCCTCGGCGCGTACACCATTCATCATTTCATCATTAAGCGAAGCGTCACCATTAAAGAGCTCCGTCGGATCACCACCCAAATCCAGCTTCAGCGCCTTGTCCTTCAAATCGACGATGATCCGCTCTGCGGTCTTCGTTCCCAGACCCTTCACTTTCGCCATCGCCTTCGTGTTACCGGTTGCAATCAGCATCCGCAACTCTTCCGCACTGAACGCACTCAATATCATCCGCGCCGTTGCGGCACCCACGCCACTCACCGTCATCAGCAGCTCAAACAACTGCCGCTCCTTTTTCGTTACAAACCCGTACACCTCATGCGTATCCTCCCGGATGATCTCTGTGATGAACAACTTCACAAAAGCATCATTAGGCAGCTTGGCTGCATCATTGAGCGACGCAGTCGCGCTCATTCCATCATTAGATTGCTCCTTCCCCACCAACGCACTGTACGTCGGCAGCGTAATCGCTATTCCGTACCCCACGCCCGCAGCCTCTACCACCGCCTCCGTCGGGTTCAATTCCGTCAATATTCCTTTGATATATTCGATCATAATACACAAAATGCGTGCAAAGGTACTACTTTTTTTTGATATACGCAAGCCCGCGCGCGTTTTTCCTCCATATTATTTGCATATATCATTTTTTTTTTGTACTTTTGCACCCGAAATGAGAAAAAAGATAGTGATATTTGATTTGGGTGGAGTCTTGATTAAACTCAACGTGAACCGCTGTATGCATGCCTTTGAGGACCTGATGGGCGAAGAGAACATGCGTGCTGTGTTGGGCATGGACAAGAACGGTGAAGGCGTCAAGGCGGTCAGTATTGCTACCAAACAACTCATGGCGGACTTCGAACGTGGACTTATCGCGCCGGACGCTTTTATTGAGCAGGTGCTCGAATATTGTAAACCGGGAACGACAACCCAACAGGTGCTGGACGCCTGGATGAGTATGCTGGCGGACCTGCCCCAGGAACGTCTCGATGCCGTCGATCGGGTGCGTGCCCAAGTAGAACATGTGTATCTGCTTTCCAACGGTAATGATCTGCACTTTGAGTTTATCGACAAAACCTATCAATTGTCTTCTCATTTCGACGGACTCTTCTTGTCGCAAAAGATGCATATGGCGAAGCCTGAACCGGAGATATACCTGGCTGTTAACGAGCAGATTAACGAAGGTTTAGACGAGAAGACAGAAGTGTTCTTCGTTGATGATATCGCCGCTAATCGGGAAGCCGCAGAGAAGACCGTCGGATGGACCACTTATCCGGACATCCAAACGCTACTAGAAACTACCCATTTGTAATCAGAAATACAACATTATATTATGCCACGAACAGAAATTTCAACCTTAGGTGAGTTTGGGCTCATCAAACACCTCACCAAAGATATCCAACCCCAACAACCGAGTACGAAGAAAGGCATCGGAGACGACTGTGCCGTAATGGATTTCGGTAGCAAGAAAGTGCTCATGACCTCCGATATGCTGCTCGAAGGTGTACATTTTAACCTTGAGTACGTGCCGCTTAAGCACCTGGGTTACAAAGCTGCTGTGGTCAATTTCTCGGATATCTACGCTATGAACGGTACGCCGACGCAGATCACGGTCTCGCTCGGTATCAGTAAGCGTTTCTCGGTAGAGGATATTGAGGCGTTGTACAGCGGTATCCGTCTTGCATGCGAACGGTATAATGTGGATCTCGTAGGTGGTGACACCTGTGCGTCCATGACCGGTCTGACGATCTCGATCACCTGTCTCGGTACCGCGTCCGCCAAGGATATCGTGTATCGCAACGGAGCCAAGCTCAATGACCTCATCTGCGTGAGTGGTAATTTAGGTACAGCCTATATGGGTCTTCAACTGCTCGAGCGTGAGCGGATTGCGGGCGGTGAGAACCCGGATTTCTCCGGTAAGGAATACTTGTTGGAGCGGCAGTTGAAACCCGAAGCTCGTCGGGATATCTTGGAGGGACTGCGTAAGGCAGGTGTCAAACCGACGGCGATGATGGATGTTTCCGACGGTCTCTCGTCCGAGTTGCTGCATATCTGTACGCAGTCGAATGTAGGTTGTTGTATCTATGAAGATAAGTTACCGATCGATTTCCAAGCGGCATCCCTGGCGGAGGAGATGAACCTCAATATCGTTACCTGCGCCCTCAACGGCGGCGAAGACTACGAGCTGCTGTTCACCTGCTCCATCAATGACTACGAGAAACTGATTCCGGTAGAAGATCTCTATATCATCGGTCATATCACCAAGCCTGAATACGGCTGTAACCTCATCGGTCGCAACGGCGAAGAGTTGGCATTAAAGGCCCAAGGCTGGAATGCTTTCGAAGAAACGCATGCGTGATCGCTGCGCAAAGAGACGGTCGGACTCACTGTCTCCGACCATGACCGAACGGTGAAAATCGACTTCAGGAAAGTCGATTTTTGCTTGTAGGGCCATTCCTATTTCCGGTTTGCGGTTGGGACTGTGCACGGATTCTAGTTCGGTACATACATAGACTTTGTCTATGCGTCCACCTGCCGCTTCGATGTCGGCTAACATGTGACGGTGAATGTCCTCCAAATCTGCCGCACTCATCAGTCCCTTACCGACACCTTGTTGGTTAGTGACGATAAATATGCGCTTGTAGCGTTTGGCCAGTTGGGGCATCGAATCTAACACGCCCGGCAGCCATTCCCACATCCCCCAATTGCGGACGTAATCGCCTAATAGGTGTTTGTTCAGAATGCCGTCCCGATCCAGGAACAGGAACTCATCCGGGGCGAATAAGGTGCGGAATTCATCCTGCGCCCGGTAATAATCTTCCGGTACGCCGATATCGATGAAATAATCGCTGAATCGCAGGCCATAAAAGCCTTCCTGACCGGCCATGGGTTGCATCAGTTCTTTCTCAAAAGAGAATTTTGTCGGTAGATCCAGACTCATCAACCAATCGCGGTGGATGGCATAAATACCGCCGTTGATAGCGCCCTCTCCGGTGCTCTCCACTTTCTCGTGGAACGCCACGATTTGGTCCTCGTCACAGGTCACGGATCCGTACCGGCTGGTGTCGGGTACCTGCCGCAAGGCAATACTGAGTTTGGCAGCACGCAGGGTATGAAATTCGTACAGTTGGTGTAGATCAATATCGAAGAGCGTATCACCGTTCAGCACCACAAAATCGCTGCTTTCCAGTAATCTCGCTGCCTTGCGAATCGCCCCACCGGTGAAGAGCGGTGTGGTCTCTTGCGAATAGACGATCTCCGCGCCGCGGTAGTTTGTACCGAAATACGATTCGATACACTCATGCTTATAGCCGGTCGCCAGCACAATTCGTCCTATTCCGGCGTCAATTAACCGGTCCAGCAGATAGCATAAGAAAGGTCTGCCGTACACCGGTGCCATAGGCTTGGGTACATCGCTCACGACGTGACTAAGTCGTGTTCCGAAGCCCCCGGCTAATATGACTGCTTCTTTAAACACGCGGGAAGATGGTCGCCTCTACGATCTCGCAGATGATATGTCCGATGAGGATATGACTCTCCTGAATACGCGGTGTATCGGTGGAAGGTACATTGAGCAGATAGTCCGCCATCTGCTTCATCTCACCTCCGCTCTCGCCGGTCATGGCAATCGTGATCACGCCTAACTCTTTCGCCTTGCGAAAGGCATTGCAGATGTTCTTCGAGTTACCCGAAGTGGAGATACCTACCAGCACGTCCCCTGGCTTGCATGCGCCGTCTATCATGCGCGAATAAATAAGGTCATAGCCGTAGTCATTCGCTACTGCTGTCATGTACGAAGTGTTGCAGTGCATGGCCTCAGAGTTCAACGGCGGACGATCGTAATAGAAACGTCCCGATAACTCGGCAGCCAGGTGCTGGGCATCTGCCGCACTACCGCCGTTACCGCACCAAAGGATGCGTTTGCCGTCCTTGAGTGCTTTGACCATCACTTCAGCCACTTGTTCGATGCGTGCCAAGAAATCCGGATTTTCCAAGATTGCCTGTTTGGCTTGGATACTATCGTTGATAGAGCGTTTTACAATGTCCATGTTTTTAATCCTTCCTGTGTAAATTCATATCGTTTGACTTGGCCGGAGAACTTGGCAGTCAGGGCTTTTTCTACGGCATAACGGCTCGTACCCGGGCAGTAGAAGAACATAAATCCTCCACCTCCGGCACCGCTCACTTTACCGCCGGTTGCACCTGCTTCTATGGCCGTGCGGTAGATATCGTCCAGCAGCGGATTGGTAATACCCGAAGCCGTACGTTTCTTATGCTCCCATCCGAAATTAAGGATCTCACCTATCGCATCGATATCGCCGCGCAGCAGACTCTCTTTCATGCGCATGGCCTGCTCTTTGAGTTGGTGCATGGCCTCGATGGACTTGTCGTTCTTGGCCTTCACATTATCGATCTGACCCTGGATGATTTCGGCGCTGACATGACTCGTCTCGGTGTAGTACAGCAGTAAGTTATGGGCTAATTCATCCTGGTAGCGTTGACGGATACGAAGCGGGTTCACGATGACCTTGTCGTCCTGCAGGAATTGCATATAGTTGAATCCACCGAAGGTCGCCGCATATTGATCCTGCTTACCACCGGCCATCTTCAGGTCGATACGTTCGATCTCGTACGCCAAACGGGCTAAATCGTATTCACCGAGCGGGAGTTTGAGCCATTCTGCAAAAGCACCTAAGATACTGACTACCAGTGTACTGGATGTACCGAGACCACTACCGGCAGGTGAATCGACATGACTCGTGATCTTGAAGGATAAGGGTTTGTGCGTGAAATCGCGAACGACACGGTTGTATACTCCTTTCGCCAATACAAAATAACCCTTTGTATCCAGCACTTCCGCCGCCTCATAGACCTCTTCCAGACCGGCATCCGGGGAAGAGAACACAATCTTTCCGTTATCTAAGGGTTCGATCGTCGTGTAGGCATAGAGCGAGATCGTGGCATTCAAAATCGCTCCGCCGTAGAGGTCGGAATAGGGGGATACATCTGTACCGCCACCAGCCAAACCTAAGCGTAAAGGTGCTTTACTTCGTATGATCATAAGTGTTCAGTTTTCAGTGATCAGTTTGGTCATGTTGGACCAAGCATATTTTTGTTTTTCTTTTTGTATGTTCTTGCCGAACTTGGCTTCCCGTTCTTTGCGGTCCATGCTTGCGAAATCGGCCAAGGCCTGTACCACACTCTCTTCATTCACTTCGCATACATATCCCACTTTGCCGTCCGGTACGATCTCTGCCAAGCCTCCTACGTTCGTCACCAACATCGGACGCTCAAAATGGTACGCGATCTGCGTTACACCGCTCTGCGTGGCGGATTTGTAGGGCTGTACAATCAGGTCCGCTGCCGAGAAATAATAGCGCACTTTGTCATCGGGAATAAAGTCCGTACGCCAGGCTATCTTGCCCTCGAGTTGCAGTTCTTTCTCCAACTCGCTGTACTGAGCACCGTTGTTGTAGAACTCACCCGCTACAACGAGAAGCATGTTGTCTTGATAGGCTTTTTGGTAGGCGCGCATCAGCAAGTCGAGACCTTTGTAATCGCGGATGAAACCGAAGAACAGCAGTATCGTTTTGTCTTGCGGTAAGTTCAAGAATTGGCGTGCCTCGTTTTTCTCTATGGCCTCACCAAAGTTATCGTACAGCGGATGAACGGTGAGCGCTACGCGGTCTTTGCGGGCGGCAGGAAGGAACTTCAAACAATCCTCTTTTACACTCTCCGACATTGCGATGAAACGGTCCACGCTGCGGATGAAATAGCGAATTAGCCACTTGTCCCAGAAATGCGGCTCGTGGGGAATGACATTGTCGAGAATCGACACCACCCGTATCCCTCTGCGGCGACAAAGACGTGCGATTGCACCCAGACACGGCGCCATGAGCGGAATCCAGAACTTGATAACGATCAGGTCGATTTTCGCCTTGCGAATAGCACGAGCCGTGCGGATCCAAGTGAAGGGGTTGATGCTGTTCATCGTGCGGGAGATGGACAGGTTTTCGGGCTTCGGAGCGTCCGAATACTGGGTCTTACCCGGAAACAGAAAATCCGGATATTGCAGAGTAAACGTGAAGATCTCCACCTCATCTCCCTCTGCTGCAAACTGCTTCGCCAGCCGCTCATTGAAAGCCGCCAAACCGCCTCGATACGGCCATGTTGTTCCTACTATACCAATACGCACACGAATGCCATTTTAAAAAACGCTGGCAAAATTACAAAAAATAATCCATATATGCAAATTTTTGTTAAAAATATACACAAACGATGTTTTTTATTTGTGTAAATAAAAACTTTTCTGTATCTTTGCACGCTAATTAGTGCAAAAATATGGTAAAACTCTTTTTGACAGATGTGGACGGATGTCTGACGGACGGCGGAATGTATTATTCCGCAGAGGGAGACATGATGAAGCGGTTCTGTGTGTATGACGGCATGGGAATGGTGCTTCTCAAGCAAGCCGGCATTCCTTGCGGGATATTGACTTCGGAGAACTCGCCTATCGTCAAGGCACGTGCCGAGAAGCTGAAATTGGACTATCTCTATCTGGGCGTCGGAAGCCGTGTTAACGGGGAGTGTCTGACGAAGTTACAAGCAGCGCAACGGATCTGCGATGAGCTCGGTATCACGCTGGCGGAGGTTTGTTTCGTGGGTGACGATATCAACGATATCGATCTGTTGAGTCATGTAGGCTATCCCTGCTGTCCGCCGAATGCCCGACCGGAGGTAAAGGCCCTGAACGGTATCCGGATTCTGAATACGCCCGGTGGACAAGGGGCGATACGCGAGGCATCTGACCGTATTTTGAGCACAGAAGAACGAATTATTTAAAGATCACGATAATGCAAGACAAAGCCATTATTGAGCGGGCGGCAGAGTGCCTGCAATGTGAGGCGAAGGCCATTGAGTCATTGATTCCGCGCTTGGATGCGAATTTTCTGCGGGCGGTAGAACTGATCCGTGACTGCAAGGGAAAGATTGTTGTTACCGGTGTCGGTAAGAGCGGACATATCGGTTCAAAGATCGCGGCAACGCTGGCGAGTACCGGTACCCCGGCGTTCTTTTTGAATCCGTTGGATGCCTATCACGGGGATTTGGGAATGCTGGATGAGCACGATCTGGTGCTGGCTATCTCGTATTCCGGTGCAACGGAAGAACTGTTGCGGTTCCTGCCGCTGATTCAGGCGAAGCATATACCTATCATCGGCATGTCGAGTAATCCGTCTTCGCTGCTC
Organism: uncultured Bacteroidales bacterium; assembly: GCA_902799875.1. The sequence goes on along the minus strand of CADCCH010000004.1, from coordinate 42,561 downwards.
GCGCAGTACGCGCAGGTGCATTTGGATATATCTGTAGAGCGAGAGGCGGATCCGCTAAATCTGGTGCCGACTTCGTCGACGACGGTGACGCTGGCGCTGGGTGACGCGCTTGCTTGCGCGCTCATTGAGGCGGCTCATTTCCAGCCTTCGGACTTTGCAATGTTGCATCCCGGTGGAGACCTGGGACGGAAACTGTTGGCAAAGGTAGAGGATGTGATGGTGACGGAGAATCTGCCGCTCATGGCGCCGAATGCACCGATGAGTGAGGCACTGGAGATCGTGACGAACGGTAAACTCGGTGTAGGCGTAGTGGTAGAAGACGATCAGCTGGTTGGTATCATCACGGACGGCGATATCCGCCGGGCGATGCAGCGTCTGGGGCAGGCGTTCTTTGCGACACCTGTGTCGGAGATCATGGCCCGCAATCCCAAGACCATCGGCCGGAATGCCAAGATTGTCGATGCCGGCGAGAAGATGAACCATCACTCGATTCACTCGCTCGTTGTGCTCGACGATGCTTCGCATGTCTGCGGTGTAATCGACTCCTTCTCCTGCCTGCCGGGTACACGGTTTTATCATTAATGAAAGATGAGTAAACAGCTCCAAATACGGAATTCAACTGCGGAGTTTTTGATCTTCCAAGCAGAAGACAAGGCGCAGGGTGTTCAGGTGTTCTACCAGGATGAGAATATCTGGGCAACGCAAGATGCGATTGCCACACTTTTTGACAAAGGAAGAACAACTATCACAGAGCACCTGAAGCACATCTTTGAGAGTGGAGAGTTGAATCAAAATTCAGTATGTCGGAAATTCCGACTAACTGCCGCGGATGGCAAAAACTACGAGACGCAGTTCTATAACCTCGATGCCATCATCTCCGTGGGTTATCGCGTCAACTCGATTCGCGCCACCCAGTTTCGTAGATGGGCAACCAGCGTGTTGCGGCAGTTTGCTATCAAGGGTTATGTGCTTGATAGAAAACGCATGGAGAACGGTGCCTTCCTGAGTGAGGATTACTTCGAGCACCTGTTGGCTGAGATCCATGAGATTCGTCTCTCCGAGCGTCGTTTCTACCAGAAGTTGACGGACATCTACGCCACCAGTATGGACTACGACAAGGACGCACCGATGACGCGGCAGTTCTTCCAGATGATACAGAACAAGATGCATTACGCGGTGCACCAGCATACGGCAGCCGAACTGATCATGGAGCGTGCCAGTGCGGAGAAGGAGCATATGGGACTGACGACGTGGGAGAATGCGCCGAGTGGCAAGATTGTGAAAACGGACGTGAGCATCGCGAAGAACTATTTGAAGCAGAATGAACTGGAGGATATGGGCAATATCGTGTCGGCTGTGCTGGACTTTGCGGAAGCACGTGCCAAACGCCATATCCCGATGACGATGGAGGACTGGGCAAAGCGTATCGATGCTTACCTGAATAGCGATGAGCGTCCGTTGCTGACGGATGCCGGTAGTGTTAGTCATGAGGCAGCGCAGGAGTATGCGGAGACAGAGTTTGAGAAGTACCGCGTCATTCAGGATCGGCTGTTTGAGTCGGACTTTGACAGATTTGCGTTGCCGACATTGCCGTTTGATGAAGAGAATGATCTAAAAAATGAATGAAAAAATGCACTGGCGAAGTTGACACAGTTGACACAGTTGATGGAAGTGTGCCAAGAATGCCAAGAGTGTCATGCAAAAATGACATGGACAAATGGCACTATGAAGCTGGAAAGTGCCAAAGTGTCAAAAGTGCAGAACAAATTTTTAGGAAGAAACTAAATAAGGAAGAGAGATATGTATAACGGAAAAACAGTTGTTTACACAAGCGGGACGTTTGATATGTTCCATTCGAATCACTTGAAGATGATACGCTATGCGCGTGGTCTAGGTGAGACATTAATTGTCGGTGTTTCTACAGATGAGCTGGTGAGTTCGTATAAGCGCCCGCCGATTATTCCTTTCGAGGAGCGCATGGCTATAATAGAGGCTCTTAAGTATCCGGATATCGTGATTCCTCAGCATAGTTTGGATCATACGGAATTGGTAAAAAAGCTCAATATTGATGTGTTCGTTGTAGGGGATGATTGGACCGGTAAGTATGATTATTTGCGCGATTTAGGCGTAACAGTATTCTATTTTCCTTACGGCAAAGGTGTATCCACTACGCAAATAAAGAAGGATATCATTGCTAATTATGAGGAAATAAAGAGCAAGATTGATCATCAACCAAATCCTGATATCAAATGAAGCAAGCATTAGTTACAGGTGGCATCAAAGGTATCGGCTTGGCAGTAACAAAGATGCTGTTGTCGGAGGGGTATGCAGTCACAGCAACTTATGCGCATGATGAAGAAGCAGCGCAAAAGGTAAAAGCAGAGTTGCCAATCGATGTTATCCGAGCAGCCCAAGACGATAAAGAACAATTACACTCATTAGTGGAGCATCTTCGCACGAAAGGTTCATTGGATTGTCTTGTGTTGAATGCCGGCACAACGGAACGCAGCGGACTAAAAGGTACGACGGATGAAGCATGGGAGCGTGTGATGCAGGTGAATGTGAATAGCAATATGTCGCTTGTGAGAGATTTGTACGATGTGATTGCTCCGAATGCGCGCATCGTGTTCTTGGGTTCTATGATGGGCGTTTTGCCGCATAGCGTATCGTTGGCTTATGGGGTAAGCAAGGCTGCTGAGATTGCATTGGCAAAGAACCTTGTGAAAGAGTTTGCCGGAACCGGAACAACGGTAAATGTGATAGCTCCTGGATTTGTGGATACGGATTGGCAAAAGACAAAGCCGGAGGAAATACGTCAAAGTATTTGCAATAAAACTGCGGCTGGGCGTTTTGCTGCGCCGGAAGAGATAGCTGAGGCTGTGCGTTTTTGCGTAAAGAATGCGTTTGTTAATGGAAGTGTAATTGAAATTCACGGAGGGTATAATTATAAGTAATGCGTAATTTCCTAAGAAAATTGGTATATATGCTCTCTTTCGTCCTACCAACGAGAAGAGTGTTGGTGTTTTCATCATTTCCGGATTTTTCCGATAATCCGTATGCTTTGTTTATGTATATAATAAAGCATAAGTTGCATGAGAAATATCAATTAGTGTGGATATTAAATAATCCTTCTAATGAAATTATCTCAAGTATTAAGGGAACTTGTCCGGAGGTAATTATTTCCTATTCAACCCTTAAAAATTGGTATTATGTGATTATAGCACGTTATATCTTCTCTTCGCATAATGCCTATGAGTATTTGCATTTTAAACAAAAAGACAAATTATTTAATTTGTGGCATGGCTTACCTTGGAAAAAGATAGGATATGATAACGAAGAAACAAAAGTATATGGGAAAAAGAAGGATATCTATACTACAGCTACTAGTCCGTTCTATGTTGAAGTGATGTCCTCTGCTTTTAGGATCCCTAAGGAACATGTTTTGTTAACAGGTCTTCCTCGAAATGATTTGTTCTTTGAACAAAGCACTTTTTTTCAAGACCTTATAGGTAATCATCATTATTCAAGTGTGGGAGTATGGATGCCGACCTTTAGACAAACTATAAAGCAAGACATTCTGGATGCTCCAATGGAAGAGAACGCAATCAATTATTGGAATCCTAAAGTGTTGAAAGAATTGGATTCGTTTTTGCAAGAAACGAACAATCTCTTAATTCTTAAATTACATCCTGCAGACATAGTACAAAAGGCATCGCTTGGAGAATATTCCAATATACGAATACTCCAAAATGAGAATATGCCTCCCCATAAATTGTATCCTCTTTTAGGGAAAACAGATTATTTAATAACAGATTATTCTTCTGTATTTGTTGATTATCTTACGTTAAATAAACCTATCGGTTTCTTGCTTAATGATGTGGATGTTTATCAAAAAGGACGTCCGTTATATTTTGAACCAACCAAGGAGAATCTTCCGGGTACTGTTATGTACACTTTGGAAGATATGAAAGATTTCATAGCGAATAATAAGCGACATATTGCGACGGAAAGTGAATTGTTCAATATCTTTACAGATAATAATAACTGCAAACGTTTGGTAGAAGCATTGAATTTGTAAGAATGAAACCGACTTTTGTCACTATATTGCCTCTTTGCGAAGTTGCGGCACTCCTCAAGGATCCCGGAATGATTACTTTGTATCTGTCTAGACGAGGATATGATTGTACTTATGCTTCTCTACTGCCTAGGAAAGTTGTAGAAGAACGAGCCGAATTGAAACAGGTTCGGGAGGCTATTACTATTGTGGGGTTGCAAGAGCAAATGACCGAGAACAATAGAATTGACATGAAAAATGGATCAATTTTTCGTTACATCTTTCGACATGCCAAACATATAGATGTTTTGAATTTATACTATTTGAAACATTCTATTTTGTACGGAATAATATATAAATGTCGCAATCCAAAGGGTGTTCTATATGTGAAGTTAGATTTCAACCATTTGAATTTTAAACAGCAGGAGAAACAATGGATTGAACCTATTCGGCGATGGGTGTTTAGTAAATATCTTCGTTTGATACCGGATATGGTGTCTGCCGAAACAAAGGCGTCTTTAGAATATGTCCGAAATAGATTTAAGCCGCAAGAAGATAAATTATTACTTATCCCAAATGGTGTTGACGATCAATTGATTGAAGATAATAAGATAGCGATTTCGTCTTTTGCTAAAAGAAAAAATCGTTTTGTGGTGGTCGGCAGAATAGGCTCGCCTGAAAAACAGCATGAGTTGATATTAGAGGCTATAACTAATATTGCTGATTGGAAGAACTGGGAAATAGAATTTATAGGGCCCATAGAATTAGGCTTCCAATCCACAATAGAGAATTTATACCAACAGCATCCGCATTTGAAGCCGCGAGTTCGTTTCGTCGGACCTATATATGATAGAAAATTATTGTTGTTGAAGTATAATGAATCGAAAGTATTCATCATGTCTTCAAAATATGAATCGTTTGGATTGGTATATGCAGAAGCGCAATACTTTGGTGATTATATTCTTTCTACACGCGTTTCTTCTATAGATGATTTTGTGGAAAACGATAACGATTTAGGTTTGGTTGTTAATACTCCAGAAGAAATGGGACGTGCCATGCAAGAAATCATTGATGGCAAGAATAAGATTGATGACACATTTGAGAAGCGAGTAAAACATGGCGAGCGTTTTCGTTGGAGTACTATATGTAAACATTTAGATGAAGAGATTCAAAGTGTAATGAATACAAAAAAGTAAGATTATGAAACTATTATCTATCATCATTCCTACTTACAATATGGCAGCATTGTTGCCGCGGTGTTTGGATAGTTTGGTCGCAGCGGAAGGTGCGGAAGATTATTTAGAGACTATTGTTGTCAACGATGGAAGCAAAGATAATTCGCTCGAAGTGGCGCAACAATATGCGAATAAGTATCCGAATATCGTACGTGTGATAGACAAACCTAATGGGAATTACGGTTCTACTATCAATGCGGCGTTACCCGTAGCCAAAGGAAAGTATGTGAAGATATTGGATTCCGATGATTTTTTTGATACGGAAGTGCTAAGTCAATATATATCTGTGCTAAATGGCATAGATGCCGATATGATTATAACGCATTTCACGCAGATAGGTGCAACGACTCGTGAAGTGGTTAAATATAATACCATGGGGCGTGAACCATACGAATATGGTAAGGTGTATGATTTGGATGAGGTTTTACAAGAGGGATACATTCGTTATTTCCTGATGCACGCTATAACATATCGTACAGAATTGTTACGAAAAATTGGCTATCGGCAGACAGAGGGAATCAGTTATACGGATACAGAATGGTCTTGCTATCCGACCTTTTACGCCCAGACGATATGTTTCTGCAACTTAAATCTATATCAATACAACTTGGATAGAGAAGGGCAGACGATGGATCCCAAAGTATTGGCAAAAAGTGCGAAACAGGTTGAGAAACTAACAGATAATATGATCGAATATTATGAGGAACATATATCTGAGGTATCAAATACTCGCCGCCCATGGATGGAGCAATATTTCTCGAATCGTTTGCGCATGTTGTACAAATTGTATCTACTCGATATGCCACGTGCAGATTTTAAGAAGGAGGATTTAGAGGCAATAGATGCGAAATATACACCTATATGCGAAAAGTATGGATGGCAGGTACGTCTTTATCCTGAAAACAAAATCTTGCGAACGGAATATATATCTTATTGGCATAAACATCATAAGCGTTGGCCGGTATGGTATGAGAAGTTCAATAGAATGGTTGATGTAGTGATAAAGTGGTTATATGTAAAGATTTTTAGAAGATGAAAAAGTATGACTATTTGATAGTAGGATCCGGTCTGTTTGGTGCGGTATGTGCGTGGCGCGCTCGTCAAGCAGGTAAGACATGTTTGGTCATTGACAAGCGTCCGCAATTAGGAGGGAATGTGTATTGTGAGGATATGGAAGGTATTCATGTTCATAAATACGGTGCGCATATATTCCATACATCCAATAAGCATGTATGGGATTTTGTCAATTCCTTAGTTCCATTTAATAGATATACGAATAGTCCCGTTGCTAATTATCACGGAGAATTATATAACCTGCCGTTTAACATGAACACGTTCTGCCAAATGTGGGCGGATGTAAAAACTCCTCAAGAGGCTGAGGCTCGTATTCAAGAACAAAAGGCTGAGGCTATTACTGCATTAGGCGGACGAGAACCACAAAATTTGGAGGAACAAGCGCTATGTTTGGTAGGAAAGGATATTTTCAATAAACTCATCAAAGAATACACGGAGAAACAATGGGGTAGAGCCTGTAAGGATCTGCCGGCATTCATTATCAAGCGTCTTCCCGTGCGGTTTGTATTTGATAATAACTACTTTAATGATTTATATCAAGGAATTCCTATTGGCGGGTATAATGTGCTGATAGAGAAATTATTAGAAGGATGCGATGTGCAAACGAATTGTGATTTCTTTACCACATATCGAGATAATTGGCGGGAAATAGCAGATAAGTTGGTCTATACAGGTCAATTGGATGAGTATTTTGATTTTTGTTTGGGGCGTTTAGACTGGAGAACGGTATCGTTTAAGACACGAATTGAGGATATGCCGAACTATCAGGGGAATGCCGTGATAAACTATACTTCACACGAGCAGCCTTTTACGCGTGTGATAGAGCATAAGCATTTTGAGATGTTCGGTCAGGCGGTGTATGAATGTCCTAAGACAGTAGTGAGCGAGGAATATAGTACGGAGTATAAACCGGGCATGGAACCGTATTATCCGGTGAATGATGAGCGTAATAATGCTTTAGCGGAGCAGTATAAACAATTAGCCGCCCAAGAAAAGGATGTTCTATTCGGCGGCCGTTTGGCGGAGTATAAATATTATGATATGGCTCCTATTATTGAGCGTGCTTTGGAGATTGAATTATAGAAACTGAGGCAATGTTATGTAAATGACGATTAATATTAATGCGTATTAACATAGATATCTACATTAATTTATGCAAACATTACTTTTCATACAATACAGGCCGTTTGGGACGGTGATGAACGGGGGAGACCAGGGGACGAAGAAGAACCTGGATATGTTGCGTCGGGTGATGGGAGAGGAGAACGTAGATGTCTTCTATTTGCATGACAAGGCAGGCAAGAGTTCGTTGTGGGAATACGTGAAAGGGGCGGCGTTGATGCCGTTCGGGTATTTCTTGGGTCTGACGCCTGCGAAGGTAAAGAATATCGCGCGTAAGGCGCAGGACTTTGATTTTGTGTTTGTTGACCGAAGTCTGTTCGGCGTGGTAGCCAAGGGACTAAAGGAAGCCGGGTACAAGGGGCGTGTTTTGACGTCATTCCAGAATACGGAGGTCGCCTATATGGAGGCGAAGATGCCGAAGCGTTTGCCGTTCAGGAGTGTGGTGATCCGTTGTGCGGACAAGAACGATCGCTGGAGCTGCGCTTATTCAGATAAAGTCATTGTGCTGAACGAACGGGACAAAGCATCGTTGCAGCGTTTGTATGGTCGCACGGCAGATATCCTCATTCCTGTGGCGATGCAAGATAAATGCAAGGAACAGATGAATGACAAGAAAGCGATGACAGCTCCGAAGTTGAGATGTTTGTTCTTAGGTGCCTATTTCTTGGCGAACACGGAGGGTATCATTTGGTTCTTGCGGAATGTGTATCCGCAGGTAGATGTAGAGGTAAAGATAGTCGGTCGCGGGATGGGTAAGCTCAAAGAGGAACAGCCGGACCTGCTGCGTGATATTGAGGTAGTTAATGACGCTCCGGACCTGGAGCCTTATCTGGAATGGGCTGATGTAATGGTGTTGCCGATCTTTGCGGGTAGCGGAATGAAAGTGAAGACCTGTGAGAGTTTGATGTATGGCAAGAACATCATTGCGACGGACGAGGCGCTGGAAGGGTATGCGATTGAAGAAGGCAAGAGCGCATGGCGGTGCAACACCCCGGAGGAGTTCGTTCAAACGATACAGGATTTTATTCAGCATCCGCGACCGAAGTATAATGAGGCTGCACGGCAGTGTTTCTTGGAGAACTATTCCAACGACGCTGTGGAGCGGAAATTTAAAGAGCTACTCAGTTGAGCAGCTCTTTTTCTTTAGGATCGGAACTTTTTCCACAATGCCCAGATGACACATCCGGCACTGATGATTAGCGTCAAGATGGCGAGTGTGATGCATAACCATTCCCATTTCAGTTGGCTGGGATAGAAGGACATGACGAGGGTATGGTCGCCGGCTGGAATGACGGCGGCACGAAGGACGTAGTTCACGCGGCCGATAGGAACCTCTTGACCATCAACAGTCAGATGCCAACCGTCCGGGTAGTAAATCTCCGAGAAGACAGCCACGCGGTCAAGGGTGGTGTGTGAAGTGTATACAAGTTTATTCGGTGTATATTCCGTCATAATAATCTCATCGGTGGCATTCGGTTCTTCCTCGCATGTCAGCACCTCGCGGAACTTCTCATCGGCAACCGCGGTCTTATGCATATCGATGGTGTTGAGTGCGGCGCTCTCATCGTCCGGCGTCGGCACAAAGAGCACTTCGTTTACAAACCATGCATTGCCCATCGCATCCGGATTCGGATAAACACCCTGACGCGTAACGATATACTTGGTATTGAGCATGTTGATGACCTTCCAGTTCATCTGGCTGATATGCTCGTCAATGAGATCCTGGTAGCGACGCAACTTAACAGCCGAGTAGCCTCCGATGGATTTGAGACGGTAACTGGTGCGTGCATCATTGAAGGTGTTGGTATTGAGGTTCAGCACACGATAATCGAGACTCTCGTCTTGCAGTATCTGCTGCTCCCAGGGTTGCATCGCAAAGTACGCGTCATTATCTTTGGCCTTGACGAAATTGTCGTTGTTGAAGAAACGCTTGTCAACGGGTATCATGTCCGCTAAAACGAGTGCCGCTAAACCGCAGAAGAAAATAACCGAGTATGCGGTTTTTGCCTCTTTTTGTTGTTGCCATGCATACCAGAATGTCAAACCAAATCCTGCTATCACGAAGAACAGAGAACGCCAAGCGTCCGCTTTTGCCATGGCTGCACGCTGATCCAGGATGGCGTCATAGAGCCATTGCGGAACTTGTGCTTTCCATTGTGCGTCATAAGAACTTGTCATGTCCGCCCCTCCGACCATCAGACCGGCGAGGAGACAGATTCCTGCTGTGATACCTCCGGCAATTAGGATATTGGTTCGCAGTTTGGGCCATTCGATTTCTCCGTTGATAATACGCTGGAGTCCTAAGAAACCGAGTAGCGGCATCGTGATCTCTGCTACTACCAGAATGGACTCCACGGCGCGGAACTTATTGTACATCGGGAAGTAGTTGAAGAAGAACTCTGTCAGCCACATCATGTTGCGTCCCCATGCGAGGAAGATCGACATGAGGGTAGCGAAGAGTAGTGCCCATTTGTAGGGGCCGGGTACGATGAGGAGGCCGAGTACGAAGAGGAAACAGATAATCGCTCCGACATAAACGGCGCCGGAGGTGAACATCTTCTCTCCACGATAGGTGGGTGCGTTCTTGCAGAAATTCTCGGCTGTGCGTTTGTCCACGCCTTGCTTGCGCATGGCCTGCGAAAGTTGGCTATCTTTGCCCAAGTCATATCCGCTGGCTCCGCCTTCCCAGTTGGGTATAAGCAGGGTCATGGTCTCGCCTTTGCCGTAACTCCAATCGGTAGCATATTTGAGATCGAGGCCTTCGGCCGGTTTGTCAGCTGCTTGTTTGGTAAGTTCGCTGTGTCCGCCTCGCATGGTCTCTTTCAAGTAGGAACTATTCATCTTCATGCTGGTCAACCGAGCGCCATAACTCAAACCCAGACCGGCAATGAGGATAGCGAGCGCAATACCAAGTCCTTTCCAATCTTTGCTGATGCATGCGCTGATGATCTCCGCGATGACCATGACTCCGATAAGCATAGCGACATAATAGGTCATCTGCGGGTGCAGAAGGATACCGTACGGCGCGAAAATGAGAACCATCGGAATACCAAGTAGGTACCGTTTGCGGAACACGGCATAGACACCGCCGATGATAGGAGCGAGTGCACCGAGCGCAAAGGCTTTGGACATATGTCCGGCAGGGATGATGATAAAGAAATACGAAGATAGTCCGATGGCTAATGCTCCTATGACACTGAGCCATGGATTGACTCCAAAGCAAATGAGCATCAAGAAGAAACCGATGAAATAGAGGCTGATTGCAGCAGGGGGTTCGCCTAAGGTGTTTTGGAGGATTCGTCTCCACCAACCTAAGATACGCCCGGATTCCAAGCGCCCGGATATTTGAAACGTAGGCATACCGCCGAACATGGAATTGGTCCACCATGTGGCCTCGCCTGTTCGATCCATATACTCGACACTCTCTTGTGCCGCACCCTTCCAATTGTTGATATCGCCTTGTACCAGTACTTTGCCTTCTAACATCGGGGAACAATAGGCAACGGCGAAGCCGATGAATACTACGAGCGCCACGAGATAGGGCGCAATTTTTTTCCAATCTATCTTCATTTTCTTATCATTTTTCGTATTTCACAAAGTTCGTCTTTTACGCGGAGGAGGATATCCAGCGCTGCTTGTCGCTCGTCGGAGTGCTTGTCATTATCTTTTAACTCCTTGCGGATGGCCTCGATACGGGTGATCTTCAGTTCATCGCGGATGTACTTGATGCGCTTGATCAGTTCCTGATCCTGACGGGTATAATAGCGATTGCCGTGTCCGTCTTTGCGGGGACTGAGTTGCTCGAACTGCGTCTCCCAATAGCGCAAGGTAGGGGCAGGAACGCCTGTCTCTTCGATCGTCTCGCGTAAGGAGTAATATATCTTTTCTTCTGCCATCAGTTGCAGATTTTCAGTTTCTTTCCGGCGCGGATATTATCGTTCTTCAGTCCGTTCCAGGCTTTCAATTGCTTGACCGTACAATGGAATTTCTTCGCGATGCCGCCCAGCGTATCTCCGTTTTTGATTGTATAATAGGTGACACCGTTTACACGGTACGCTCCGGATATAGAGGTCACTTTTGCCAGGTCTATCTCGGCACGGCGGTTGTTAATCAGACTGTCGGCTTTGTAGGCGATGATACTATCCTGCATGTCGATGAACGGACCTATTTTATTGGCAGGCAGGCAGAGTGCGTACGCATTTCCTCCTGGTAGGATGTCCCGCGAATACTGCGGGTTGAGTCTGCGCAACTCGTCCATCTCGATGCCTAAGTTCTCGCTCACTTGTTGCAAGTGTATACGTTGGGTCGTACGGATGGTGTCGGTGAGCAGCGTCTTCTCGATGGCGGCTTTGCAGATACCGTGCTCCTCACCGTAGTTCATCGCATAATTGGCTGCAATGAAGATCGGTACGTAGTTACGTGTCTCGCGCGGCAGGAAGGGATAGATGGACCAGAAATCGCGTTTTCCGCCGGCACGACGGATGGCTTTGTTCACATTTCCCGATCCGCAGTTATAGGCTGCAATGACGAGGTTCCAATCGTGGTACACGGCATACATGCTGCTGAGGAAACGACAGGCGGCTTCGGTCGATTTGACGGGATCCATACGCTCGTCCACGAGCGAGTTAACCTCGAGTCCGAAGAGCTTACCGGTCGCCGGCATGAACTGCCATAAACCGGCCGCACCGACATACGAGCGCGCCATGGGGTTGAGGGCCGACTCGATGATGGGCAGGTACTCCAGTTCGTAAGGAAGGTTATAGCGTCCCAACGCCTCTTCGAACATCGGGAAGTAGTACTCGCTCATGCGCATCATGCGCGCCACCTGTTTCGGGCTGCGTTTGACGTACCTTATTATGAACGCGCGCACGCGCTCGTTATAGGGCAACTCGATCACGCACGGAAGGGCCTGCAGGCGGGCTTTGTAGATGGAGTCGGGCAGGGTGGTGGTGTCGTGTACCGCAACGCAGCCGGTGGTGTCAAGCCATCTCAGACTCCAGTCCAGCGAGCGCATCTCGAGATCGGTGAGGTCGCTGTCGCTCCACTGCTCGTAGAAAGGTACGATGGGCACTAACTCAAGCGACTCGACCGTCATACTGTCGGTGGCGGTACTGTCCGGCTGTGCCTCCTGTGCGCTAAGGGTCAGCGCTGCGCAAAATAAACAAACTATAAGGAAAAACTTTTTCAAAATTGTATGGCTAATTTGAGTTCAGCACTCTTCTGGCGCTGGAGGTCATAATAAATCTGGGGTTCTACATTAAGTGTCAAATCGGGCGAGATGTCGTAGTCGAATAACTGGGCATCGACATACGCATCGATCATACTGAGGGCATAGACGATGACGGTCGCGAGGATGGAGTAGTCCCTGTACCGCCGGTATATGTTCTGCTGGTTTTGGAGAATACTCAGCCAGCGATCTTCGCCTCCCAAACGACTCATGTCGTACCCTTCGGGCATGACGGCGATATAGCTTTTGCTGGGGTCTTCGCTTACCGTTCCGGCTTTTTGGTCGTTATACAGATCGATGTATGCCGTCTTGTAGCTGGTGTAGCGATTGTTATTCCATTGGATGGCAAATCCGCAGCCCATGAACGCACCGTAGACGATCGGCAGTTTCCAGTAGGCTTTGTTGTATATCTGTCCGGCACCGGGCACTATGGCTCCTAACCAAACGGCTTTGAGCGGGTCCGGTTTATGGAAATAGACGCTATCCGGCTCTTCTTGCGCCATCATCGGCAGGGAGAGGAGCGCAATTAATATGACACTAATCCACCGTTTCAACGCAGTCGTTCTATGATTCGTCCTAATTCATCTTCGTTACCAAAAGCGATGGTTACCTTACCGCCCTGGATCTTGATCTTGAGTCCGTTCTTGGCACTCAGTTCTTTCTCCAATGCGGCATAGGGGTTCTCGCTTTTTTCGTTTCTGGGTTTGCGGCTCTCAGCTTTATCTTCCTGCGCCAACTCTTCAACCTTACGGACGGAGAGTCCTTCTTTGAGGATACGCTGGTACAGGGCTAACTGCCGTTCTGCCGAAGGGGAACCCAAGATCGCACGGGCGTGCCCCATCTCGATCTTCTTCTCTTTGATGCCCACTTGTATCTCTGCCGGCAGTTTGAGCAGACGGAGATAATTGGCCACCGTGGCACGTTTCTTACCCACGCGTTCGGACATCCGCTCTTGCGTGAGGTTATAATCGTCCATGAGTCGCTGGTAGGCGAGTGCTATCTCTATGGCATCCAAGTCCTCACGTTGGATGTTCTCGATAAGGGCCCATTCCATGACCTGCTCATCTTTGGCGGTACGGATGTACGCCGGAATACGCTCGAGTCCGGCAATCTTGCTGGCTCTGAAACGACGCTCACCGGCGATGATCATATAACTGCCGTCTCCATTGTCGCGTAACGTGATGGGGGAGATTACCCCGTGTTCACGGATCGAGTCGGCCAGTTCCTGCAGCGCCTCTTCATCGAACGAACGGCGCGGCTGATCCGGGTTGGCTACAATGGCGCTGAGTTCGATCTCAGAGATTGAACTGCCGCCGTTGGTATCCACATGCGAGGTATCGATCAATGCATCGAGACCTCGTCCAAGTCCTGTCATTTTTTTCATTTGTTGCGAGTGATAAGTTCTTTTGCTAAAGCTGTGTAGTTCTTTGCTCCCTTGGAACTGGAGTCATACTCGAGAACGGATACGCCGTGCGAAGGAGCTTCGCTGAGGCGGACGTTACGCGCGATGACGGTATTGAAAACCAAATCTCCGAAGTGACGTTTGACTTCTTCGTACACCTGGTTGCTGAGACGCAGACGATTATCGAACATCGTGAGCAGGAAGCCTTCGATGCGTAACTGCGGGTTGAGTTTGGATTTGATGATCTTGATGGTGTTGAGCAGTTTGGCGATACCCTCCAAGGCGAAAAATTCGCACTGTACCGGGATGATCACGCTGTCGCTCGCCGTCAAGGCATTGACCGTGATCAGACCCAGAGACGGACTGCAGTCAATGAGGATATAATCGTACTCGTCGCGTACCTGATTCAGGATATTCTTGAGTAACTGCTCGCGGTGCTCCATGTTAAGCATCTCGATCTCGGCTCCCACCAGGTCGATGTGACTCGGGATCATGCTGAGGCCTTTCATGCTGGTCGGTACGATCGCGGAATGCGGATCGACACCGTTGACCAGACACTCGTAGATCGTGTTGTCCAGTTCACGAATCTCCACTCCCAAGCCCGAAGAGGTGTTCGCCTGCGGGTCCGCATCGACGAGCAGCACTTTCATGCCCTGTTTGGCCAAAGCAGCTGCAAGGTTGATAGACGTAGTCGTTTTACCGACGCCTCCTTTTTGGTTAGCTAATGAAATAATTTTATTCATATCTGTTTTATAATATTTTCTGCTTCTACTTCTCGGCAGGCAAAGTTACCGTATCGACAGCGTTGTACACCGTGACACGTACACGGCCGGCAACGTAAATCATGCCGTTGGACGATATCGTCAGTGTTTTGTTTCCACCCCATGAATCCGATCATCGGATGGGTGGCACACCAGACGCTGATAGCCCGTAAGCCTACCAGACTCGCCAGATGCTGGTTCGCACTGTCCATACAAATCATCACGTCCAGTTTACGCATCAGTTCCAGTTCTTCTTTGAGTTTGAGTTGGCCGGCGACACTGATGGTGCGAGGGAAGACCGTGGACCATTGACGCAACATCTCGCACTCTATTTTTCCTGCCCCGAAGAGGAAGACCTGCGTGTGTTTGTCTTTAGTCAGCGTCTCGATGAGTTCTTTGGTAACCGCATAGGGGATCATGTTCGATTTGCATTTGGCAAAAGGTGCCAGACCGATCCATCGTCCTTCTTTGGGTCCAAACCGCTCGTTGATTTTTTTGATGACCGCACTGTTCTTGGGTAGGGCCTCAAACGAATCGTCGCTCTCTAATCCTGCCCTTCGGAAAGCATCCTGATAGCGTGCGAACTCAGAAGGTAACTGCTGTTTGAACCATCCCAGTTTCGTGATCAGATGCTTATGGAAGCGGCCGTAATGCACGCGTCTGACTTTCTTTCCGCTCCACCACATCAGCAGGTCGAAAACACGGGTACGGAGTACGTCCTGCAGGTCAATGACGACATCCACTTCGTCCCGCCACGCTTTCCATAACTCCCAGATGCCGTTCCAATCGATGTGGTTATCCACCTCGCGGAACTCGACGTTGGGCATGGAGGCGAACATCGATGCCAGATCTTTCTTGCTGGCGATGATGAACCGATCATCCGGATGGCGACGGCTGACCGAAGCAATGACCGGAACGGTCATCGCTACGTTTCCTAAAGTCGCCAAACGAAGGATCAAGTAAGTCATCAGTGTTCAGTAGTCAGTATTCAGTTTATTTCAAATCCGTGATTTTGCTGAAATCCTGGTCTCCGTAGTCGAGGTTCTCGCCGCCCATACCCCAGATGAAGGTGTAGTTATGCGTGGCGGCCGCCGAGTGGATGGACCATTCGGGAGATAGCACTGCTTGGTTACCTTTCATCCAGATATGACGTGTCTCTTCGACTTCGCCCATGAAGTGACAAACAGCCTGGTCTTCGGGTACTTCGAAATAGAAATACGCCTCCATGCGACGGCTGTGTACGTGTGCCGGCATAGTGTTCCATACGCTACCGGTGTTCAGTTCGGTCATACCCATCTGCAGTTGGCAGGTTGGCAGGACTTGGTTGACGAGCATCTTGTTGATATCGCGCTCGTTACTCATCTCGAGGCTACCCATATGGGCTACGACGGCGTCGGCTTTGGTCACTTTCTTATTGGGGTAAGCGCAGTGTGCGGTCGTCGAATTGAAGTAGAAGAGGGCAGGCTTGTTGGCATCCAGACTTTCGAACTTCACTTCGCGGTCACCGCGACCGAGGTACAGTGCCTCTTTGTAATCAAGTTCAAACACCTCGTCACCGGCGATGACGCGACCCTTACCGCCGACGTTGAAGATACCCATCTCGCGGCGGGTGAGGAAAAACGGTGCTTTGAGCGGGTCGATAGCTTCGAGTAGGAGCGTCTCTCCTACCGGCATCGCACCGCCTACGATCATGCGGTCGTACATAGAGTACACCATGTTTACTTCGTTCTTCGCGAACACGCGCTCAATGAGAAAATCATTGCGCAATCGTGTCGTGTCGTAGTTCTTCGCGTCCGTCGGGTTCGACGCGTAACGTACTTGATAATTGGTCTTCATGTTGTATGTTTTTTTGTTTCTTATGTCCAAATTTCTTTTTGATGGGCCAGTAATAGCCGAGGTTGATACTCAAATCGATTGGGCTGGCCATTCTATATTTATCCGTCACATTGGTGCCATATACGCCACCGAAAGAGTAGTCAAAACGTACCTCCAGTTCATAGACTCCGGCTTTGGGCGTGCGGACGTACAAACCTGTTCCGGCTGCCAGGCCCCAATTGAAGGGGTGGGTGATCGCGCTGCTCTCGTCCCATATGCAATATCCGATCTGCGGACCGAGGTTAAAGATCCAGCGGCATCGTTCCGTACCGAAATTGAGGTTCATCAGGATCGGGAACTCGACGTAGTGCAGGTTGTAGAACGTCTTACCGTTGGTGTCGTCATTGACCGACCATCCGCGGTGCATGTAGTTCAGCTCCATCTGGAAATGACAGTATTTATGTCCCGCAAAACGGAACGCGATACCTCCGTTGCCGCCCATCGTCAGGGCACTCGTCAGTGGACTCATGCCGCTCACGGAAGGCTGGAAAATGACTGAACTGGCAGTAAAACCGCCATGTACACCCACCCAATACTCCGGCACTTTCATGCGGGGTTGAGCAGTGACCGCTGCAGTGAGCAGCACTCCGATTAATATGCAATAACTCCTACGCACGCGTTTTGATATCCTCCTTGTTGCATTTGTTTCCATTCGATGGTGGATTGTAATCCTTTATATTCCTGATTACCTTCCAACCAAGCTATCAGGGCTTGCATCAGGTCATAGCCTAACAGGTCATACCGCGGACTGAGGCTGACATGCTCGTTCTTATAGGACGCTTGCCACAAGGCATCGTACGCCTCCCGTCCCTCGTTTTGGGTGAACATCGAGGTGTAGAGTTGCGGCAACTCGATATGCTCTTTTTGCCAAGCGTACTGACTGACAAGACGAATCTTGTAACCTGCATTACGCAGGGTGATCAAGTGCGGCAGGATCATGCGTACCTGTTGGTAACGATCCGAATGCAGGATAATGATATTCTCCTTTTCTATATCCAGCGCATGCGCTGCGCTGTCGTTCAGCAAGTCATGTAAGGGGACGGACTTATAGGCGATGTCCCGTGCTTTGAGTTGCTTGCGTAAGGTGCGGATAGGTGCTGCCAGTTCCGAGTCTTTGACTTCGGTAGTTACGATATGTAAGTCCTCTTTGCGTGCTTCCAACCATGCACACAAGCTGTCTGCTTCCTGTCTGGCATTCGCATTGAACTGCATCACGAACGGATGAGTAGCCAAGTCTATGTCATCGCTGAACGGTACGAAGAGAGGTACCTGATGCGCCGCGCACCAACTACTCATACGTTCTATCTGAATCGGATAAACGAGGCCTAAGATTGCCCGTACGCTATCCAGTTCGGTGCTGTCACAGAGGGCCTGTACACGACGTTCGCTGCGTTCGGTGTCATAGACACGCAAGCGATAGAGCGTGCTGTCGTTCTGACGATCATGCAAGGCCAACAAAGCACCCTGATAAAACTCTAACATGCGCTCTGCATTACCGCTGCGTTTGGTCTGCTGACTCTCAAAGGGTAACATCAGCGCCAGTTCGATCACACGGCGTGTGTTGGGTTCTCCAGGTATTACGGTATCCCGGTACTCCGGTATCACGGTATCCCGAACTACTTCGATCGGAGTATTCGGAATAATCGGAGTACTCGGAGTTTTCTCCTCCACCTTTCTGCCGGTCGGGATCAGGAGCGTCTCGGCGAAATGCAAGCCACGTTCCCGTAACTGGGGGTTGAGACGAATAATATCACTTTGCGATACGTTGAAGTTGACGCCGATGCGGTACAGACCGATACTCTTCTCGACCTGGTACTTGTACACTTCCTCTCCGTTGATCGTATCCAGCGGATAGTTCAATAACTCCTGTGCTTTTGTCGGAACAAAGAACAAAGAGTAAAGAGCAAAGATTATAATTGCTTTATTTTTCATATCGTTTTTTTCTAACTATCCAAACTACACCGCCTATCAGGGCCAGTATAGCGATCGGTGCGATGACGCTGATGGTTTGTACTTTCGCTCGCTCGTCATGGGCGCGTTTGTCGTTGAGCAGTCGCAGCGCCACACTCTTCTCCCGCAAGGATATCAGTCCTTCGCTGTCCGTGAGCCATAGTACGGCATTCGTCACAAAATCGCGGTTGCTGAACTGCATGCCGCTATAGCGGTCATAACCCATCGGAAGGGCTTGGTTCTTCTGCAGTTCGTTGAGCAGCACGCTCCCTGAACCGATCACGATCTGTCGAGTTTGGAGACTGCTCTTACGAATGGGTTCATCGGTCTGTACGTCTTCCGGCACCATGCGATGCGCGAACGCACTCGGGAAGGACCCTTCCAAAGATACCGCCACCGGTACGTACTGGTAGATGAACGCTTTCCTATCCGGGTTGAGATCATTGAGATCCACTTCGCCCGGTGTGGCGGTCACACGACTCGCCGTACTGGTAGCTAAGAGCACGCGTTTGTCGATTCCGTCTTCGCCTCCCACGGCGTCTATCGGACTAACAAAGGTACTCATTACCTGACCCATGTTTTTCGTGATCGGTGAACCTTGACTGGTGAGCAACAAAGGTGCATAGGTCCACGGCATGGGTTGCATGTTAGGTTGCTGTGGGTCAGAGCTGACGTTCACCGGGATCGGCAGACACTGGACGTCTTGCACCAAGGCTGGGTTAACCCGTACACCGTACTTGAACAACATCTCCGTCAGGCCCAAGTCCAAGGCGATAATGGGTGTGAAACCTTCGCTTTGCAAGATGTTTTCACTGAAACGAACACCGTTAACCGACCATAACACTGCACCACCGCGCATGATATACTGGTCGATGATGAACCGCTCTGCTTCACTGAACGCCGTCTGCGGGTTTACAATGAGCACCGCTTTGTAACCATCGAGCACATGTACGTCCTGACCTAACTGGCCACGGTCCACTTGATAGTATTTACTCAGTGCTGCCATCAGGTCGAAGGTGTGTGCCTCGTCCGGCTCACCGTGTCCTTCGAGGATGGCGATACGGGGTGTCTCGGTCTGCTGGATCAGATGGAGCGCTTCCATGAAAGCAAACTCTAACTGCTCAATGCTGGCATTCAGGTTCTCTTCTCCACTCAGACCGCGGGTGTTCTTGAGTAAGGTAACAACGGCTTTTTTACCCTTGTACTGCATCAGGGCGTACGGATAAACGGTCGTCTGTGCAGTCTTGCCGTTCTGCTCCCGCTCATGGATGATGATCGGGCTGAGACCGATAGAGTCCTTAAGGTCCTTAGCGTCCTTAACGACCTTAAGGTCACTATAAACAGCCATCTCCTCCAGGGTCTCCTCCGTGGCTTTCTTGAGTCGTCGGAAGCCGGCGTTCAGGTCGCCGTCCAGGAGCAACGTCACTTCGATCGGTGCATCGGTCTGACGGAGTAAGGTCTTAGAGGCCTCACTCAGACTATAGTGCTTGTCGTCCGTCAGATCCCAACGTACGACAAACACATACGACAGCGCTACCAAGACAGCGCAAATCGCGAGGACTATTATTTCTTTATAGCGGTCCAAACCTCTTGATTGATCTCCACCGGATATTTCTCACGCAGGCTCTTGACCCAAACGGTCTCCAGGTAGTCCTGATAGTCGGTCGTTACTTTACCTTTCTCGTCTTCCCAGCACTCCGGGGCTTTGAGTTTCTTACCTACGCAGCGAACAACAGGATACTCCTCGTTGGGCTCAACGGCATAACGGAGTTTGAAACCGAAACGGTCCACCAGTTTGTTACGACCCATCTCCCACAGACCGCGTTGTACTTTGACGTACTGGATGCTGTCGTTATTGATGCGGCGTGCGATATAGCTGTCCACCGAGTCTTTGTCTGCGGACAGAACGATACGTTCTGCTACCTTGGCAGTACGATCGTTTTTGGCCAGAATGAGGTAACCTTTATAATGCGGTTTCTCCCAGGTGTAATTGCTCTTATGGGCTTTGAAGAATGCCTCCAAGCCGGCCGTATCTTTAGCGGCCTTATCCCATACCTCACGCAACGATACCTCGAACAACAGAATGCCGTCGTGGTACTCCTTAACGAGGTTTTTCAGTTCCGGATATTTCTCCTCCAGATGCTCATCGGCGTATGCTTTGACATCAGCGTCACTCATCTCTGCCGGCAGGTTATACTCGGCACGTGTCTTACGGATAAAACTCTTGTCCGCCTCTTTGGAACGCTCGTCACGCATCACTTGACGCTCGATCTGAGCACGCATCGAATCCAGCGGTTGGATACCGCGCTCGTCCTCTTTGTAAATCAAATGCCAGCCGTACTGCGAACGTACCGGAGCACTGATCTCACCGGGTTTCAGACTGAAAGCAGCCTCTTCGAAGGGCTTTACCATCTGACCCTTACCGAACCAACCCAGTTCACCGCCACGTGCACTGCTACCGCGGTCTTCGGACTCCACTTTGGCTACCTCTGCAAAGTTCTCCGGGCTCACCTCCTTGGCGATGCTGTCGATGAGGGCTTTCTTCGCGTCATTGAGGCTGTCCGCCGGCACCATCTTCATGATATGACTCGCCTTTACCTCCACGTGGTCGCGTTCTTCTTCCACCAGCACGATATGCCATCCGTACTGGGTGCGGAACGGCTTGCTGACCTTACCTACTTCGGTGTCATATACGGCCTCTTCCAGCGGATAAACGTAACGGAACGGCGTGATCCAGCCTAACTCACCGCCGGTCTCTTGTACATTCGGATCGGTACTCATGTCGCGTGCCACCATCTCAAACGGATCGGTTTTGTAGCGAACGGCTTTCGAGCCACGTGCCTTAACCGGTTTGCCTACAACGACACGCTGATAAGCACGGTTAATCTTCTCCAACGCTTCTGCTTGTGCCGCGCTGTCTGCGTTCATCGGACACTGGATGGCGATATGCGCCGCACGGCGGTCTTTGGACAGGTGACGCCAACTCATCTCAATCAGGCTGTCCTTCGCTGCCTCGTCCTGCAGGTACTTCGGCGTAGCCTGTGCACGGTAACCTTTTAGTTCCTTAGCAAAAGCCTCTGTCGTGTCAATACCTTGTGCTTCGGCTTCTGCTACTTTGAGTTTGAAATTGATAAACATGTCCAGGTACTCGTCCATGGTCTTGGGATCTACGGCACCGGCTTGATTGTTTTTCTCGTAGATGTAGAGAAACTCCTCGGCACTCACGGGTTTACCGTTGATGGTCATCAGCGTCTGCTCAGCCATCATGCTGAGGCTCATCGCTGCTGCTAAAATTAAAAATGCTTTTTTCATTTCTTTAAATATTTCGAATAAGTTTGTTCAAACAGTTTGACAGCTTGTTCTATCGTTCCGAACAGTTCGCCGCCGGAAGCGTTCATATGTCCGCCGCCATGGAAGACCTCGTTGGCCCAGATATTGACCGGACGGTCTCCCTGCGAACGGAACGAGATGCGTATGCGCGATTTGGGTGTACCGGGTTTGGCGCGCTCCTCACGCATACAAACGGAGTAGAAGACATCCGAAATCTGTAGCGGCATGTTCACCAGTCCTTCGCAGTCACCCGGTTGATAATGAAAACGATCCAACTCATTGGCATCCAGCGTGATGAGTGCCAAATGGTACTCCGGATAAATACGCATCTTACGGTACAGCGCGTAACCGGTCAGACGCACGCGGTCGGTGGAGTACTGGTTAAACACCGCATCGTACACGCGTTCTTTCTGCACGCCCGCGCGCACAAGATCCGCTACGATCTCATAAATCTCGCAACGCGCAGAGTTGTAACTGAAATTACCCGTATCGGTCATCAGACCGGTATAGATACAGGTCGCGATGTCACAATTCAGAATAATCTGATTATTCCGAAGGATCCGATACACGATCTCGCAACTCGACGAGGCTTCCGGATCCGAGTGAACCTCATCTGCAAAATCCATCGGATTCAGATGGTGGTCAATGAGAATCTTCGGGCACGGGTTAGCTAACATCCTCTCGCCCATCGGCCCGATACGCTTCGGATCATTAAAATCCGTGCAGATAAACAGGTCGGCTTGGGCAATCAACGGATCGCATGCCGCACTCTCTTTCTCATACACCCGTATCGAATCTGCACCCGGCATCCAGCTCAAGAAAGCCGGAAACGCATTCGGTACAATGACGGTGGCTTTCTCTCCAATCCAATGCTTGAGTGCCAGACTCGATCCCATCGCGTCCCCGTCCGGCGCCATGTGCGTGAAGATCACTATATGTTGGGCTTTTTCTATTCGTTCTTTCATACTTAATACGTGCGTACACATGTGCGTACACACCAAATCGGCCGCAAAGTTACTGCTTTTTTTTGACATATGCAAGAATAACACAAAAAAAAGACACTTTAAAGTGTCTTTTGTGTTGCTCAACCAGGACTCGAACCCAGACAGACAGAACCAGAATCTGTAGTGCTACCATTACACCATTGAGCAATGCTTTTTTTTGAAAGCGGCTGCAAAAGTACTGCTTTTTTATGACATGTGCAAATTTTTTTGAAAAAAAATGCAATTAAAGGTGCTTTTTTAGCCAAATCAGCCAATTTTGGAGATGTTCGTGCGTAAAAACATGCCCGCATTCGTACTTCTCGACTTGAAAACTCGGGGCGTGTTCGTACACCGAATCGATGTAGTGAATGCAACTGTCCACGGCAGAGACCGGAAAGAGTGTATCTTGGGTGCCGTACTGCAGCAAGAACGGACGCGGGGCAATCGTTGCGGCTATTTGCTCAAATGGACGTTGCGGATTGCGCACCATGCAGAGCCATGAGTCATTATAGCGGTTCTGTGCCAGCGTGGTCATCCAATGCGCTGCAAGACAGACTTTTATGCGTAGGTCTTCAGCAGCCAAGTTCCATGCCCGGTACGCTCCGTACGAGAAGCCGGCAACGGCAATGCGGGTGCTGTCCACATAGGGTAGGGAACGCAGATAGGTGACGCTCTGTTGATCCTCTACCAGTACCCGTTTGTACCATTCTCCTGCCCCTCCGAGTGAGTCGCTGAACTGCCGTTGGGTGAGAGCCGAACGTCGACTTCCCCAATAAAGCGCATCGATGCAGTAAACGACATATCCGTGTGCCGCCAGACTGTCACCGATAGCCATGCCTGAGTAATAGGGTTCCGGATCATCGCCGATCACTTTCTGCCAGCCTTTCTCAAACCTCGCACCATGGTCATGAAGTAGCAGTACCGCCGGCCAACCTTTCTCCGGTTGAGGTCCTTGAGGCACAAGCAGACGACTACTGAGCGCGGAGGATAAGAGCAGGCAGATAATCGTACTTAATATACTCATAATCAGGGTATTGTCTCAAAAGTTCCTGTGCGCGCTGAACGGCTTTCTCGGTGTCCCCGGCTTTGTCGTAACACTGTGCGATATACATTATCGCCGCCGGTCGCCACCAGCAGTTGTACCATTGTTTGCCTTGGAAAAGTTGTTCGGCTTTGAGGAAAAGATCCAATGCCTCTTTTTTGTTACCGAAGGGTTTGGGTGCATAGAAAAGCGCCGTGCCACAGTAGGTGAGTGTCATCGGATCATTGGGAGCCAACTTGACGGCCTCCCGTGCCAGATCCAAGGACTTG
The DNA here is from genome assembly GCA_902799875.1 of uncultured Bacteroidales bacterium. The sequence continues at coordinate 18,237 of CADCCH010000004.1, read as the reverse complement.
ACGGGATGGAAGGACTCGTGCAGACGCAGTTCGTACACATAGACAGCAGACATGTACATCTCGTAATGCCCTTTGGGTAGCGATGTCCGGGCGGCCTCTACATGTTCACGAAAACGTTTGACATAGGGTAGGGCTGCCGTCTTGTCGCTCTCTAACAAAGCGGCACAATAACCGTATTCGTACGGCAGATCGACGACTGTATCCACATGTGCTTTCCAGGCCGGCATGTCGTTATGCAGGTAGGCATTAAGCAAACCCCTGTCCGCCACGAAAGATCGCGCGGACAGGGAGATGCAGATGCACAGGGCGGCAATTACTTGCTGCGCTCTAAGAGCAATGTGCGTGTAGGCTGGTCGCATACTTCGGTCGGACCGTAGTACTGGATCGGTCCCGGATAGATGTAACTGGTGTTCGCGTCCGCCCATTCCTCACGGTGCGCTTGGAGATATTGGAACGGTTTGCCGTTGAGGTCCACAAGGGCTTTCTGGATAACAGGTTTCATCTTACCGTTACGTTTTTCCATGTTCATCATCATCGTGATAGGTACACCACCGGCGAGCCACTCTGCAGCAGGCTTGGTGAGGTTACGAACCAACGACATGTAACCGGTCTTACCGGCTGCAATGAGGTGGGTGGCGTTCACACCAATCGAGTAGCAGTAGTCAGCATCGAAGTTAGACGGCATTGCGCAACGTCCCTCATAACCGAAGAAGTGGTTGAGCGCGGAGAACTTACCCTTGTACTCACCGTTCGCTTTGAGTTGAGCCAGACGCTTGCCTACCATCTCGATGAGCAGTTTCTCGGTCTCGATCTGACTAACCATCACGTTTCCGTGCGGGTCACGGTCGAGGGTGAGTTGCTTAGCGATGCCTTTCGGCAGCGAACGGAACAACTCGCAAGAAGCCGGACTTAGTTTGCTCTTTACATACTCACGTTTCGCGTCATCGCCGTCGAGCGATGCAAACTCCTCGTTGGCAGCGAGCATGTCGTTGAGCTCTTGGATCAGTACACGCATAGCCGGGATGAACTCAATCAGACCTTCCGGAATAAGGATCGTACCGAAGTTAAGACCTGCGTTGGCACGGGCAACGATCACCTTTACGATGTCCTCTACGATGTCGTTGAGGGTCATTTTCTTGGCCTCTACTTCTTCGGAGATGAGGCAGATATTCGGCTGGCTCTGAAGAGCGCACTCGAGGGCGATATGACTTGCTGAGCGACCCATCAGACGGATGAAGTGCCAGTATTTCTTGGCTGAGTTGGCATCACGCTGGATATTACCGATGAGTTCGGCATAGGTCTTACAAGCGGTGTCAAAACCGAACGAAGTCTCGATCATCTCGTTCTTGAGGTCACCGTCGATGGTCTTCGGACAACCGATAACCTGGATGCCGCATTGCTTCTGCAGGTAGTACTCAGCCAGCACACAAGCATTAGTATTCGAGTCATCACCACCGATGATGACTATGGCCTTGATTCCCAGCTTCTTGCAGATCTCGATACCATTGTCGAACTGCCAGGTCTCCTCCAGTTTGGTACGACCTGAACCGATGATATCGAATCCACCCGTGTTACGGTACTCGTCGATGATCTTACCCGTTAACTCCTGGTACTTGCCGTCAATCAGACCCGAAGGACCACCGAGGAAACCGTACAATTTGTTGTTCGGGTTCAATGCCTTCAAACCGTCGTACAGACCCGAGATCACGTTGTGACCACCGGGAGCTTGACCACCGGAGAGGATGACGCCAACATTGAACGGCTCGTCACAATGGTTCTTGCCGGTGGTGGGTTCCATCGTAATAATCGGCAGACCGTATGTGTTCGGGAACAGTTTCTTGATCTCTTCCTGGTCAGCCACCGACTGTGTTTTCTCGCCTTCTACGAGGCGTACAGCGCCCTGTAACGCTACCGGCATCTTCGGCTGGTAATCCTGGCGCGCAATCTGTAATGGAGATTTTTGCATAAGATAAGTTATTTAGTGTTGTTAATTAGTTCCAATAGTTTTTCTACCGCCTCTTCCTGCGGGATGTTCTTGAGTACACACTCTTTGCCTTTGTACAGACTGATGCGGTCGCGACCGGCGCCTACGTAACCGTAATCGGCATCCGCCATCTCACCCGGTCCGTTGACGATACAACCCATGACGGCGATCTTCAAACCGGTCAGATGCGCGGTCGCTTTCTTCACTTCCGCCACGGTCTTCTGCAGGTCGAACATCGTTCGTCCGCAACCCGGGCAGGAGATATACTCCGTTTTATATATACGCACGCGCGCGGCTTGGAGGATGTCCTTACTGAGGAAATTGAGTTTGTTTTCGGTGAAGTTCGGATTCACCAGCGTCAGCTCGGTCGCCTTGAAGTCCCACAGCAACCGTCCGCATTCGGCAGCGGCTTGCAGGCAGAACAAATCCCAATCGTCCTCATAACTCGTATAACGCACTTCGGCGTTACCACCGATGTTGTCCAGCACCTCGGCTACTACCGAACCGTCGTAACGGATCGAGTCTTCGTCCGCGAAATAATCGACCAGATCCTGTGCTACCGGTATCTCGTTCTCCGGTGCTTCACTCAGACTGACACGGATCGTGTCGCCTATACCGTCTGCCAATAAAGCACCGATGCCGACGGCCGATTTGATACGTCCGTCCTCCCCTTCGCCGGCTTCGGTGACACCGAGATGCAGCGGGAACGCGATGTGCTCTTTGTTCATCGTCTTAACCAGCAAACGCACGGTCTCGACCATCACGCGCGTGTTGGAAGCCTTGACGGAGATGACGATGTCCTTGAAGTCATGCGCCACCGCAATCCGCAAAAATTCCATCACGGACGCGACCATTCCTTCGGGCGTGTCACCGTACTTGTTCATCATGCGCTCACTCAGCGAACCGTGGTTGACGCCGATGCGGATAGCCGTCTCATGTTCGCGGCAGATATCCAGCAGGTGTACAAACCGTTCCTCTAACTTGGAAGCATCCTTGCTGTAGTTACCCGGGTTAATACGCACCGCTTCCACCACTTGGGCCGCGGCGTCGGCCACTTCCGAGTTAAAATGCACATCGGCCACCAGCGGTACCGCCGTCAGCACTTGGGCGTGGATCTCTTTGAGCGACTCCACCTCACGCAGACCTTGCGTCGTGAAGCGAAGTAACTCTGCACCCGCCTCGATACACCGTCTGGCTTGATCGACCGAAGCGTCGATATCATTGGTCGAAGTGTTCGCCATCGTTTGGATGCGAATGGGGTAGTCGGAACCGATAAAAATGTTCCCAACTTGCACATTTATGGTCTTTCTTCGCCTATTTTCTAATTTTATTTGCATAAAAATGCCCTTAAATGCTATTTTTTTTCAAAAAAATTTGGTCAATTCAAAAAAATGTAGTACCTTTGCACCCGCTTTTGGTCGAGAGGCTCGACACCCAGCCAGCCATTCGGTCATTGAATCAGTAGCTCAGCAGGTAGAGCACATCCCTTTTAAGGATGGGGTCCTGGGTTCGAGCCCCAGCTGGTTCACAAGAAAGAGAGTTTCGGCTCTCTTTTTTGTTTTCTGTACTCCTTTCTCATTCTTTCAAATAGCGCGTTACAATTTTGCTTGCAAAATTACTGCTTTTTTTTGACATGTGCAAATAATTTGAAAAGAATATGAAAATAAAATGCATCCATTCCATTCCCGCGACCACATCAATTTTACTTTGGCACGGATTTTGCAGCGAAGTACTTGCAACTAAAATTATTCAGAACTATGAAAAAGATATTTAGATTTTTAGGCATCGGGCTGCTCGTCGCAGCCGTCAGTGCCGGAACGACACTCGCTGTCTTGAAATACAGCAATCCACAATTTCAAATCACCAATTACAAATCACAAATTACAAATGATTCCACCGGAATCCCTGCTGCCTACAGCCGTTTTGCTTCGTTGCAGCAGGCAGGGGAGACGGATTTTACTCAGGCTGCCGAGCTGTCCGTCAATGCGGTTGTTCACGTCAAGACGACCTACCGCAACCAGGTTTCGTCCCAGCAGATGGACCTCTTTGAGTTCTTCTTCGGTCGTCCGGGACAGCAACGCGAGATGCCGGCACAACAGGCGTCCGGTTCGGGTGTCATCATCTCCGAGGACGGTTACATCGTCACCAACAATCACGTCATTGACCGTGCAGACCAGATTCAGGTGGTCCTCAACGACAAACGCGAATACACGGCTACGCTGGTCGGCACTGACCCGAACACGGATATCGCGCTCCTGAAAATCGAAGAGACAAACCTGCCTGTCATCCTCATGGGCAACTCTGACGACCTGCGCGTAGGCGAATGGGTGCTCGCCGTCGGCAATCCGTTCAACCTCACTTCGACCGTCACGGCAGGTATCGTGTCCGCCAAGGCGCGTAACATCAATATCCTTAACGCGGAGATGAAGATTGAGTCGTTCATCCAGACCGACGCGGCAGTCAATCCCGGCAACTCAGGCGGTGCGCTGGTTAACACGCGCGGCGAGTTGGTAGGAATCAACACCGCCATCGCTTCGCAGACCGGTTCCTATTCGGGCTACAGTTTTGCTGTGCCGACCAGTATCGTACAGAAAGTGGTGAGCGACATCCGCCAGTACGGTGTCGTGCAGCGTGCTATCCTCGGCGTGCAGATGCGTGAGATCACTTCCGAACTGAAGAAAGAGAAGAACCTGACCACTCTCCAAGGGGCATACGTAGAACGCGTTGTGCCGGACGGCGCGGCAGAGAAAGCAGGCATCAAGAGCGGCGATGTAATCACGCGTGTTGATGATGCGGCTGTCAAGACCGGCACCGACCTGCAGGAACATATCGGGCGTCACCGTCCGGGCGATGTAGTGAGTGTGACGCTGCTCCGCGACGGCAAAACCATGACTGTTCAGGCAACGCTCACCAACCGCGAAGGTGGAACAGGCGTCATCTCCGCCGAGGACAAAGCGTCCGTCCTGGGTGCCACATTCTCCGAACTGACCGATGCGCAGAAAGAGCGTCTGGGTATCAACTACGGCCTGCAGATCAAGTCGCTCAAGGCGGGAAAACTGAAGAGTGCCGGTGTACCCTCGGACTTCATCATACTGAAAGTCAACAACCGCTCCGTGCGCACCGAAGAAGACCTTGACGACATCGTCCGCCGTGCCAACTCCGCCTCCGAGCACGACCGCGTCCTTTTCATTACCGGCTGCACGCCGCAAGGAAGAGTAAGGTATTATGCTGTCAATCTGGCAGAGTAGAAATGTACGATTATAAAAGATTAGCGGGCAGCCAATAATGGTTGCCCGCTATTTGCATATTCACTTTTTCTTTCAGAGAAAGTTATTACATCACAATATTGACAATCCGGCCGGGAACGACGATGACTTTTTTAGGCGTGTTGCCGGCGAGGTATTTGGCGGTGTCTTCGTGGGCGAGGACAAGTTTCTCTACTTCCTCTTTCGGCGTGTCTTTCGGACACTCGAGCGTGAAGCGTACCTTGCCGTTGAACTGCACAGGGTACTTCTGCGTATCCTCTACCAGATACGCTTCGTTGCAAACCGGCCACTCGGCATTGACCACAAACTGGCTGACGGCTGACGGCTGATTGCTGATGGCTTGGCATCTATGCCACATCTCTTCTGCGATATGCGGTGCGTACGGTGCCAGCAGGATCGCAAACTGCTCCAAGATCGCACGCTTGTTGCACTTGAGTGCAGACAGTTCGTTCTGCGCGATCATGAAGGCCGGAATGGAGGTGTTGAACGAGAAGTTCTCGATGTCCCACGTAATCTTCTTGATGAGCTTATGCAGCGAACGCAGCTCCTCTTTGGTCGGGGCCTCGTCCACGATATTCTCGTACATGTTCCACAGACGTTTGAGGAAACGGTGTACACCGTCGATACCGTTCGTGTCCCAGGGCTTACTCATCTCCAGCGGACCGAGGAACATCTCGTACAAACGGAGGGTGTCGGCTCCGAATTTCGCAATCACGTCATCGGGGTTCACCACGTTGAACATCGACTTACTCATTTTCTCCACCGCCCAGCCGCAGATATACTGCTTCGGTCCGGCGGTGTAGCCCGTGAGTTCAGACGATGTACCATCCGCAAAGACGAACTCGGCATTCTTGAACTCCGGCATCCATGCACGGAAAGCGTTGATATCGAGCACGTCGTTGTTGACGATATTGACGTTGACGTGAATCGGTTGTACTTTGTCCTTGTATTCGGGGTTGTCGATCAGGTTATAGCTGATATACAGATTACCTGTTGCACCTTCACCGATATAACGGTACACGAAGTTCGAACGGCCCTGAATCATTCCCTGGTTGATGAGTTTCTTGAACGGTTCGTCCTCGCATACATAGCCGAGGTCGTACAAGAACTTGTTCCAGAAACGACTGTAGATCAAGTGTCCCGTCGCGTGCTCGGAACCGCCCAGATACAGATCCACCTGCCGCCAGTACTCATTCGCCTGTTTGCCCACGAGTGCCTCGTCGTTATGCGGATCCATGTACCGCAAATAATACGCCGAACTGCCGGCAAAGCCCGGCATTGTGCAGAGCTCTAACGGATGACCCTTGTACGTCCAGTCTTTGGCGTTACCTAACGGCGGCTGACCGTTGACACCCTTGAATTCCTTGACAGCCGGCAAGAGCAACGGCAGGTCTTTCTCGTCCACCGTATAAGGCATCTCGTCCTTGTAGTAAATAGGGAAAGGTTCACCCCAGTAACGCTGACGACTAAATATCGCGTCACGCAGACGGTAGTTGACCTTCACACGACCGATGCCCGTGTTGGTGATATATTCCTTCATCGCCTGAATCGCCTCTTTGACCTCCATGCCGTTGAGGAAACCGGAGTTGATCATCTTGCCCTCTTTGGCATCAAACGATTCTTCGCTTACGTCCGCTCCTTCGATCAACGGGATGATCGGCAGGTTGAAATGTTTGGCGAAGGCATAGTCACGGCTGTCGTGTGCCGGCACGGCCATGATGGCTCCGGTACCGTATCCCGCGAGCACGTAGTCGGAGATATAAATAGGTATCTCGCCCTGTGAATGGCATACGAGCCGGTGAAAACACCCGTTACCTTGCGGTCGGCTATGCGCTCACGCTCGGTATGATGCTTCACCCAAGCCAGGTACTCTTCCACTTCGGCCTTGTGCTCGTCCGTCACCACGCGTTGCACGTATTCCGATTCCGGCGCCAGCACCATAAACGTCACGCCATAGATTGTGTCCGCACGGGTGGTGAAGATCGTGAAGGGTTCGTCCTGACCTTTGATGCTGAACTGCATCTCGGCTCCTTCCGAACGACCGATCCAGTTACGTTGGGTCTCTTTGAGGCTCTCTGTCCAGTCGATCCGGTCCAGGCCCTCTAACAGACGACCGGCATACGCACTCACGCGCAGGCACCATTGGCGCATTACGCGTTGCTCCACAGGATAACCGCCACGCACACTCAAACCCTCACTCACCTCGTCGTTCGCCAGCACCGTACCCAAAGCCGGACACCAGTTGACCTTGGTGTCTGCCAGATACGCGATGCGGTAGTTCATCAACCGCTCCTGTTGCTCGCGTTCGGAGAACGTCGCCCATTTTGGGTCATTGGCTTCCCACTCGGCAATGAGTTTTGAGATAGGTTGCGCCTTTTGGGTCTTGGGGTCGAAGTACGAATTGAACATCTGTACGAACGCCCACTGGGTCCATTTATAGAACTTGGGGTCGCAGGTGCGTACCTCACGGTTCCAGTCGTAGCAGAAACCGATCTTCTTCAGTTGCTCTATATAACGCGCGATGTTCTTGTAGGTCGTCTCCTCCGGATGGGTACCGGTCTGGATCGCATACTGCTCGGCGGGCAGACCGTACGAGTCAAAACCCATCGGGTGCAACACATTAAAGCCTTTCAACCGTTTGTAACGGCTGTAAATATCGCTGGCGATGTAGCCTAACGGGTGACCGACGTGCAAGCCGGCACCCGAGGGGTAGGGGAACATATCGAGCACGTAGTAATGGGGCTTGTCGGACTCATTGGAAACGGTATAGACACCGTCTTTCTCCCACGCCGCTTGCCACTTTTTCTCAATCTCACTAAAGTTGTATTCCATACTTAAAAACAAATTTGCGTGCAAATTTACTACTTTTTTTTGAATTATGCAAGGGTTTGTATATTTTTATACAAAATTTGCACTTTTTGAAGTGTGAAAATTTGCATATATGAAATTTTTTTGTACCTTTGTCTTCGGATTTGGAGATTGAATTAAAATTCTTTGGAGCACATTATAATTATGTACCAATAGAGTAAGGATGTTGGATGGAGAACCCATTGAGGACCCATTCAGCATCCTTTCAGCATCCATTACAATCAGGTTGCAACCCCGAGGCGTATTGGGAATGAAGAGGGAAAAACAAAAGCAAGTGGCAGAGATGTCACTTGCTTTGAATATTATTAGAAGTTTACTGTAGTTCCTACGCCATTACCCGTATAATTAACTTTCATGTCTGCGATTCGCCTTCCATGAACAATAAGTGGGATACTTATGATTGTAAGAGACGCTCCAATACCAAAAAGATAATAACTGGCTTCCACACAATTGGCTTTTTGCTCAATATTTGATGTTGTAACATTCACATTTCCAGCAACACAAGTGGCTATTCCTGCCACAAAGCAAGGAAGACCAATTCCTAATGCGATACCTCCTGTAGATAGAAAAGCTCTACCAATTATCTCATTGGGATTAGAAGGAAGCGTTGATTGCGGTTTTGCAGATTTTTCGGAGAGTACACGTTGCCAAAAATCAGTGGACACTTCTTTGGTGGAATCATTAGCTAGACTAACTGTCAATTCTTGTTGTTTCTGATTAACATATTGGTTCACAGTACTTTCATCCAATATGAATTGTCCATCTGTTGAGAAATAGCGTCCAACACCTTCAATCTCAAAACTATTAACATCCTTCGGTTTTAGTTTTCTCGAATATTTGATAAACGCATCAGGTTCAACAACCAATAATGATTCATTATATGATATTAATTCCCCTTTTATCTCTGTCCCATCTTTCAACATGACTTTCACGTTTTGTGCATTTATATGTGCAGATGTGACAAGAATTTCCACTAAAATGAATAAGAATCTTTTCATACCAATTATTGCTTAGTCGCTTTGATAATTTGACTTCCTTCAATTGTACCCGAATAACCTCCTCCGGAAACGGTACCTGTAAGTTCTACATTAACAGTTAAAGAACCATTAACTAACTGTGCAGGCTCATAAATAGCTCTCATTACTATTGTTATACCATCTTTTGTTTCTGTTTGCGATTCAGGATCCAATTTTAACACATCGTGTTCAACTACTCCTTTCCCAGAAACTTCATCACCAGTAATTTTTACGCGATTGCCGCTCCCGTCTTTTTTTATCTGCATTATTCCTCCTTGTCCTAAAGGAACATTTATATTTTGTCCAGCAAAATGCATTACATAATTTCCAGTCATGGTATATGAATACGTGCCGAGCAGTAAATCTCGCGAATCAGGTCCCGATGATTCACATGAAGTAATGGTAAAAAGACCCATAATCAAAGAAACATAAAATAATAATTTTCTCATAATTTATTTCGCTCACTTATATCCCATTGAGCATCGGTTTTAATTTGTTTATATTGTTTTTGATAAGAATATACAAAAAGCGTGAAACTTTTTCGTTTTTTTGGTCATACAGGATTCTGGACTACCTACAAGTACCAATTATCGAACAAAGCTCACGCCTCTCGTGAGCATCGTGCTTTGTTCTTGTACTTGTGTCAATTGAAGTGTCCAGTTTCGTATGACCAAGAATCGCGCAATGCTATATTATTTATGTATGTTGTTTGTCTGTTGTTTTATGCCATAGGCTGATTTATTTGTTATATTTTTGTCTTTCTCCATCTTTTACGTCTCGGAGAGGGACGATTTCCTATTTCGCTATAGGCGGATTTTGTTTGAGGTCTCATTATGCCTAATTAGGCAGTATTAGGCCTGTTTGGGTATGAATATTATATTAATCGTTTTTATTAATGAGTTTGCGCAGTTGAGCTATTTCGTTTTGGGCGGTTGCCAGTTGTGCGCGGAGAGTTTCGTTTTCCGCGACAAGTCTTTGGTGTTCCTCGTCTTGTGCCTTGCGGTAACCTGTGCGTGCGGCGTACATCCGTTCTTTGATACCTCCTTGTGTAACAAACAATTTCTCCAGCGACTGAAGGTACTTGTTCATCATATAGTCCACTTGGTGGCAGAGCGTTAAACCAATGTTTGCCATCTCCTCATCGCTCCATTTATAAAAATACGGTTCGTAGTCTTCCAAACGATTGTACTTCTGCGTGAAAGAGCGCATCGCATTGTACCTCGGGTGCTCTTTGTTCCACAGCGGAAGATGTTTTCTTTGGATATAATCTGCAAAATCTTCCTGTAACTCGCCTATACTGCTTCGCGCCACATTCAGAAGTTTTAACTCCATTTCCGTACTCGTTTTGCCATCCTCGGAGCCTTCGATGATATTCTGCTTGCCTGAACGCGCTGCCTGTATCATCTGGTCTACCGTACGGTCGCCGTATTTCGGCAGGAACCGTTCGCAAAAGACCACCGTCAGTTGAAAGAGCGTGTTCGCTTTCTGGTAGAAGAGCAAGGTCTTCCAACGGTTAGCAGGGCGTAGCACGCTTCCTTCAACTTGGGGGTGTTGTGGATTATTAATAGGCATAAATAGGCATATTTAGGCATAAAGAGGCTTATTCTTATAACAGCTTCTTGACTTGCTCATAAACATTCTGTGCTGTGAAACCGAGTTTCTCGTCCAGCACTTTGTACGGTGCACTGAATCCGAAGGAATTGAGACCCCAGATAGCACCGTTCTCGCCAACCAGGCTCTCGAGTGTGCAAGGCAGACCGGCGGTCATGCCGAAACGCTTGATGCCCTTCGGCAGGACGGAATCTTGGTACTCTTTGGGTTGTTCACGGAACAGACCCTCAGAGGGAACGCTCACGATCTGCAGACGGATACCTTCGGCGCGCAGTAACTCGGCTCCGGCGAGAAGCGTCGATACCTCTGAACCGGAAGCTAACAGTACCACTTGCGGGTTCTCGTCCTTGCTGACGATATACGCACCCTTGCGGAAGCCTTCGAGGTTCACATTGGGCACCGGCGCGATGTCCTGACGACTCAGGATCAAAGCAGTCGGCGTGTCGTTGTTCTCCATTGCCAGCCGCCAAGCCAGCGTCGTCTCCTCGGCATCCGCAGGACGGAGAACGAGCATGGACGGTTTGCCGGAGTGGTTATGCAGTTTCTCCATCAGACGGATCTGTGCTTCCTGCTCAACCGGCTCGTGGGTCGGACCGTCTTCACCTACGCGGAACGCGTCGTGGCTCCAGATGAACTTGACAGGCAGCTCCATCAGCGCCGCCATACGTACTGCCGGTTTCATATAATCGCTGAAGACGAAGAACGTACCGCATGCGGGGATGATACCGCCGTGCAGCGCCATTCCGATCATGACGCACGCCATGGTGAGTTCCGATACACCGGCTTGGAGGAACTGACCGCTGAAATCGCCTTTCTTGAGGGCGTGGGTCTTCTTCAGGAAGCCGTCCGTCTTGTCGGAGTTACTCAGGTCCGCAGACGAAACGATCATGTTGCCTACGTGCTCGGCGAGGAAAGACAGCACTTTTCCACTCGCGTTACGGGTAGCGTCACCGGGTTTCTGCTCAATCAGCGACCAGTCGATGCAAGGTGTCTCACCTGCCATAAAGGTCTCGTACTCGTTGGCGGCCAGCGGGTTCTTCTCTTTCCAGTCGTGGTACTGCGCATATTTCTTGTTGCACAGCTCACGCAACTCGATCGCGCGCTCTTCGTACAGTTTGGCTACCTCCGGGAAGATGACAAACGGGTTCGTCGGATCACCACCGAGGTGCTCGATCGTCTTCTCGAACGACGCACCGGCCTTACTCAGCGGCGCACCGTGGGTCGAACATTTGCCTTCCCAGTTGGCACCTTCTGCCGTCACGCAACCTTTACCCATGGTCGTATGACCGATGATGATCGACGGTTGGCCTTTGTGTGCCTTGGCTTTGATGATGGCTTCGCGGATCGCATCCGGATCGTTACCAGGGATCTCCTGTACGTACCAGCCCCAAGCGGCATACTTAGCCGCTACATCCTCGGAGGTCACCTCACCGCAACCGGTGGAGAGCTGGATCGTGTTCGAGTCATAGAACATAACGAGGTTATCCAGTCCCAAGTGACCTGCCAGACGACCGGCACCTTGCGAAATCTCCTCCTGTACACCGCCGTCCGAGATGAAGGCATAGATGGTCGGGTTATGGATCGCACCGTAGCGGGCGTTGAACCACTTGGCTGCAATCGCTGCACCCACGGCAAACGTATGTCCCTGACCAAGCGGACCGGAAGTGTTCTCAATCATACGATCGATCTCACGCTCCGGGTGACCCGGTGTCACCGAACCCCACTGACGGAGGTTCTGCAGGTCCTCCAACGTGAACTTACCTGCCAGACAAAGCTGACCGTACAGCATCGGAGCCATGTGACCCGGATCCAGAAAGAAACGGTCTCTCGCTTCCCAACCGGCATTGTCCGGATCGTACTCTAAGAACTCACTGAAGAGTACGTTGATGAAGTCTGCACCACCCATGGCACCACCCGGGTGACCACTCTTGGCTTTCTCTACTGCTGCGGCAGCCAGGATACGAATGTTATCCGCTGCACGATTCAAAAGTTGTGTCTTGTTCATAATATTATAATCTTAAATCTTCAATCTTCAATCTTAAATCTTAAATCCTAAATAATAGTTCACTCCCCATCCTACATTCGAGCGCTCACCGAAACCGGGGATGTATATCGGTCGCGAACTCTGTCCTTCTTTCTCGCGGGTGAAGAGCAACTTCAGTCGGCCCATCCAACCCATATAGAAACCCTTCGCGATATTGACCTGGCAACCCAGCACGATCTCTCCCCAGCAATCGGTCTCGGCCTTGGTCTGCACCGCCGTACCGATACGGATACCGACGAGCAGCGCGTGCGGCGACTCCGGATGTTTCTTGAGCGGGTTAATGTCGCATCCTATTCGTGCAAAACCACCATGCCCGTTGTACTGTACCGAGTCGTTATGGGTCTTACCGCCTGCGTATCCCAACTCAAGAGTAGGGTAGAACCGATGCTTCAACTGGACGTTTGCGGCTAACTCATAATGCTGCATCTGCCAGTTGTTCAAACCCGGCGTCAGAATCGGCGAGAGGATATCGAACTTGATCTGCGTACCTTCGTAGATCTGCTTCTTCTCCTTCTTGGGCTTCTCCACCGCAATCGAGTCCTCCGCGTATGCCGCTACACTCAGCAGCAAAGCCAGCACGATATTACATAAGCTCTTTCGCCTCACGTTTCAGTTCCTCTAATGCTTTATCGCTCGGGGTCAATCCGTTGCTGTTGAAGGCCGTCACGAGGGTCGTGGCGTACAGTTGTGCGGTAGCGTCCTTGGGCAGTTGTGCCGACATCGCAATGACGAAAGTGGCTAACTGGTCGCGCGCGTTGACGATCAGGTCCCATACCTCATCGCTCACGTACACCTGCTGACTCTGGTTGTGGTCAAACTCCGAACGGATGGTCTGCAGCAGGTACTGTTGCACCTGCAGGATTGTCCAGGTCTCTAATGCCTCCGGTTCGTTCTGTCTCAGTTCCAGCAGCATGTGTTCGGGTTTGGTACGCTCTAACAGGATGGCCAGGCGCTCGTATGCCCGCAGACGAATCGGCGAGATACTCTTCTGACTCTCCCGTTTCAACTCCCATTCCCGCTTCTTCTGCTCGTTGCGGAAACCCGAGTACTGAATCAACCAGAATCCGAAGATCAGTACCGCGATGGTTAATAAAATAGCTATAATCGTTGTTGTCATAGTGTCTGTCCAAGGGTGTTGTATATCTTGTCCTCACACTCGATGAGGATATGACCGTCGCGCCAGATCTTCTGTGCTTTCTTCGCGGGTTCAAACTGTGTTTGCTCGACGGCCTCACCGGGAACGGGAATCACAGCCGTCGGCGGCGTGAGATAGATCGAGTCCGTCGTGATCGTCATCTGACAACGCCACTCACCGACTCCTTTGCAGTAGATCGGGAAGACTTGATTATCATATCCCACGGCACGTGCGGAGACAACGAACTCATACTCGCCCTCCGGATAGGTGGTACGGTTAGTAAAATTGATGCCGTAGTTGATCTTATTAGCGCGGTGTCCCGGTTGCAAAGTTCTGTCCGTCGATGCCGTACGTATTTTGTACACTTGACCGTCCTTGTAGATGACGATGCAGAGGTTACCGGTCCAATCGGTAAAACCTTGATTGTAGAACGTATCAAGACGAAGCGCCACCACTGAATCGCGGTGAACGGCCGGGTACCACAAACGAAGACTGTCGACGGTGAAGGTATACGAATACTCGCTACCCGCATCCGGACGGATTTGGGTAAAGATCTTTACATTGCGGGTGTAATTTTTGTCCTTCACGATAGCACCCGTCTCCGAATCAATGGGAGCGGTGGCTGACAAACGGAAATAACCGTTCGATTTACCGCCCCAACCCCAGTTGATGTGCAGCAGTCCGTCGGCATCGATTCCGTCGCAAACGAAGGCATGACCGTAACCTTCCGGCGTCTTGGCACTGAAGTACACCGGACGACCTGCTTGCAAATCGGTATAAATAGCTTCCTGGATGACCGAGTCATGGATATAACCTCTGCGGTAGGTGCGTATGCCCTTGTCGTATCCGAAATGATCAATCAGCATCCGTACCATATAATGGGAGTTACCGCCTGTAGCACTGGGACCGTATGTCAGGTTAGCCGCTACACCGGCTTGGTAAATAAGCGTCGAGACGGCATCAATTTGTGCATCCGTCGGATTACCGTCATAACTATCCAGCATGTCTGCCCAATGGTAGGTCGTACTACCGAAATCGGCACTCAGCGTCACCGAGTCGCCGTTCTCGTTCGCCCATTTATACGAAGCACTGCCGATGCCTTGCGCAGGATAATTGTGTTTCTTCATGATCTGCGAAGCGGCGATGGCGGTACAACCGGTAAGACAACGCTTGCTTTGCCAGGTAGGGCAGAGATTGTTATACGGTGCTTTTTGGTTCCAGATGGTGGAACAGAGCGGGTCCACCGGACTGTAGCTCTTCGTCTGCTGCGGCGCGTAGGCATCGGACAGTTCGCTCATCTCCTCCGTGAACATCGCTAACCATTCCTGCAGGTTCTCCGGCAGATCTTTTTCGTCCCAATGCCCCCGGTCGGTATAACCCAACACTGTGAACGCACGGTCGTCGGCGGAGATAATCTGATAACCCCCTTCGTTCGGACGGTCAAACACATAAAAAGCAGGTTGTCCGTCGGATAGCATCGCCGTATGCACATGCCGCATTCCCGGCGCTGCCTTACGCGCTTGTTGAAGACTACGCGGTGCCGCTCCAAGCGACATGCACATCATCGCAATCAACGCAAATACGCACAGAATTCGTTTCATAACAATCTTTTTTTGAATTCGGGCGCAAAGGTACAAAAAAAAATTCATATACGCAAATATTTGTATATTTTTATACAAAAAAGAGAGCCCGAAGGCCCTCTTTTTGAAGCGGAAAATTATTTTTGAACGAGGGTATTGTGATATTCTATTCGTTCGATTGATTCCATTACCGATGAGCTTTGTCCACCATCCAGGTGAAGAATCACATCCCATGTAATGGTTTTGTCTTTTCGAGTCGCTTTTTTATATTCGAAGTAGCACCTCAAAGTAGCGAGAGCATCTCCGTCTGCATTGGTGAGCGCTACGTCAAATTTGTCGCTATTCGCGAATTGGAGTTGGTTTTCTTTTACCTTGAGCGCCGGGATAGGTAGCGACTTGAGGGACTTATTGTTCTTGATAACATACACGAATCCATTTCTAATCACGGTCATGGGAACGGAATTGGTCTCGGTATTCTCGATAGCAACACTGTCTTCATTTGTATTCTCGGTCAACATTGGAGCGTTGTTTTGCTGCTCCATCGTGTATTCTACCTCTACAAGGTCGTATTCGCCCATATTAGGCATACCAAAACTATTCGTACGAAGATAGAGATGTTTATTCTCAATATACATGGATACGGGGCTAACCATAGTACGAGATTGTACATCTTCTTCTCCATTCGCAAAGATCGTTTTTACTTCAGTGCGCATCTCATATTGTCCCTCAAAACCGTACGAATCGGTAATCTCTTCCGGCTCATTTTGTTTGTCACAACTTACCAGACAGAAAGCAGCGATTATTGCGCTTACGTAAGAAAGAATGTGTTTCATTGTAATAGTCATTTTTAAATCCGCTGCAAAGGTAATGCTTTTTCGCGATATGACCAAATTTTTCGTCCAAAAAATGCATATTTTTAAAAAAAATAATATCAAGAAAGATGGAAAAAGAATCCTTGAATCCTATTGAGCAGCTCATTGTGAATGGACTGCGTCAAATGTTATTAACAGAACTTCGGAAAAAAATTCCGTTTATTCCATCCATCAACTATCGCAAGTTGGCTTATTTGATCATTGAAACCATCCTGGCATGCTCGAAAGAAGTGGGGAAAAAGTACACGCTTAAGCAGATACTGGATAAGTTTGGTATCAAGTATGACACCTACTACGATTGGAACGAAAAATGGCATACGTGCCTACCGGATTGGATAGAAAAATACAGGTAAAAACAACAACTCCAAAAATTGGAGTTTTTTCGACAAAATTACCCCTACCTTTGCACCGGATTTGAGCTGTAGCAACGTCGCTGCACTAAAGATCCGTGTATATGGAAAATCAAACATTTATCGGCTACACCAAAGCCGACCCGAAGTACACCAACGGTTACACCATTTGGCTGCATCCCGTTACAAACGACGTACTCAATCAGTACGGACAAAAACTCAAACTTATTTTAGATCCGCGCGAAAAGTTCAGGAAAACAACCGCGCGGTATTTGAGATTATGCCGTTCGCACGGCAGTATGTATCTCGCCCGCCTTAAGTACCTTACCTTCAAAGGCGAGATCCCCGAAGGCTTTACCATCGACCACATTGACGGCAACCCGCTCAACAACAACATCCGTAACCTCCGTGCCGTAACGCCTGCTATCAACTTTCGTGACGGCGGTTTTATGCGTAAGCTGCGCAACAAAGGTATTCGTCCGGAGCTCTTCTCCGGTGCGCTTCTCGGGTACTACGAGCGTATGGCGGTCTTCAAAGAAACCCACACGCCGTGGGAGTATAGACGCCTCGACCGCGACGACCTTATGCGTCTCCTCGTCGGTCCTCAATTCACCATCGTCCGACCCAGTATCGTTGACGACTTTCCCGAACTTTAAAACATCTGCTTATTATGAACATCCCCGATTTACGTCAAGCCCTCAACGAGGGTATCGTCCTCTTTCAGTTCATTAAGAAAGATGGCACAACCCGCCACGCACGCGGCACAACCTGCCCCGACCTCGTCCCGACCGACGACGCACCAAACCCGAACAACAAGAGGCTTACGATCGCACCATAGTCGCCTTTTACGACATCGACCGCAAAGCCTGGCGCTCCATGCGTATCGACACCATCTGGTCCTACCGACGTATCCTCAAACTATCGTAAAAGAGAAAAGAACCAAAAGAGAAAACCATGCGGGTGGTTTTTTATCTCTTAAAAAAATAATTATTTTATTAAATAATTTAAAAAAAGTTCCCTTATGGAAACATTAAGCGATGCGATTGATAAAAAACTGAGCAAGTCACTCTTCCTTTTTAAAGGGCTCGTCGATCCGAAAAACACGTTCCGTTTTGATACGCAGCTCGTCAGCACATGGAACAGACTCACGCTCGAAGAGCAGCGCCGCCTGTACCTCTACTGCCTGTACAAAAAATGGCGCGGAGAAGGGTTCTACGGAACTCCCTACGACATCGTCAAGAACTGCCATCCGTACCCCACCAACTGGAACGGAAGACCGCTCATCAACCGCCTCATTAAAGAGACACCCATGGTTCGAGCCAAGTACGACGGTTCCTACGGGATCTACACCCGCGACGAAGCGCGCGTTTGGTCCATGACCGATATCGAACCTCTTAATTATAAACCCTAAAATTTAACCCCTCTTAACGAGCTGAGAGGAGCTCTCAAACCTCGGGAGGACTTCGTGAGTCCGACCGAAGAGCGAGAGCATCCGAGTACTCCCTACTAAA
>CADCCH010000003.1 GCA_902799875.1 uncultured Bacteroidales bacterium | reverse complement strand
GTTATTTTTCAATTCTTGATTTGTTTTGTTTTCTCTCCCAGTACGCACCATCTGATAACAGGAATTCGGCGTATTAGTTCTACTAACAGCGGCGACAACGTAAATACGGCAACCGTAAGCAATACGTACATCGCAACCGGAGGAAGCGTTGTATAAACCTTCATGCTATACCCCAAACCGGAGATGATTATATAGTGAACTACATAGATAGCAAAACTATTGCGGCACATGTAATCTGCAAACTTGGATTTCCGGTCATCAAAGCAGGCAGCGAACCATCCGATCATGGCAAGACACATCAGCCATCCATACACACAATTGAGTGGACTGCTTAGGTACACAGGAGTCGTGTTATCTTCACCGAAGGTAGTGATTAATAATGTTATACCGCTTGCTACGGCGCACACCATCAGTGGTATCCATCCTTTTCGTAATGACGTTAATACATTTTCATGCGAGAAGACGAAGTATCCGCTCAAAAAGAAAAGAAGATAAAAGAATGGTTTGTATCCGTTATAAAGACCATCCAAACTTTCGGGACGAGGGTTCATGATCAGCGTTCGGGTACCTAACCAATACAATACGCCCAACAGGATAATTCCTGCCAAACCCATCTTCCCGCAAAGCGAGTAGAACCTGTCTTGTGCATCAACCTTCCGAACGAGCAGCAAAACCAGACTAAACAACCATAGATTCTGTATAAACCATAATGGTCCCGTACCGCTCAGTGACCACGCCACATACTTAATGATGCCCGGAGTGTCGGCAAGCATGTCTATTCCATTCGTATAACTAAGTGTATGCGTGTTGAAATAACCGGCGATCCATTGAAAAACAAATAATCCTATTGTAGCAGGCACTAATAACTTGCGGGTGCGACTTTTGAACCACTCTTTCTCTGAATGAGCATCCAATGCGTACCGGGCACTGATACCTGCCAGCAAGAACAAAAGAGGCATAAACCAAGGATAGAGCAGATACATGATTCCGTCTTGGTACTGAGGACCTCCGAAACCACCTATTCCGCCTACTACACCTTTGCCGTTATAATAGTAAATAACATGGTAAAAGAGTACCAACAGTACGGTCACCCAACGCAAATTATCTATCCAATGTTTTCGCATGTTTTCTTATGGTTTATAATAACTATCTTCCAGTATTTTTTGTGCGTCCGGTTCAGCCATCAGTTCCTGCAGCGTTACGTTTTCGTTATGCGCCATATAGGACTCCACAATGCGCCATCCGAGCCATATACCGAGACGTCCAGGGGCCTCTTGGGATATTTCAGAGGTGAACGGTCCGTCGTTGAGGTAACTGGTCAGCACCAGACTCTCGGTCTTGAAAAGATCGCGATCGCCCGTTCGTTCTTTACGCACCAATTCCATTGTTCCTTCGTCCAACCCATCACTTCATAACCCGGCAGTTCATCAAAGAGTTGCGCTACCAGATACATTACTTTTCCCCTGTACATCATCTGGTCTAACAGCCGACTTTTACTACTGGTGTAGGGTAGGGTGCGGAACAAAAATGCACTCACCACATCCACCGGAATACACTCCTTACGCATGGTCTGTTTCTGATACTCATACACCACGCGGTTGTAGTATTCATAATCGCTCCCGAGGTACATGTCGCCTCCGATACCGATCAGTTCGTCCCCGAAATAGATAGGCGTCTGAAAACCCGAAATAAACAAATATATACTCGGTATCTCCGTCTCCGGATACAAATATTGTATCCGACTAAACGCTTTACTTAGTCCTTTTTCGATATCCGTGACGTCTGCAAAAACCGCTTGTTCCTTGGCGTTTGTGGCTTTAAAACCATAGATTGTATCGTTCAGAAACTCCGGTAAGGCTTGCTCCAGATACGCTGTATCGGCAGCCGGAATACCCAGGATCTCTTCCACCCAAAGCGGCATGAAAGTCGGGTACTCATCGTATAGTACTTTGATATCCTGTGCGACACTGGCCTCATGCACATTTAGCAAGGCCTTATCGAACCGAACGATCTCAACTTGCTGAGCCTCAATATTTTTCGGAAAATAAGTCCGCCCTTTCTGACAGGCTGTCAGTGCCATCAGACAGGCTATAAATAGGTATTTTTTCATTTGATGACTCCGTCTTTAATTTCGATGATGCGATCAGCGATATTTGCTAATTCTTTGTCGTGCGTCACCAACAAAATTGTTTGCCCATATTCTTTGCGCAACTTCAGCAGCAACTCACTCAGTTCTTTCTTATTCTGCGTATCCAGGCTTCCCGTCGGTTCATCCGCTAAGATGATATCCGGCGCCATCATCAAAGCTCGGGCAGCTGCTACTCGTTGTTTCTCTCCGCCGGACAGTGCATTCGGCTTATGGTTCATTCGGTCACTCAAGCCTAAGTCCCGCAGCAGTTTTTCTGCACGAGGCTTGTAATCCGCCTCTTTCTCCCGCGCAATCATCGCCGGAATGCAGACGTTCTCTAAGGCCGTGAACTCCGGTAATAACTGGTGAAACTGGAAGATAAACCCGATATGCTTGTTACGGAAAGCCGCCAAGTCTTTGTCCTTCATCGCAAACACGTCGGTACCATCGATCAGCACTTGTCCTTTGGTCGGCCGGTCCAAGGTTCCGATGATCTGGAGTAGGGTAGTTTTACCTGCTCCGGACTTACCGATAATAGCCACGATTTCCCCTTTTTTGACTTCCAGATTAACTCCCTTCAGCACTTCCAAGGTACCGAACGATTTCCATATGTTTTTAACCTCAATCATATATCGCATCCAATTTTGCGCTGCAAAATTACTACAAAAAATCCAAATGTGCAAGATTTTTGTCAAAAATCTTATGTCTCACGCATCAATCCGCACAGGCCGATCAGTAAAACATAGTAAATTAGAACCATTCCGATGCTGACGGTAGCCGGCCACGTACTGCCCGGTAAGGCTTCAATCCATCCGACCGATTGGTTCATCAGCCAACTCAAACCGTACGTTATTTTGGTCCACCACATACCTATTATCGTTCCGCCCAACACGATACTGATCAAGCCGCATGGAACGAGGATGGTGACGATGGGTAAAACGACCAGATTGGTCAGCAGGAAATAGGTACTGACGTAGCCGAAATAGTACATTGTCAGCGGAAGGGTTCCTAACTGCGCTGCGATCGAGATGATGATAGTTGTGATTACCCATCGGGATACCCGATTAAGCTTCTTACCGCTCATGATTTTCTCGCCTTTTTTAGCGAACAGCACGATGGCTGCGGTGGCGGCAAAACTCAACTGAAAACCGACGCTAAACAGATCCAAAGGTCGCACTAACAGGATTAGTACCGCCGCGGCTCCGATGGTGTTCAGTGAAAAACTCTGCCGATAAAACACATGTCCTATTTCGACCAGCGTCACCATGACGACAGCACGAACGACCGAAGGGGTCAGTCCGGTCAGCCACGCGTACCCCCACATGACAGCGATCACAAAGAGACTGATACACCCTCTGCCCAATTGATTTTCATAGCGCGGTTTGATCCGTCCTCCCAGGGTCAGCAAGCCGATGATGAGGGCATAGATAATACCGGTGTGCAGACCACTCACCGCCAACACATGCGCCGCACCCGAAGCCTGAAAACGTCGTTTGATCTCCGGGTCCAGGTCTTCCTTATAGCCCAAGGTCAGTGCTCCGACGGTAGCTAACTCATCGGAGTTCAAACCCGCTTTTGGGAGACGTTGGTAGAGTCTTTTTTGCAACTGGATCGAGTGGGAGGATGCCGGTTGTACTTCATATCGATACACAAAAGCGGTACCGATGATACCCTGCCGTAACAGGTATTTTCGGTAATCGAACGTTCCGATCGAGTCCGCATGTCGAATCCTCGTTTTGGCAATAATCGTATCCCCGCTATGCAACTCATCCTTCAGGCTGTCTCGAAGTATATATACATACACTTTTCCACCGTACGTCTGTGCTTCGTAGCGCTCACAACGAGTCGTATGTTTGCTCTCGCTGTTCACCACAAACGTATGCACGCATAGGCTGTCGTACACCGCACGCTCCTCCGGATACAGCACGCCCGTTCGCTCACCAAACAATATTGCCACCACCAGCGGTAGCAGCAATAACACCATCGGATAGGCCCGTATTTTATCGCGTAGTCGACTTATTTGTTCTCTTTTATCCACGTAATTGCTCTTTCGATGATATCGTCTTGGTCCGTGCTTTTCATCGTGATAAGAATATCCGGTTCGATGCCTTGTTCGATATCTTTCTTATCGCGGTCATACATACGTACGCTGGAAAAACGTACCATCCATCCGCAAGGAATCTCATAACTCATCGGCATGCCTCCACCACCCCCGCTGATGCCTCCTATGAGCACTGTATGAGGTGCGTAGCGCATGATACTGACAAAGAAATTAGCGGCTGAATAGGAACGGCGGTTACATAACACGGCTACCGGTCTGAGCCATTTGACGGAAGAGAGGGCCGTATCCACATTCATGGCTTCCAGTTCCGAAAAATCATGATGTCCGGTTCCGGTCTTATGCTGCCAGTATCCTACGGTCTGATTGTCCGTGAAGAAAGGAGCTGCTAGTTTATACGCGTTATTCAGGTCTCCGCCGCCGTTATTACGTACATCGATGATCAGACCTTTGCAGTCCTTGAAGGTGGTGAAGATCCAGTAGAGGTTAGCGGAGCTTACACTACTGGAAAAACTGGGGTAATAGATGTAACCTACCTTACTGCTATCTATCGTGCAGTAATAGAGTCCGCCGGCGATGCGGTAATCGTGCAGGTAGAGCGCTTGAAGGGTAGCGTTGTAATTGGCAGGAAAAGAGTCGTACCATGCGGTGTTGTAACTGCGATCGAAGGACGAATAGAGGTTCACATGTCCGTCCCGCAACGAATCCAACATGCCGGCACAGAGATCAAAAAGTGCCATTTGGTCACCTTTCTTGAGCGATTGGGCTTTCTCTACATACTCGTCGTGGATAGCCGACCAGTTGATGCCTTTGTCCTCCACGTAACAGTAACGGGTGTCGATGATTTGCCATAACGCCTCGATATTCTCCACGGGGTCCATGGAGAACGCCATCTCTTCTTTGGAGCGACAGGAAGTCAGCAGACTGACGAGCGTCATGAGATATAGAAAGGTACGTCGTATGTTCATAAGCGAGCGTTTGCGCGGATTCTGTATTTCCATAAACACCCAACTACGATGCGCATCTCGTTGTGACTGAAATGCAGGTCTTTGGTGCCGTAATTCATCCACTCATGTTCCGCTCCGATACGCCAGGTAGAGTGGGGGAATTGCATATCGAGCGAAAGTTGGTGCTTGATCGTGTTGTGGTTCCAGTGTCCAGAACAGCGAGGCTGACCCGGTACGCCTTGGGTGATTTCGTAGTAAGACTCCCAGTATTCGGGCAGGTAGTCAAAGCCGATGAGGTTGGTACGGATCAGGTAACTGAGTCGGTAGCTGGTCTTCTTACCGTAGAAAGACCAGCTGATTCCGCTCATCGCCATCACTTCGATGGCGGCATCGAAAGACACCATTTTATTGACATTACTGGCTTGCTCGCGGATATTGAAATTGACATCCAGGTACGGTCCTACGTGTACGCGTAGACGATCATCCAGCCATTTCCATTCATAAAAAGCCCCCCATCCGGCCGCGAGTTGTACACCCAGATAACGGTTCGTACGGGAGCGGTTGTAATAATTCGTCAGGCCTATATCGGCACGTCCCACATGCGCCCAGTTGGCAGGTGCATGACGAAACGCTTGCCACCATTCGTTTCCCAGACCGTAACACATCCCCGAATACCCCATCGGACTGAGATAGGTGTCTAACTGGTATCCGGTACCTACTTTGATTTTCAAGATGTTTTCATGCTCCACACTCTCCTGCGCCATCAAAAGCACCGGAAAGAGCAGCATAAGTCCTATGAAAATCTTCCTTTTCAAATTTTTAATCTTCTATTGTTACCAATCGGTCTCCGTTCTCTTGCGGAACGATGTGGATATAGACGGTGTCTTCGGGGAGGAGAGAGGAGATGATGTCCGGCCATTCTACGAAACAGTAGTTGCCGGAGTACAGGTAATCCTCTGCACCGAAATCCAAGGCTTCCCGGATGTCCTTGAGGCGGTAACAGTCGAAATGGTACACTTCGCCTTGGTACGGTTGTTCCACGTCGTACACATTGACGATGGCAAAAGTCGGACTGTTGACGATATCCGTTGTACCCATCTCTTCCACCAGTTGCTTGATGAACGTCGTCTTACCGGCTCCCATCTGTCCGTCGAAGGCAAACACGCGATGAGGCTCGCATACTCGGAGAATCTCCAACGCACTCACCTGTTCGCCTTGCTCATTGAGGAGCACGAGGTCCGAATTTTCATGTTTTTTTATCGTATAAGTTCTCATGTTCTTGCTTTTCATTTAATTCTCAGCGCGTTATTTGGGACTGAAAATATTCATAAACGACTGTCCCTAAGCGTTTTCCGAGTAATTCTTGCAGTTCTTCTTCTTTCGCTGTTCTAGCGCGTTTCACGGAGCCGAAATGGGTTAAAATTTTCTGTTTTGCTACCGGTCCTACGCCTTTAATTTCATCTAACTCACTGTGAATAAATGATTTAGAGCGTTTTTGCTTGTGATAACTAATCGCAAAACGGTGTACCTCGTCCTGTATGCTCGTTAAAAGACGGAACACTTCGCTAGTCACTGGCATCGAGATCTCCGATGGAGGAAAACCATACAGCAGTGTCTGCGTCCGGTGCTTGTCGTTTTTCTTCAAACCGGCAATAGGAATCTGTAATCCGAGTTGATATTCTACCGCTTCCCGTATTGCATGCATCTGACCGATACCTCCGTCGGCGATGATCAGATCCGGCATTTGTCCGTTGGAATCGAGTAGATGTTGATATCTCCTGCGTACGACCTCGCGCATGCTGGCATAGTCATCTGCTCCTTCAACTGTCTTGATTTCAAACCGTTTGTAGTCACTCTTACTGGGTTTAGCCATCCGATATACCACGCATCCGGCAACGGCATTGGTGCCTTGTATATTGGAGTTATCGAAGCAATCGATCCAGCGAGGCAGCGTAGGTAGGTTCATCATCTTCTGTAACTCCGTTAAGATCCGCACCCCTCGTTGCTCGGGATTAAGTTTGTCTTCCTGTTTGAGCCGGTCCAGTTTGTATTGTTTGACATTCTGCATCGCGAGATCGAGTAGTTTCTTCTTGTCTCCGCTGATAGCAATATGCACATGCAGCGAATCATCAAAAACATCCGGAATGAACGGAACTATTACGTCCTTTGTGTCACTCTCTAATTGCTGTCTCAGCTCCATCATTCCTATCGCCAACAACTCCTCTTTCTCTTCCTCCATCTTACGTCGATACTCGATCGTCTGCCCCTGTACGATACAACCCTTATGTACATGCAGCATGGAGATATATACCCGGTCATCCTGTTCGTCGTACCCGAACACATCCGTATCTTTGGCCGATGAATTCGTGATAATGTTCTTACTCTTGAATTGCTCCAACAGTTCGATTTTGCGTTTGATATCTGCTGCTTCTTCAAATCGAAGTTCTGCCGATTTCATCAGCATTTCCTGTTCTAACTGATGTCCGATCTCATGGGCATCGCCCTTAATCAGCTTCCGCGCTTGATCAATCCATCTTGTGTATTCCTCTTTTCCTATTCCTTCACAGATACCGCAGCAACTATGGAGATGGTATTTTAAACACACGCGTGTCTTCTTTTTCTCGATGGAATCGGGTGAAATTGGAATATTACAGGTTCGAATCGGATAGAGTTTATGAATCAACTCCAATACCGTATCTACCGTATAGCCAAAACTATAGGGACCGTAGTATTCCCCGATCTTCTTATTAATCGTACGTGTTTTGAATATTCGCGGGAAGGTTTCGCGTGTGATGCAGATAGATGGATAACTCTTGCCATCCTTTAGCAGGATATTGTACTTGGGCTGATATTGCTTAATGAGATTGTTCTCTAATAAGAACGCATCTTGCTCGCTCTCTACCACTACGTAGCGTATATCGGCTATATGCGCAACGAGTTGTCTGGACTTGGAGGAAGGATGATCTTTGGTAAAATAACTATTGACTCTTCGGTGCAGGTTCTTTGCTTTCCCTACATAGATAATATGCCCTTCCTTATCAAAGTATTGGTACACACCCGGACTCTCTGGTATGCGCTTTAACAGCAGATTAATATGCTCGTTAGATCCTTTCACCTATAACTCTTCACCTTTATTTTACTCGTCCACTTCAATCCCGAAGAGGCAATCGATGTCTTCTGCTTTTCCTTCCAAATACTTACGGCCGTTCAGTCCTTCCAACTCAAAGATGCAATTGACATAAATCTTCTTTACCCCTAATTTCTTTACCAGGTTGATAGCTGCCTCCATCGATCCGCCGGTGGCAAGAATGTCATCGTGAACAAGTACGATATCGTCCGGACCTAATGCATCTTTATGAATTTGAATCGTGTCATCGCCGTACTCCTTGGCATAAGTGACCGATACCGTTTCTGCCGGCAATTTGTTGTGCTTGCGGATAGGCACAAATCCTGCACCTATCTCAATAGCTACGGCAGGAGCAAGGATAAAACCGCGAGACTCAATACCTACTACTTGGGTGATACCTTTGTCTTTGTATCGCACCACAATCTCGTCACGCATCCATTTTAGGCACTCCGGTTTGGCGAGCGCTGTAGTAATGTCTTTAAATTGTATGCCCGGAATAGGAAAATCAGGCACATTACGAATCGCATTTTTTACTTCTTCTGCATTCATATAGTTTGAGTTTTTTTATATTTGTTCCACGTGAAACATTTTATATTAGTTTGCAATACAAACTAAAAAGTATGATTTACCGGCCCATTAGTACCAATAATACACTTACATCATTTGGACTTACACCCGGGATACGTTGGGCTTCTCCGATGGATTTCGGACGGATGCGACTGAGTTTTTGGCGTGCTTCCGTGCTTAGACTTTGTACCTCGTCGTAGTTGAATCCGTCCGGAATACGGATCTGGTCCAGACGTTGTAGTTTGGCAGCTTCCATCTGCTCGCGTTTGATGTAACCGGCGTATTTAATCTGAATCTCACAGCTTTCTACCACCTCATCCGATAGATCGGTCATTCTTTGTTTGAGTTCCGGTACAACTTCCGCCAGATCCTTGATGTTAATCTGCGGACGTAAAATCAAGTCACTCATTTTGGTGCCTTCATGCAACGCACTGCTGCCTATTTGTTCCAACCATCCGTCTATCGTTCCTTTGCGCACGGTAGTGGACTGCAAATAACCGATGAAATCGGCGCAATCTGTTTGTTTTTGTTGTAACAGATGGTATCGTGATGAGTCCGCCAGCCCCATCTCGTAGCTGCGTTGAGTAAGACGTTCGTCGGCGTTGTCCTGACGTAACAAGATGCGGTACTCGGCACGAGAAGTGAACATACGGTAGGGCTCATCCACACCTTTGTTAACCAGGTCATCTATCAGCACACCGATATAACTCTCGTTGCGTCCCATGGTGAAAGGAGTGCCTCCATGTACGTTTATATGTGCGTTTACGCCAGCTACCAGACCTTGTCCGGCCGCTTCCTCGTATCCGGTTGTGCCGTTGATCTGTCCGGCAAAAAACAGATTTTTAATCTGTTTGGTTTCTAAGGTGTGGTGAAGTTGGGTCGGATCAAAGAAATCGTACTCAATGGCGTAACCGGGGCGATAAAGCACCACATGCTCCAATCCCTTGATAGTCCGCAGTCCGGCTAACTGTACCTGCCAGGGAAGACTGCTGGAGAAGCCGTTTACGTAATACTCATTGCTATCCACTCCTTCCGGTTCCAGGAAGATTTGGTGCGCATCTTTGTCTGCAAACGTGACGATCTTGGTCTCGATACTCGGACAATAACGCGGACCGATACTCTGTATTTGTCCGTTGAATAGGGGAGAATCTGCCAGTCCGGCACGTAAGGCTTCGTGCGTGGAGGGGTTGGTGTAAGTGATCCAACAAGGCATCTGTTTGAGTTTGCGACGAACGGTGTTTAGGTAACTAAACTGATGCCAGTCGTTGTCGCCATCTTGACGAATAAGTGCGTTGAAATCGATAGACCTTGCATCTATACGTGCAGGCGTACCGGTTTTCATACGGTTTGCTTTGAAACCCAACTCTACCAACTGCTCTGTGATGCCGTAGGATGCGGGTTCAGAGATACGTCCGCCTTTTACTTGGGTCTTACCGCAGTGCATCAGTCCATTAAGGAAAGTGCCGTTGGTCAATACAACCGCTTGTGCTTCCATCTCGATGCCTAACATCGTGCGTACGCCACATACCTTATTATCTCTGATAATAAGACTCGTCACGATATCTTGCCAAATATGGAGATTCTCAGTGCTGCTTAGAGCCTTGATCCATTCCTCAATAAACCGCTTGCGGTCACTCTGACTGCGCGGACTCCACATAGCCGGTCCTTTGCTTTGGTTTAACATTCTGAACTGGATGGCACTGCGGTCGGTCACGATACCCATCTGTCCTCCGAGGGCATCGATCTCCCGCACGATCTGTCCTTTGGCGATACCGCCTACGGCCGGATTGCAACTCATCTGGGCAATCTTGTTCATGTCCATGGTGATCAACAGCGTCTTACTACCCATCCGGGCAGCCGCACTCGCCGCTTCACATCCGGCATGGCCGGCACCGACTACTATTACGTCGTATCTAAAATCCATATTTATTTGCGTCTTGTTCCTATTGTTTTATTGCGATGTCCCCATGTGCTTTGACCGTTAAAAAAGCCTGTATTCACTGCTTTTATGGTCGGTCGAAAAGCATTCTCCATATGGCAGCGATAGGTGATCTCTTGGGTCTTAGGGTCCACTACGATACCGATAATATCAAACCGTAAGGACTTGTCTGATTTGCGGTGTTTGACATACGCATTTCCCGCTGCGATCATGCGTCTTTTTTTGTTTTCATCCACAAATTCTTCCGGTCGTATATCGCCATATAGGGTTGTGCGTGCTTTCACTTCCGCAAAAACAATCTCGCGCTTGCTCTCGGCAATCAGATCGATCTCCAGATGACCCATGCGCCAGTTATGCTCCAGGACCTTAAAGCCTTTTTTCTCCAGCATCCTGGTGGCTTCCGCTTCACCGATGATTCCTATGGGATTGGTAACAAAAGCCATATTTATCTCAGTTGTTCCATTCGGGCTGCATCCAGCCGTAAGAGGATAAAGAGCAGCATTGTGAATCCCCACAGCGAACTACCTCCGTAACTGAAGAACGGTAGCGGAATACCGATCACCGGCAATAAGCCTAATACCATTCCTACATTGATGGTCAAATGGAAAAGGAAGATACTGGCTACGGCGTATGCGTAGATCTGAGTAGAGGTGTTACGTTGTCGTTCGGCAATCTCGATGAGGCGTAGAATGAAGAACAGGTACACCAGTAAAACACCGATGGAACCGACAAAACCCCACTCTTCCCCCACGGTACAGAAGATAAAATCCGTATCTTGCTCGGGCACGAACTGCAGTTTGGTTTGGGTGCCGTTGAGGTATCCTTTTCCGAAGAACCGTCCCGAACCGATGGCGATACGAGCCTGATTAACATTATATCCCGCCCCGGCCGGATCTTCTTTCATACCCAGCAGCACTTCGATACGGATACGTTGGTGCGGTTGGAGCACTTTGGTGAACACAAAGTCGCAGGCCTGCGTGTACCCGATGCAGAAGAGACTGAAGAGGGCAACAAGCAGCAGCATGTATTTGCGCCAGTAAACACTGATAACAACGGTATAAATAGCGAGTGCCATCACGATGCCGACCGAGATCCACCCAAACGGCATAGTCACCCATATATTGAGAATCAGACAGATGCCGTAGATAAGCATCACACTACCGATGAGGATGAGTGCCTGCCACCGCATCCGTTGTTCTTTGCAAACAAAATAAATCTCCACGGCCGTTAACAGCAGCATACAACTCAGCATACCTACACTACCGCTTCCGAGGGGTAAGGCGATGCCACCGAAACGGATACTGAGAATAAAGAGTGCCACCGCAGCCACGCACATCCAGAGTATATAGCCGCTCATTCCCTGACGGTAGAAAACCAGTAGGAAAGCAGCAAAGACGAGTGCCGAACCGGTCTCTTTTTGGAGAATCATGATGATGAGCGCCGGTACGCCGATGATGGCAAAAGGTACGATCAAATCGCGCCAAGTTCGTATTTTGTAATCATAGCGCCCCATGTATTTGGCGACGGCTAAAGCCACGATACACTTGGCGAACTCAGCCGGTTGCAGACTGACCGGACCCAAGGAGATCCAACTCATCGAACCTTTGATATCATGCGCCAGAAAAGGAGTAGCCAATAGTAATAGGAGCATCGCGCCGTAGGCGAAATAAGTTAAGACATCATAGGTCTTATAGTCGATAAGCAGCAGGACGATACCCATCAGCAGCGAACCCATGATCCAGGTGAACTGCTTACCGGCGCGGTTGGAGAAATCAAAGATACTGGTCTGATCAAAGGTGTAGCTGGCACCGTAAATATTGAGCCAGCCGAAAACGACCAGTAGTAGGAAGACACCGATGGTGATCCAATCCACGTTTTGCCATATGTTACCACTTCTTGACGCTCTCATTGAGTACGGCTTCTCCTATACGTTTGCGTAAATCTTTGCGTTTGACCTCTCCGGTCAGGTATTGCTCTATCATCATCGTTGCCACCGGACAAGCCCAGGTAGCACCGAATCCGGCATTCTCTACCACCACAGCTACGGCTATCTGCGGATCCTCCACCGGTGCAAAACCGATGAAGATCGCGTGATCGCGTCCGTGCGGGTTCTGTACGGTACCGGTTTTGCCGGCCATATGGAGACTATCCACGGCATAATGACGACCGGTTCCGTAGATCATCACACGACTCATACCCTCTTTCACCACCTCGAAATGTTGCTTGTGAATATCCAGATTGTGCCGATGAATCCGCATGGAATCGTGTTTATTGAGGTGTGGGGAGATATAATATCCCTCGTTGGCAATCGTAGCAGCCTGATTCGCTAACTGCAGCGGAGTAACGAGCACCTCTCCTTGTCCGATACTGAGCGATCGGATCGTGATGGCTTTCCAACCGGTTTTACCGTAGAACTTGTCAAACAGTTTGGTACTTGGGATACTACCGGACGATTGCTCGGCTAAATCGGTATCTGTGAATTTCTGACCCAAGCCGAACTGCATCACAGCGTCGCGCCATAACTCGTAGCGGTGCCGGAAATCTTCGTTGTCCTTGCCGTATCCGTCCATCTGTAGCAGGTCGCGGAAAGCGCACCAGAAATAGGGGTTACAACTCTGCTCAATCGCTCTGTCGAGTGCTACCGGTGAACCGTGGTGGTGCGTACATTTGATAGGTGTACTGCCCGGTCCGGAACAGGGATAGAGGGTGTTCGGCGTGATAGCGCCTTGCTCCAGACATACCAACGATTGGATGGTTTTGAAAGTTGATCCGGGTGGGTACATCGCTTGTGTAGCGCGGTTCATCAGCGGCTTGGTCGGATCGTGCAGGAGCTTGTTGTAGTTCTTACTGCGCTCTTTGCCCACCAGCACTTTGGGGTTCCAACTCGGGTTAGAGACGAGTGCCAGAATCTCCCCCGTTTGGGGTTCGATGGCTACAGCACTACCGATTTTACCGGCTAACAACTCTTCTGCCAGCAGTTGCAAACGGATATCAAGCGTCGTGTACAGATCCGTACCGGCTTTGGCGGTTCGGTTCAGTTCGCCATCCTGGTAGCTGCCTTGGATACGTCCGCGTACGTCTCGCATCAGTACCTCTACCCCTTTCTCACCTCGCAGTTGTTGTTCGTAGGTACGTTCCAGTCCGTCCCGCCCGGAGTAGTCGCCACGTGCATAATAATCATCGCGATCGATATCGTTTTGGTTCACTTCTCCTACCGAACCGAGTACATGGGCTGCGGCTTTGTACGTGTAATCACGTAAGGTGCGTTTCTGAATATCCACACCCGGAAAGAGAAAGAGCTCTTCTTGCAGGGTAGCGATGTCTTCTTTCTTGAGCTGACTCATGAACACCTGCGGGGTCCAGCGGGAATAGCCGCGGTTCTTACGACGGTCTTTGATCTCCGATATGCGTTCGTCGAACTCCGCCCGACTGATCTGCAGACATTGACAGAAAGCCGTCGTGTCCCAATCTTTACTCATATCGCGCATGGTAATGGTCACTTCGTAGATGGGCTGATTGAAGACAAGCAACTCTCCGTTGCGGTCATAGATCAGACCGCGGGAGGGATAGATGATATGTTTGACCAGTGCATTATTGTCCGCCTGGTCTTTGGTCGATTGATCAATGATCTGCAGATAAAACAACCGCGTTATATACACCAAAACGATCAACACGGCAATGCCGCTGATCACATACCGGCGTCTATAGTACTGGTCGTTAATCATCTGTATCTAAGCAGGTTATAACCAATAATAACCGCGATCGTAATGAGGCTGCTCACGAAGGTCTCCAATAGCACAAATCCGATGTGATCCCAACACCATGCCGCTAAACTGAAGACCATCATATGGTGTATCAACACCAGGATAACTGCATATTTGATGAACGCCTCCATACCGATGGCCCGCAGGCTGATTTGTTCGTTGAGGCGGTCTTTGTCGTTCACGATGACCCCAATCAAATAAGGACGGATGAACATGATCAAGGTACAAGCGGCCATATGGACTCCCAAGGTATTGCTGAAGATATCCATGATCACTCCCGCAACCGCACCAATAAGCATATCTACACTATGCGTAAGGGTGATCGGCATCATCAGCAGGCATAGTACATAGATGTACGGATGGCATGCCCCCCATAGTTGCAGCTGGTCAAACAGCAATACTTGCAGCAGCATCACCAGCACATAGCGTCCGAGTTGTTTAGTCCAATCCATCCGTCAGTTCCTCCAAT
This sequence comes from uncultured Bacteroidales bacterium, assembly GCA_902799875.1. Next base: position 74,015 of record CADCCH010000003.1, on the reverse strand, counting down.
TCGTTTTGATGCATGTTGTTCACCACCTCTACGTATTTCAATCGTTTGAAATTGGTACTGAGTCGTACCCGTATCGTATGGTATGAATCACCCTCCTTCAGAACACTGTTTTCTACGATTCCAACGGGAATTCCTTCGGGGAAAACCGGACTCAAACCGCTGGTAACAATCGTATCTCCCGGGTTCACCACCATATGAGCTGCTACATCTGCCAAAAAAGCAAAACGACTGTCTTTTCCGTCCCATTGTAAGGTGCCGATATACCCGTTTTTGGTAAACCGACAACTGAGGTTCGTCCGGGTGTTGATGATCGGCAATACGACGCTGTAGTTCCGTCCTACGGTCCGTACTATACCGACGGCTCCATCCGCATTCCGGATTCCCTGACCCTTTTGGATACCGTCTTTGCTTCCCCGATTGATGGTGAGGTAGTTATGCAGACGGTCGGTAGTCATTTGTACTACTTTGGCATCTTGATACCGGAACGCACTCATATCACGGGTCGAATCCAGTGCATTGATTTGATTGCGTAACGCTACGTTCTCTGCCACTAATTGCTCGTTCTGGCTACGGAGACTGAAATATCCCCGTATGTCACTGATGACGGCATTCTGCCATGCGACCACCTCGTTCGCCGTACTGAGCATACTGCTGCGCGGGTAGATACTGTTCATGCTGATAAGCAAAAATGCAGCAACTTCCAGGATGATAAATACCAGGAAGTTGCTATATCGCAGTAGTATTTTGAGTAGCGTCTGCATAGGAGACTACAACCGGTTAGCGAAGCAGGAAGCCGAAGTTATTGACATTCTTCAGCGCTACACCCGTTCCGCGTGCTACAGAGTGCAAAGGATCGTCCGCTACGTGGAACTCAATCGTGATCTTATCGGTTAGACGACGTGCCAAACCGTGCAGCAGCGCACCACCACCGGTCAGGTAGATACCGCGTTTTACGATATCCGAGTACAACTCCGGAGGCGTGGTTTCCAGTGCCTGCAGGATAGCGCCCTCAATTTTGGATACACTCTTCTCCAGGCAGTGCGCGATCTCCTGATAGCTGACAGGAACGGACATCGGCAGGGCTGTCACTTTATTCGGACCGACTACAATGAAATCTTCCGGTGCGTCTTCCAGTTCCGGCAGCGCCGAACCGACTTGGATCTTAATACGCTCTGCCGTCGGCTCGTCGATACGCAGGTTATGCATACGACCCATGTACTCGATGATGTCCTGGTTGAAGTCATCACCGGCGATCTTGATGGATTTGTTACTTACGATACCACCCAGCGAGATCACGGCAATCTCCGTCGTACCACCACCGATATCAACGATCATGCAGCCCTCCGGACTCTCTACGTCCAGACCGATACCGATCGCTGCGGCCATCGGCTCGTAGATCATGTAGATGTCACGACCACCGGCATGCTCCGAACTGTCACGTACGGCACGGATCTCCACTTCGGTCGAACCCGAAGGAATACAAACGACCATGCGGATGGAAGGGGTGAACAGGCGCGCCTGCTTCGGAATCATCTTGATCATTCCACGGATCATCATCTCGCAGGCATAGAAGTCAGCAATAACGCCATCGCGCAGCGGACGGACGGTACGGATCATCGATCCACCCTTACCGATCATCTGTTGCGCCTTGCGACCAACAGCAACCATCTTGTTGTCCGCCATCGAAATTGCCACTACCGATGGCTCGTCCACCACGATCTTATCATCACACATGATGATGGTGTTCGCCGTTCCCAAGTCAATAGCAATTTCCTGTGTAAAAGAAAAAAGTCCCATGTTTATATCTAATTTTATTCAATTTCGCACCAAAATGTTTCCGAAATGAGGTAGAATCCGGAAAATTGCGCAAAGTTACAACTTTTTTTTCATATATGCAAGCGCGCGCGTTTTTTTTTATTTTTTTTTATAAAAAGTGTAATCGCCAAAATGGCATAAAAAAAGAGGATAACTTTTTGTCGTTATCCCCTCTGCGCTCCCTCTAGGACTTGAACCTAGGACCCCCTGATTAACAGTCAGATGCTCTAACCGACTGAGCTAAGGAAGCGAAATCGGCTGCAAAAGTACTGCTTTTTTTTTATATGTGCAAGTTTTTTTCAAAAAAAATTCGTATCTTTGCAAAGTTTTTTGAAATTTAACCCCATTTTGGGCAAAAAAATACGAAAAAATGAAAAAAATACTTGGTTTAGGCAACGCTTTGACAGACATCTTGCTCCAGGTGAGCGAGGACGATTTGCGTGAACTTGGTTTTCCGAAAGGAAGTATGAATCTCATTTCCCGTGAGCAGGCGGAGCAGATTCAGTATCGTTTTCTTTCCGTACGAAAAAGAATGGTTGCCGGTGGTTCTGCGTCCAACACGATTAACTGCATCGCTTCGTTGGGTGGTAAAGCGGCGTTCATCGGTAAGATCGGAAACGATGAGGTGGGTGATTTCTACCGCGAGGACATGATCAAGAACGGCGTCAAACCGATTTTGCTCTTGTCGCAGACCTCGATGTCCGGTTTCTCTATCGTGCTGGTAACGCCCGACGGTGAACGTACATTTGCTACCTATCTGGGTGCCGCTGCAGAGCTCTGCGCCGATGATATCCAGAAAGATGCGTTTAACGGCTACGACATTTTCCATATTGAGGGCTACCTCGTGCAGAACCATGAGTTGCTGGAGAAAGCCATCCGTCTGGCCAAGGAAGCCGGCTGTATGGTTTCGCTCGATCTGGCGTCGTACAATGTGATCAACGAGAATCATGCCTTCCTCAAGGACCTCGTCAAACAGTATGTCGATATCGTCTTTGCCAATGAGGATGAGTCCTTTGCCTATACCCATCTCAATCCCGAAGAGTCGGTGCAGATGATAGCCGAGCAATGCGACATCGCCGTAGTGAAAGTAGGTAAGAACGGTTCGTACGTGCAGCAGGGCAGCAAACGGCATCATATTGGTGCTATCACCACCTCTTGTACGGACTCTACCGGTGCCGGTGACTATTTCGCCGGGGGATTCTTGCATGCGCTCAGCGACGGCTTCGATATCCGCCGTTGTGCCGAGATAGGAACGATTGCAGCCGGTCGCGTGGTCGAGGTGGTAGGTACCAAACTGCCGGACGATAACTGGGAAGAGATTCGCCGTATATGCGCCCTCTACCGTGGTTTTATGCAGAAATATGATAAGGAGTAAGTTATGAAATATATTATCAGACCCTTTTATTGGCTCTATCAGTACCTGATCGCTTGGCCGATCTTATTGGTACTGACGATGTTCACGGCCATTTTTACGGTATGTACGGTGCATTGGCGTAATGCGGAGTTTGTGCATAAGGTGCAACAGTTTTGGTCGCGCTCTTTCTTCTGGCTGATGTTTTTGCCGGTTTCTGTCGATGGAATCGAGCATATTCAGCCCGGGCAGAGTTATGTTTTTGTAGCGAATCACCAGTCGATGTTCGACGTGTGGCTCGTGTACGGATGGCTGCCGGTCGTCTTCAAATGGTTGATGAAAGCGGAGTTGCGTAAGGTGCCGTTTGTCGGAACGGGATGCAAGGCTGCCGGACATATTTTTGTGGACCGTCGGAATGCCAAAGCAGCCATGGAGAGCCTGCAGGAAGTGGAGAAACAACTGGTGAACGGTGTAAGTACGGTCATCTTCCCGGAAGGTACCCGTTCGCTCAACGGCGAAGTAGGACGCTTCAAACGCGGGGCGTTCCAGATAGCGTGGGATCTCGGTCTGCCGGTCATACCGCTCTCGCTGGACGGATGTTTTGAGGTACTGCCGAAAGGTAAACCTTTCGTGCATCGGCATCCGGTGCATATGCATATTGGTGAGGCCATTGATCTGAAGCAGTTTAGCGAGCCGAATGAGGCCATCGAGGCCGTACGAAATGCAGTGATAAATGGCAGAATGGCTAAATGATGAAATAAATGACCAAATGGTAAATGACAAAATCGTAAATAATACTATGTTTTCCGATCCGAAAGACTGTCTTTATTGCACCAACAATGAGACCTTGCACAATTTGATGATTGAGATCGCGCACCTGCGCGTGTCGCGCGCTTTTTTATTTAAAGAGCAAAGCTACCACGGCCGTTGCCTGGTAGCGTACGATAAGCACGTGAACGACCTTAATGAGTTGTCCGATGAGCAACGCAATCTCTTCATGGCCGATGTGGCGGATGTGACACGCGCTATGCAGAAGTTGTTTAATCCGGAGAAGATCAACTACGGAGCGTATTCCGATAAACTGAGTCACCTCCATTTCCACTTGGCTCCCAAGTATGTCGATGGTCCTGACTACGGCGGTACGTTCCAGATGAACCCCGGTAAGGTCTACTTGACCGACGCCGAGTATGCCGAGATGGTAGAAGCGCTGCGTAATGCTCTTTCGTGACATCATAGGACAAGAAGAGGTGAAGCGCCAGTTGCGTGCTTCGGTGCGTGAGGGTCGTATCCCCCATGCACAGCTTTTTGCGGGCATATCGGGTATCGGTAAGTTACAATTGGCCCTCGCTTATGCGCAATACCTCAACTGTCCTAACCGCACCGAAGAGGATAGCTGCGGTGTCTGTCCTACCTGCTTGCAGCATCAGCACTTGCAGCATCCGGACCTGCATTTCGCCTTCCCGATCGTCAAGACTGATGCCGGCGATACCTGCAATGATTTTCTCGATCCCTGGCGGCAGCTCATCCTCAATAAGCATTATTTCGACTTGGACGACTGGCATGAGGCTTTGGGCGTGGAGAACAAGCAGTCGATGATCTATGAGAAAGAGAGCGGGGAGATCCTTCGTAAACTCAGTCTCAAGGCCTACGGAGAAGGATATAAGGTCATGATCATCTGGCAGCCGGAGAAGATGAATGCCACTTCCGCCAATAAACTGCTGAAGATCCTGGAGGAACCGGCTCCGCGGACGGTCTTTTTGATGGTATCCGAACATCCGGAGCAACTCCTATCCACCATCCTGTCCCGCGTGCAGACCATACAGGTACCCCGGCTGGAGACCGAGACGATTGCATCTGAACTGCAACGTCGGGGCATCTCCGGAACGCAAGCCACGGATATTGCACGATTAGCGAACGGCAGTTGGCTGGCGGCTCTCAAAAAAGCCGATGAAACCGAAGAAAATCAACAGGAGCTGCGTGATTTTATCGCGCTTTTCCGGGATGCGTACACGGTAGGCGTCTTGAAGGACCCGCAAAAGAAATACGACTCGCTCAAGCGCCTGCGTCAGTGGTCGATCGATATAGCGGGTATCGGACGAGAGAAACAGAAACATTTTCTGCAGTATGCCCAACAGCAGGTGCGGGAGAACTATATCCGGAATATGAACAATCCGGAACTCAATTACCAGATGGAAGCGGAGCGGGATTTCTCCGTTAAATTCGCGCCTTTTATCCATGAAGGGAATGTAGAAGGTATTATGAACCAACTCGATCTCGCCGAGCGGCAGATAGAGCAAAACGGCAACGCGAAGATGATTTTCTTCGATCTTTGCCTCCAAATGATTGTGTTAATTAAGAAACAAAAGATATGAAACATTTTACAACCGGCAATGAGCATACGGAATTAGGAGCCGCAGCGACCAAGCGCAACTCAGCGCATATGTTACCTGTGAGCGATTGGTTGAGTGACCTGCCGGAGAATACGAAGTTGACGGACCTCATCGAGGTACAATTCAAGAATACACGCAAAGGCTATTTCCATAACAGCCAGAGTCTGCCTTTGGAGAAGGGAGTAAAGGTCGTTGTGGAAGCGAACCCCGGATATGACGTGGGAGAAGTGGTGTTGACCGGTAAACTGGTGGAACTGCAGATCAAGAAGAACAACATCGACACCTCGCGTTACGAGATCCGGCAGGTACTGCGTATAGCTACCGAGGAAGATCTGGAGCGCGCCAAGGAGGCACACGCACGCGAGCACCAGACGATGATCAAGGCGCGTGAGTTAGCTAAATCGCTCGGACTCGAGATGAAAATCGGGGACGTGGAGTACCAGGGCGACGGATCCAAAGCCATCTTCTTCTATATCGCCGACGGGCGTGTGGATTTCCGCCAGCTGATCAAGGTCTATGCCGAGACTTTCCGTATCCGCGTGGAGATGAAGCAGATCGGGGCACGACAGGAGGCCGGACGTATCGGCGGTACGGGACCGTGCGGACGGGAGTTATGTTGTTCCACCTGGATGATCAATTTCTCTTCGGTCGGTACCGGGGCTGCCAGACTGCAGAATATTTCCCCTAACCCGCAGAAGTTAGCCGGTTTGTGCGCGAAACTCAAGTGCTGTCTCAACTATGAGGTACCGGTCTATGAGGATGCGTCCAAGTTATTGCCCGCTCGTCATACGGAGTTGGAGACCAAGGATGCAACCTGGTATTTCTTCTCCTCCGATCCGCTGGCAGGCACCGTGACTTATTCTTCCGATCCGCAAAAGGGCATCAATCTGACGACTTTATCGGCGGCACGGGCGCATGAGATCATCGCCATGAACCGGCGCGGAGAGAAACCCGATACACTTGAAGGCAACAAGGCTGTCGTTACCGAGATCGGCTATCAGACCGGTCACGGCGATGTGACGCGTTTTGATCATAAAAAGAAAAAACACCATAGACGATGAGGGTAAAGCTTATTGGTTATTGGTTATTGGTGATAGGATGTTTGTCGCTCACAGCCTGTCATAATAACATCGAATATAGTCGATTTCATTCGATTCCATCGGGAGAATGGGCGGTGGATTCGGTGATGGAATTTCCGTTTAAGGTGGTGCATACCGAGCCGGCGTATAGCATGATCATCTACGTGCGTCATACGGAGCGCTATCCGTATCAGAACATGTGGCTCTTTGTGGATAACGGTCCGCGTCGGGATACGATTGAGTTCTATCTGGCGGATGACCGCGGGCAGTGGTTAGGCGATCATCATAACGGGTTTATCGAGATGCCGGTGCTCTTGGAGGAGAATTACCATTTTCCGGATACGGGCAACTGTACGGTGCGTATCCAACACGCGATGCGGGACAGTCTCTTGCGTGGTATCACGGATATAGGATTGGAGATTCAACGGGATGGGGAAAAATAAGTTAAAAAAGTTCGCTGAGATGGAGACTTTCTACAATGTCTTTCAGCCGCCGTATAAACCGATGGCGGGACATTGGCGGGAGGCCTATTTCCATAATGACCATCCGATTGTGCTGGAACTCGGCTGCGGGCGAGGCGAATACACCGTAGGTCTGGCTGAGAAATATCCTCAGAAAAACTTCATCGGGGTCGATATCAAAGGGGCGCGTATGTGGGCCGGTGCCAAGCAGGCCATCGAGAAAGAGCTGACGAATGTCGCTTTTCTTCGGACGCAGATCGAGTTTATCACCGAGTTCTTTGCGGCCGATGAGATCGATGAGATCTGGATCACGTTCTGTGACCCCCAGATGAAAAAAGCCACCAAGCGGCTTACCTCTACCTACTTCATGCAGCGCTACCAGCGGATTGTGAACCCCGGCGGACTAATTCATCTCAAGACTGACAGTCCTTTCCTCTATACCTATACCGTCGAGATGCTGCGGCTTAATCCTTATCCGGTCTTGGCCAATACGGATGATCTCTATGCCTGCGGACTGTACCCTGATGCCCGGGCGCTGCAGACGCATTATGAGAAACAATGGCTCGATCGCGGCTTGAGTATCAAGTATATCGAATGGCAATTACTGCATCTCGACCGTTTCGAAGAACCGACGATCGAGATCGAAAAAGATACCTACCGTTCCTACGGACGTAATTATACCAGTCCCGAATAATCATGCGTTCCCGTTTTGCACACATCCTGATTTGGCTGGGTATCGTGGCCTGCTTGACCCTGTTGGCGATGGGCCTTTGGGTGCTGTGTAATGACGACAGTCAGAGTACGCAAAGCCTGAAATGGCTGCAGTTTGCCCAAACAATCGGAACGTTTCTTTTGCCTCCTATACTCTGTGCCTGGATCTGGGATGTGAACCATAAACCGCTATCCTGGCTCCGATTGGATAAGGGAGCGGACTGGAGGTTATTCCTCTTGGCTATCGGTATGATGATGTGTGCCCTTCCGGCAATCAACCTCTTAGCGGACTTAAACAGCCGGATCGAGTTACCGGAAAGTCTCGATTTCATCGAACAAAAACTGAAAGCCTTTGAGGCACAGGCAGCTTTATTGACCGAACGTTTCCTGCAGGCCGATAACAGCTGGCAAGTCTTACTCAATATCGGTTTGATGGCTTTGCTGCCCGCTTTGTCGGAAGAACTCTCTTTCCGGGGCACGCTCCAGCAAATTCTGGGTAACAAACATGTAGCGATCTGGATAACGGCTATCATCTTCTCTGCCATCCACATGCAGTTCTACGGTTTTATCCCCCGTATGCTGATGGGCGCGATGTTTGGGTATGTCTTCGTCTGGTCGGGCAGTCTGTGGGTACCGATAACGATGCATTTCGTAAACAACACGCTGGCGGTGTTGGCTTATACAATCTTCGGTACAGAGACAAGTTACGCCGACACGATCGGTGCCGGCGCAACATGCTGGTTAGGCGTGTTAAGCCTCGTCCTTACATCTCTGGGTCTACTAATATTCTACCGCAGAACTCGCAAACAATAATCTTCTTGCGAGTACGGATATCCAATTGCAGCTGAGCAGGGATCTTAGCGTGGCATCCGCCGCAGGAGTCGCGCTCGATTTTTACAACTGCTAGACCGTTACGTGCGCTCTTACGGATACGTTTGAATCCGGCTAACAGACGCTCGTCCAGTTTCTTCTCGATGTCGTTCGCTTTGAGTACCAGTGCCTCGGTCTCGGCTTTGGTCTCTGCCAGAATCTGGTCCAGCTCCGAACGTTTCTGATTCAGATCCACCGTACGCTCCTCGATGTCCTTGGTCGTCTTCGCTTTGTCGGCCAGACGCTCCTCAAGTTCAGCACTGTAGTGTTTGATCTTCTTTTGCGATGCCTCGATCTCCAACTCCTGATACTCGATCTCCTTGTTGAGGTTATCGAACTCACGGTTGTTACGTACGCTGTTCTGTTGCTCTTTGTAACGCGAGATGGAAGCGTTGGCATTCTCCGTACGTACACGGTGGTCGGAGATCTGCGTCTCGCACTCTTTGATGTCGTTCTCGATATTAGCCAGACGGGTCTTCAGACCTTCTACTTCGTCGGCCATATCCTTCACTTCTTGCGGCAGCTCACCTGCCAGCGTGCGCAAGCTGTCGATTTTAGAATCTACTTGCTGCAGTTCGTAGAGGTATTTCAGTTTGTCCTCTACAGTCAATTCTTTTTTTGCCATAGTTGTATTGGTGTTTTATCGTTTTTACTGATATATACGTTCAAATCGAGGGGTTTCAGTATATCGGCGAAGATCTCCCGGGCATGTCTTTCGGAGTACCAGTGGTCGATATCGATGAGACCGATACGGCCGTCGGCATCCTGAAACTCATGGTACTTGCAGTCGGCCGTCAGGTACACATCGGCGCCTTGCTCGATCGCGTTCTCGATAAACTCCGCACCGCTGCCACCGCATAAGGCCATAGTCTGTATCATCTCCTTGCGCGGACGCGTGTAACGCACGTACGTACATTCTAATACTTCGCGTATATGTGCGATGAAATCTTCGTATTTCCTAGGACTTCCTAGGCTTCCTAGGACTCCTAGTCCCCTAGATTCATTGGTGCCGCTCGGCACCAGAATCCGCTGCTCCTCAATCCCGAGTTTGTCCGCCAATTTTGTGTTAATCCCGCCGACTACGCTATCGAGGTTCGTATGCGCGGAGTAGATGGCGATATCGTGCTTGATAGCCATTTCTACGACCCGTGCCTGCGGCGTCTGACCGCATACTTGTTTCAGTCCGTGAAAAAGAAGGGGATGATGGGAGATGATCAACTCGCATCCTAAATCAATAGCTTCATTGACCACATCGATCGTGATGTCTGTGGTCAAGAGAACGGAGTGGATCTCACGTCCTGTGTCACCTACCTGCATACCCGAGTTATCCCATTCTTCCTGGGCACTCCGTGGCGCTACAGATTCTATGCTATTGATTATCTCCCTAAGGAGCACTTATGCTTTTTCCTCTTCTGCCGGTTCGTCTTCCTTAACGGAGAAGTCGGTGATGCCGGCATTGATGAGGATGTTGTACCATTGGATGAGTTTGCGTATGTCGCTCGGATAAACGCGGTCGCGGTCCCAGTTGGGCAGTACCTCGTCAAACCATTTCTGCAGCTCTTTGTTGTCCACTTTCTTCGGATCAAAAGCTACCGGTTTCAGTCCCTCTTTCTTTCCGGCAGAGGTCAGTACTTCGCTCAGCGCGATATCGTCCGCATCGGTGAACATCGATACATCGCTCAACGCCACAATCTTGTCACGTGCGTATGTCGGCATACGTTTGCCGTCCACGAGCGACTCCACGATGAGCATGTTATTACCGCGACTGATCAATTTGTACAAACCCGGTTTACCGGTGATAGCAAGGATTTCTCTCAACATAATTTCTCTTTTTTCTCAAAATCGGCTGCAAAGGTACAATATTTTTTTTAAATATGCAAAAAAAAACGCCCCGAAGAGCGTTTTTTCTTATCTCAGAATGAATTTATTGCACTTTTCTGCCATCCAAAGAGAACAATCCTTTGGGTGTGTGAACGTACAATATATTATCTATCATTACGACTTTCCTTTCTGTTTTTGACGTTATGTTCGCCATTCCTTCATAGCCTTCACGCGTGTACTTATAGATAGGCGCTTCATCTTCCGGATCGGCATCGGAGGTAGTATAGAAGGTATTGTTATCGCGCCAAGCAATAGCCTCGCCTTGCCATTCCACTTCGTAGCAGTCAATGACTTGCGGTTGGCGTTTGAGCGTTTCGCTAACACTCTCGTTCCCTTCGCGCTCCCAATAGAGCACCCACGAATAGATACCTACATAATTATTTTGGTTCTTGATAAGGATATACTTACCGTCCGGCGAGATGTCGGCTGCAGTAGCGAGATGGAAACCTTTATAGCGGTGCATCTCACCCTGATACTCTCCTTCGCCGATGTCGGATTTTACACCAAGATCGCATACACGGATCATTGTCTGTTGGGTGTCGCCGTAGTCGAGACGGAACGGAAGGCGGTATACCGTATTTACATCATCATACACTTTGGTAACGATATATAGCATCTGTTCGATATTGTCGTACATCATCGACTCACAGTTATGCTTCTGGTGGTCGGGGTACTCGAACTTGATACGGTGCGCATTGACTGATATATTCGGGTTCGCCGGATCAATAGCCGGTTCTTCGAAATAGATGATGCAGTACTGGCCCTCCGAATGGTTATTGTCTCCAAAGCCACCGATAAAGAGATAGTTCTTGCCGTCATATACACCGCCGCACATATCCTCCCAGTCCCAGCGATAGACGTGGTCGAAACTAACCTTGGCGCCTAAGATCTGTCCGGTTTCGTCGGTAGCAACGATGAATGGGTTAGTGTTAGCATCAGTCTCATCGCCTTCCATCCAGATATAACCCGGTGTGACGCGTGAGCATGCGATACCGGACACTTCGGGAATGCCGATATGGGCACCGATCTGACCGCTCATAGTGCGGGTGAACTCCATATTGATGGGCAAAATCTCACCATTGTATGTCAGCGGCAGTGACTTTCCTTCAGGATTCGGATCAATAGGACCTTCTCCGGAAGTAATGAGTCGCACGTTACGGATTTTGAAGGTACCTGTTGTTGCTGTAGAAGGATTAGCAACAAATTGTATAGCTACTATAGACGATGTTCCATATTCGTACGGATTGTTATCCTGCCACAGTGCTTTGTACGGTGTCACCGATAAAGACTTCCAATCCGTGGACGCCAAACTTTCCTGTCCGTTAGCATCCCACCAGTAAGTTCCCTGCTCATCTGTCAAATAATGCAGAAAATCGACTGCTTTACCATTTCCTTGGAATTCAAACTGTATACCGGTTACACCGGTAAGACTTCTTAAAGAAATCTGAATGCCACTCACTGCCCATCCGGAAGTTACCTCCCAATTTACAGTTAACTCTTTGCTCTCTTCGTCATAAGCCAAAGTCGCTCCACCGGCAGTGGAGTATGATTTAGCCTTACTCAAATCGAGCTCAGTGACTGCGGCATGGATAGTTAGTGCTAAGCACAAAGCAGCAACTAAAAAGAATAACTTTTTCATACTTATTTCATTTCTGCGCCAAGCGCGTTGAAGCACTTGTCATTGCGCATAATCACTACTTGACCGTTACGAATAAGTTTCGTTACCTTTGCCTCTGCAGCGGTATTGACAACGCCGTGGCTATCATTCGTAGCAAAGGTGAGCGAGTTCAGTTTCATTGCTGAAAACTCGACATGGTTCGAGAAACGGAGCATGTATTTGCCTGCGGGAACGGCGGAGAGATTCCATACGCCTACTGTTACGTCTTGACCGGCTTCCAATGCTTCGGAAGCGAATGATGCAACCACAGCGTTGGTAGCCATATTGACCAATTGGAGGTCCACGGATGCAGCGTTGGTACTGGTGATATCCGCCTTAATGGTGTATATCGCGGGTTCCGATAAAGTTACAGCCCACGATGCCCATAATTGTACATCCACTGCTGAACCGGCTACCATCATATCCAACGATTCCCCCGGAGTCAATGCAGAGTGTGTAGAATATACGTCTGCAGCGGCGAGGGTGCCGTTGAGATCAGCAAAAGTGTACGGCTTTACGATAACGGGATGATAACTGGTCTCTGCCCAGTTCCAGTTATTCTCCTCCGGAGAGTTAGGCAGGTATTTAGACCAGTTAAACAGCATCCACATATGGCAACTACCGTCAAACGGTATACCGGTATCAAATTTACTTTGGACAATAACCACTTCGTCAATGGTTTCATCTTCACTGGATGCGCCGTCATTACCATCCCAAGCGCCCATTTCATAATCGGGACCGAAAGAAGGACAATACCATGCTTCTCCCGCCGCAGTAGTTGTCGCATCTCTGTCGGCATCTACGTAGCTGACAGGGGCACCGGGATAAATGGCTTTTTGTTCCTCTGTACGTTGTACCATCACACAGAGTGCTGCGTCATCAGGCAAAGTAAGTCCTTCCTGCGGAACGATTGCCTTGTAAACCGGCATGGTTCCCGGATCGCTTAACATAGGCACTTCTGCCCAATCTGCATTGTCTCCATCAATCGAGATGGTCTGTGCATTCATCGTGCATGCTGCAACCAAAGCAGCGGTTAAAAAGAATAGTTTTTTCATAGTATTAATTTTTTAAAGGTTATTTAGACAAAGCATACATCGCGAAAGCGGCACAGCAGATACCGGCTATCTGGAGCGGGTTCGGAATGACGCTCAGGATGATCAGCGACAGCAGCACCGTTACCATCGGCGACAGACCCTCCATCGGGGAAACGATAACCGCCTTACCGTAACGATACGCGTAAACCAAGGTCAACGCACCGATCGAGTTGAGAATCTGGATACCGAAGCATCCGAGGCTGGTATTCACCGACTCCTGTGCAGCAAAGAATGCAGCCGCATCCAGACTCATGTACCATGCTACCGGGATCAGCACCAATCCAGAGAGTGCCATCCATACAAAGATCGACTCTGCATCCATGCTGTTGTTGGCGAACTTCATAAAGAAGCCCTGAATACCCCATGCGAAGAGCACAAGGATAGCCAGTACGATCCATAGCCATCCGCTCACCGGACTGCCTTCCTGACCGGTCTCCAACGAGAGCAGCAGGATAGCAATTAGCGCTACCACGATACCGGCTATCTGCCAGCGTGTGGCTTTCTCCTTCAGGAAAATAGCCGCCAGCGTGATGACGATTACCGGAGACATCGAGATAAAGGGATAGATGATATAGGACGGACCCAGCGTCAAGGCTTTGAAGAGCACTAACTGACCACCCGCGCCAAGTAATCCGACTGTGCAGCCGAGAAGTGCGGATTTGGCATCGCAGAGGAATTTACCCTTATTGATGATCAGTGCCACAATGGCGCACGGGATCATTGACAGCGCCCATAAGATGTACACTACCGTATCTGGAATACCGTTCTGAATCTGGTATCCGGAGAACGCACCCCATACACCCCATGTAACAACGGTGATGAGGATAAAGACAAGCCAAAGTTTATCTTTCATATCATTGTACGTTTATAGTGGTTATATAATTATATCCGGTTGCTTCTTCCCACATATTCTCATTGGCGAGACGGATGGAGAAAAGCGGATTATCGTGCAGCGATGGATACGGATCCGGTAGGTTGATGTACATCTTATATTCACCCTGCATCTCTGAATCCAGAATACAAGAGAGGGTGCATTCATGTAACTCGCCACCCATCCAGAAACGCGGATCTTCGGCCTGCGGATAGATAAATTTCTTCTCCGGATCATTGACAGAAACGAAGATCAACTCCAAGTCACGCTTGTTGACCGGCGCAGCAAAACCATAGTTACGTATCGCTAACTGAGCGTCAAACTGCTGTCCTGCTTTGGGATCTTCCGGTAACTTAGCCCAACGGAGCGCAAAGCGATATCCCAAACGACGTTTGATCTGCTCATAGTGACCGGAACCTTCCCATGATGCAAGAATGTCCGGATGATAAGAGTTACACAAGTATGACCAGTGGTATTTCTCCATCTCTTGGATGGCATTAACCGCATTGGAATACTCGCACTCCTTGCAGGTCTCACCACCCATGGCAGTAAAGCGCGTGTCGGCTGCCCAGAAATCCCGCTCTTCGTCACTATGGTAGGTACCTACATCGCTTTCGGAGGAAACGAAGCAGTCGTTATGTCCCGCCCAGCGTGCTTTGAGGGACGGTTTGTATGCTTCTTCCTCTGTCAACGGAGTCACATCCTGACCACGCATCTTGAGATAACGCATTTTGAACTGCGGCTGACGGAAGCATATCTGGCGATCGTCCGGTGTGACGCTCAACAGGTGCTCTGCAATCTGCCAATAGGGTTCAAACTCCTCGTCATCGTACGGATTGAACGGATAGTTATCGGTGTAGTACCACTCTCCCCACGATCCGATGAAACCGGCTTGGATGCAATAAATCACATCCCTGTGCTTCATCAGATACGGGGCTATTTGGTCGATATGCTTGTCTGCCCATTGTGGCGTTGCATCCCAGGGTTTATCGTTGCTACTATGATGCGACTTGTATGAAAAACGCAATACTGCCTTGGCGCCACCGGCACGAAGCGTGTTCATATTGCGCTCAAAACGCTCCATGAATGCCGGATCGATATCCTTATCGATATAATCCGTCAGGTAATAGGAATGCAGATAGAGCGTGATATGCTCTGACTCTCTGTTTTCTGTGACGGTACTGAGCATCACTGTTTCATCCAAATCCGCAGTTGTATAGTACTTCTGTACATAAAAACCACGTTCGGGGTTAGCTATCTGCTCGTTAGATTTGGTAAAGGCGATGGCTCCTTCGGGCACAACATCCACCGGATCCGGCTCTCCCGGGTCTGCCGGGGGAGGAGGCACAACGGTAGTGTCTGCCGGTGTAGTAGAATCCGGTTCTACAATTCCCGGCTCATTGTTTTTGCATCCTAAAAGCAGCAATGCAAAAGCAAAGATAAAATATTTGTTTTTCATACAAAAAACGGATTGTTAATTATTTTGTTGTCTTGGTAAATTTAACAAACAACAAGTCGGCACGTCCGATAAGATTACCATCCGGTGTATTTCCTTGCGGCAGGAAACCAACCGCACTAGCCTCGAAATTCTGGGTCAATGTAGCACCAAAACCGAAACCTTCTTTCGAGAATTTTTCTTTGTGCGGGATGTTATCAATCATGATACGTGCTTCAAGGATACTGTCGCCTACAAACTGGCTTTCTCCCACAATGCTTTCTTTAATTTGTTTCCAGTTCTTCCAATCTTCTCCATTCACGGGGCCAACCCATTCCGATACGGAAGGACAATAATTGATCGGAGTTCCGGTATCGCTGTACAACGGACCTTCAAACATCAAGTCACAGCATGCATCCTGGAATAAATCAAAATATCCGCCTGTTTTCTTGCTGTGGTCGATATCCAGAAAGATATGCATTGCATCTACCGGACGATGTTTTTTATATTTAGCCGGGTCATAAACCAAAATCCAGTTAATATATACCTCGTCAGCATATACTTTGATCATGTGTACACCATCCCATACCGGATTGGACGGAGCTTTAAATACCGCTACATTCTTAGCGTCCAACGCATCCCAATCTGCCACAGACTGATCGTTCACGCTAATCTTAGCCTCGTATTCTACGTCGAGACCTTCATCTTCAGCTTCATTCTTGTCTTTACATGCAACAAAGGCCAATGTTGCTGCGCACATCAGTGCAATTTTCCAATTTGTTTTCATAATTTTTTTATTTTTATTTGGTTAGTAAAATTAATATCCTTCATTTTGCTGAATACCGCTGACTGTCCATTCGGCATACGGTATCGGATAAATAATATGATTCTCTTTATCCCACTTTATGATTTTCCAAGATTGGAGTCCCGGATAGCGGCGATCCATATCTTTCTTATTACGATAGACATCGAACATACGATGTCCCTCAAATGCCAATTCCAGACGGCGCTCATCCAGTACCACATCCAATGCATTAGCATAACCGTGCATATTAGACGTGGAGAACATACCTGCCGGCGGAATACCTGCGCGAGTACGGATCACGTTCACATCATCGAATGCCTCTTTGTCCTTATTCAAATGCGCATATGCCTCAGCACGGTTAAGGATTACTTCCGCCCAACGCAATACTACCGGTGAAGAGAGCGTCGGACTGCCGTCCTGGTAGCCGTACTTGATGGAGAAGAATTTGGGATAGTTACCCGGTGAACGCATGTTGATGTTATCCGGTAAGAGCAGCACCGTCAGATCCTCTTCGCCGTAATTCACATGATACTCATAGTACTCACCATGAATCAGTCGTTTCTCAATCGCATAGACGGTGCTTCCTTCTTTGAAGGAATACGTATCGGTGGCTGCATCATAATCGGCGACAAATAACTGGATATCCCGTTTCTCTTCCGAACCGGCCTCACCACGCGGCACGAACGCATATAGGTCTGCACTGATCGTATCGTCCTCGAATTGCGGATGGATATACGCCGTATAACGGATATCGGTCGGGTAACGCTCGTAGAGGTTAAGGAGCGGGAAAGAGGGATAGATTTCTCCCCATCCGCCACCGTCACCGTTGTACATCGAACCAATGGCGGACTGTCCGCGGTCATCTGTGGGCTCATGGGCGATGCAAAATAGCGTCTCCATCGAGGTCTTTGCGTTTGCGAAATAGGTGGCGTAATTCGGATCTAGTTTAGACTCCGGTGCTGCCCCGTTCAGCATATCATCCACCACCTTGATACATTGGTCATACTCTTCCATGTATAGGTACACGCGAGAGAGCAGACCGAGCGCAGCTTCTTTGGAAGCATAGCCGGCATTGCCACGCGATTTACCCATCAACTCAGACGCCTTCAGAAGGTCCGCTACGATCTGGTCATACACTTCGCCGACCTCATTGCGTTTGATGGTACTTTCTTTATTGGAAAGACGCAAAGGTACCCCCGGGTTGCTGCGACCGTATGAATACGGTTTGGCAAACAACGTTACCATATTCAGATGCACCATAGCGCGCATGAAATAGGCTTCGCCTAACACTTGCTTGTCTTCCGCTTTGTTCTCGTCCAGGCCCTCAATCAGTGTATTAGCCATAGAGATAATCTTATAACCCACCATCCAGAGTGTACCTACGTTCTGCAGGTTGTCGGTCATCGTGTAGGTCGTTGCCTGGAACAAAGGATCGGTACTTTTACCGGACAGACAGATGTTATCTGCCGGAAACTCCGCCATCTGGAAGAAGTGACGGCAATAGGAGTTACCGCTCGGCCAGCCGAGATACTCTACCTCATCTTTCAACAATGCATAGCAACCATCCATGATCGTGGCACTGGACTCCTTGATGATCACATCACTACTCTGCTCGTCCGATGGATAATAATCCATGTTGCAACTTGCCAAACCGAGCATCATTCCGATTGCTACGGTTAGATATAATGATTTCGTTTTCATAATTAGAACGATATTTCTATACCACCCTGGAACGTACGTCCGACAGGATAATTGGAGTTATACAAACCGGCTAAGGTGTTCGTTCCGGATACCAGACTGATCTCCGGGTCCATACCCGAGAACTTGGTAGCCGTGGCAAGGTTGTCAGCCGTGAAATAGATACGACACTTGGTCATCTTAGCTTTGCTAATCAGTTTAGCCGGGAAATCATAACCGACTGTGATGTTTCTCAGACGGAAGAAACTGCCATCCTCCAAATAACGTGACGAAACAGCGTTAGAATGCGAGTCATTGGCACTGACGGCTCTCGGGTGCGTGGCTACATCACCCGGGTTTTTCCAACGCGTCCAACCTTGTGCCTTCAGCGATAACTGGTTATAATCGGTGTAAGCACCATCCGCATCCGTGATCTGACGGGTAGCGTTATAAATCTTGTTACCGTAGGTAAAGTTGGTATTCACATGCAGGAAGATACCGTTCCAACTCAACTGTGTATTGATACCTCCGGAGAACATCGGACTAGCTGTTCCTACCACATGTGCCTGGGTAGCGTTATAATCATTGGTAGTGGTTTTGTTGCCGGCAGCATCCAATACATACTTGCCATCTGCATCCACCACATACCATAGCGGGTTTCCGTTAGCCGGATCAACGCCTGCCCACTCTTTCATGTACCACGAGTAGATGTCCTGACCTTCTTTGATCTGTTGCGTCACATCGACCACAGTCTGCAGGATAGGTACTCCGTTCGGAGTCTTGGTTACGCGGTTCTGGTTGAAACCGATGTTGAAACCGATATCCCAACGCCATTTCTTCATATCAATGATATTCGCATCAATGCGGTACTCGATACCCCGGTTACGAACCGATCCGGCGTTCTGGGTAACCTTGAAGAAACCGGTCGACGGAGCAATAGGCACATCAAGCAACAGGTCCGTGTTATCCGTTTGATAAAGGTCAATCGACATATCAATACGTTTGATAAAAGTCAGGTCGATACCTACGGATGCCATGTTAGCTGTCTCCCAGTGCAGATCCGGGCTGGCCAGACGACTCGAGGTGGCGGAAACAGTGTTCTGATACAGGTTCGAAACGCTGTATGTAGCCAGGTACTGATAAGGCGGGATATTGTTATTACCCGTGATACCGTACGAAGCACGCAGCTTGAAGAAACTGACGATATCCTGATCTTTCATGAAATTCTCGTTGCTGATTAACCAGCTTGCCGCTACCGACGGGAAATGACCTACACGGTGCTTGGGAGCGAAGATTGAACTGGCCTCAGCGCGGTAAGTGGCTGTAATAAAATAACGTTTCGCGTAATCATAGCTGGCTTGTAAGAATACCGACCAGGAAGCGCCCGGTACATTATATCCGCCTACTGCATAGGGTACAGAAGCATTGAGGGCGTCAATACCACTCGGCATACCCGTTCCGGCAGAAGATGTGTATTCCGATTTCCAGATTCCGTACTCAAAGCCCGCCATGGCATTGAAACTATGTGCGCCCCATTGGTTACCACTCTTGAGGATATTAGTCGTACCGAAAGTCTTGGTCAGACCCAAACTTTCACCCATATATCCTTTCTTGTAGGTAGCGTCATAGGTGCGACGGTCGGTAAAATCAGACGATTTATAGTAGCCGGTTCCGAATGTATTGGTGGTTGTGAAATGCAACCATTCCGCGAAGTGAACATTTAATTGCAGTACACCGGTGAAGTCAAAACTATTGGACTTGGCGTAGTTGTACTGTGCCGAATGGAGCGAGTTCCAATACGAACCGCTGTACCATTTTTTGCCATTATCGGAACGGGTACGACTTTCGTCCATATAGATATACTCGGAGGTAGGTTTGCCGTTCGCATCCAGAACAAACGGACAATCCCACGGCATCTTGTTGAATGCATCGTCGAGCATCATCCAGGACGGAGCATAGTCAACAGTCGATTTGGCGAAGTCCACTTTGACATTCATATCGAGCCATTTGGCGATATCGGCTTTGATAGAAGCGTGTCCGCTGAATTTCTTCATGCCCGTTCCCATCAACGTACCATCTTCTCCGAAGTAGTCCAACGAAGCGTAGTAACCTACGTGCTCCGAACCGCCCTTAACGGCCACGTTGTAGTTTTGAATGACACCGATAGAGAAGAACTCATTCTGCCAGTCCCAGTCTTCCTGCAGCAAGGATTTGGGGTGACTCTCACTGAACGAAGCCGGGCTGAACAAGGTCCGGTGGTAACTGTATAACTCCTTGGAGTTCATCATCTTATAGTTACCAAACAGCGCTTGCTTGCCACCGACCGTTCCCTTCAGATCCACACTTACCTTACTGCCTTTCTTACCGGACTTGGTGGTAACAACGATCACACCGCCTGCTGCGGCTGCACCGTAGATACCTGTTGAACCGGCATCCTTCAGCACGGAGATCGTCTCTACATCATTGGGGTTGAACGAACCACCCATCACACCGTCCACAACATACACCGGTGCAGACGAAGCGGTGATAGAACCTGTACCGCGGATACGGATCTGCGCTGCATCACCAGGCTGACCGCCGATATTGGTGATCTGTACACCGGCAATCTTACCTTGCAGCATGTTTCCTACATCGGAAGAGGTGACATCCGTCAGTTTCTCGGCATCTACCGTTACAACAGCCGAACTCAACTCGGCTTTTTTCACAGCGGAGTAACCGAGCGACACCACTTCTTGCAGTTGTTGCGCATCGGTCTCCATGATGATGCTCATGGTCGGCACGGCACGCACTTCGATGGTTTTGTAACCCATGTACGATAGTTGCAATGTCGCTTTGTCCGGCACACTCATCTCAAAATTACCGTCAAAATCAGTGATGGTTCCGGTCGTAGTACCTTTGACCAGGATACTGACACCGATCATCGGTTCCGATGTGTCGGCATCAATAACCGTACCTTTCACGCTGATGTCGGCGAAGATCGCCGCACTCATCATCAGGCAGAAAAAGATAGCTTGGATTCGTTTCATACAGTATTAAATTTTTGTTAATTTCAGCAAATAGTTCCGCTTGAAGTTCGCCTCGATCTTCGGCTCAGCACCCTTCACAACGAACGTTCTCGGTTCGTCTTCCGTGTACTCAATCGCCTCATATTCGGCATCGGACTCCAACCCGCGCAGTTCCAACATTCCCTCGAATTCATCGGCATAAAATGCGTAGTACATTGCATCGTTCTGACGGATTATATGTGCCTCCGGAAGATCGTAACCCCAGGTATAGAGGTTCAGGTACTCGCCGCGAGCCAGGTTGTTCTCTTTGTATATCTTCATCCATTTGCGAATGAGTGCTTCCCGTTCCGGAGTCAGGACGAACGGACCATCCGTTACATCGGGATTGTCTTTAGGCCATGTGAACTTCGTACCGATCACCGCACCCGTACCAATCTGGGTCGCAAAATCATCGCCGTTATCCGTCAGTTCCACGTGGTCGCCGTAGTAAGCCAAAGCCGGTGCCATGGCCGCATACGCTTTGCGTTTCATACGCACCTGGCAGGACGACATCGGATCGGATGCAACGGCTTGGTTGATGTTCGGCAGAATGAAATAGTTAACCGCACAACCGCATGGACAAACTTGTACCACTGCATCCGGCTTGTAAGCACGTGTCTGTTCATAGACTTTTGCAAAATAACTCGGCATCTGCTCCGGTGCCTCAAACGGACTTTCCAGTGCAGCGGTCTCGCCGTAGTCCGGTAAGCAGCAGTTGAGGTGCTGACCGTCGATCTTCAGTCCGTCGAAGTTCCAGGTCTTTAGGAACATCTTCAGCAGATCTTTGGTGTACGCATCGGTAGCCTCGCTCACCGGCGACAGATACCAACTATCCCACCATGTGATGAACTCCGGTGCCCATTCTTCCGTACGCAGCATCATCTCCGGATGCTCTTTGAGCAGTTTCGTGCCCGGATCGGCTGCCAACGGTGCCCACCACAGTTTGGCTTTCATACCGCGTTTATGGATCTCATCCGTCATATGACGCATGTCCTTATCGCCACCCGGAAAACGACTGTTGGTGTTCCAGTCGCCTTCGGCAATCTGGTATCCGTCATCCACGTCCACCCAACGGAATCCGAGTTCTGCTACTTTATCCAAAGTACCGATGACCTCGTTGATCGTGAAGGTCCGCTCGTAGCCCCAAGCGCACCAAACCGGTTCAAAAGCTTCCGGCTCGGACGGTTGCATCTTTACACCCAGATTCGTCTGCATATACTCCGAGAAGATTCGGAGGGCATTGAAATAATCGCCTTGATGGGTCAAACGGAAGGCTTTGAAGCAATGGATGGTATCGCCTTGCTCCAGTACCACCGGTTCTGGTAATTCGTAATGCAAAGCCATCGTCACTTTATTGCCGTACCGTTTCCACTCGACTGGCATCTCGATCATACGGAGCACCGGCTCAAATAAACCGATCGCTATACCGCCGTCGCGTTGCCACAGATCCACAACCGGGATTCCTCCACCGTAGTCGGTGTTATTCATACCGAGATAGTTACGTTGGTAAAAACCTTCTTTCACCGGCAATACCCAATCCAGACGTAAGGATGTACTACTCGGTTGCAGCGACCAAACAATGCTGTCTTGCGCCTCTACCTCCGTGCGGCAGAGCTCGTACGCGCGTACGGTGACGGCTTTACCTTCATTCACAAAATAGGTCTCGATCACCTCCAGACCCTCTACGCCCTCTACCGGCGTGATGGTCTGATGCTTGGTAACGCGCATGCCGTTCTCGCTAAAAGGGAAAACACTCATCTCCGCTTCCGCGCAGATCAGTCGCTCCGTTTCCGGCTTCGGTGCGCAGGCAGCCAGAGCCACCAGTGCACCGATCATATAAATCACTTTTTTCATCATTTATATTCCGTTAAAATGCGTTCTGCGTTATCGTGATATAGTTTCTTCAGCACCTCGTCGGGCAGATTAAATCCGCTCAGTGCCCAATGGTACTCGGATTCCGGCATGTAGAAATGCTCATCGTTCGTCTCCAGTACGCGGAAGATCGTCCGGTACATCTCCGGATCCATGCCGTTATCCGTTCCGAAGAGTACGCGATCCTGGTACTTGATCAGGAACTCACGCGTTGCCCGCGGCGTATGAGCACTCTCCGCTACGCGTGCCGAGATATCAAAATACAGGTTCGGATATTTGTCCAACAGCGCACTGAGTCGCGGCAGGTCGTGCGTCATGTTCAGGTAGTGGCAGGCAATGAACAATGTCTTTGGGTTCTCGCGTACGGCGTTCTCAAAACTCTCCATCAACTTATCGTATCCGTAGCAGTTCGTCGTATCTACATGCCAGGTCACCGCGTTGATCAGACCGTCGTTCTTCTCGTCCATCGGCAGGTACATCCAGTACGGTTCGGCGATATGAATACTGATCGGCAACTTGAGTTCACCGGCTTTCTCAATCAGCGGCTTCACACGCGGGTCGTCGATATGAATGTCTTTTCCATCTGCCGGACGAGCGTACGTATCACCTTCGCCTTTGTCGCCGAGTTCACCCACACCGATGGCTCCCAGCTCCTTGCAGCGCTCCAAGGCTTTAATACCGCACTCCGGCCATGCTTCGGTATCGATACCTGTGTAGTCGAAGCAGCACCAGAAACGGAAATGGTCCTTGTACGGTGCGTAGGCCTCGATCACTTCCTCAAACGGACGACCGATCCAGGAGCAATGCATGATAGCCGTATTCAGTACACCTACCTTATCCATCGTCTTGCACCATTGCGCAATCTCTTCTTCGCTCGAAGCATAGTCATGCGCATGCATGTCGATGATATCAAACTTAGCTCGCTCCACATGGGTCATCGGGATGTTGTTGATTACTTGCGGAGCAAAATCCTTTAACAGAATCGTTGCAGCAGGATTTGCCGACTCCTGATCACTCTCCTTCGGTGCATTGCAAGCAGCCAGAAGGGCGATAGTTGCGAAAAGAATAATGTGTTTTTTCATATCGTTTCGATTTTTTGGCATATTTTTACGGGTGCAAAATTACTGCTTTTCCTTAAATAATATATTATTTAAAAATATGTTTTATAGCATAGTTTCGAAAGTCTTTTTGTTAACATGCTTATATATAGCATGTTGTGTGCGCGTGCCTCATACACAAACCACCTTTCGCAATGTTTCGAAAAAGAATAACGAAACTTTTTTATTTGCATATTTCGAAAAAATGTTGTACCTTTGCAGCGAATTTGAAAACATTGTGATTGTGCACTTCGGTGCGTAGGCATATTTCTTAAAAACGAGTCGGTCAAACTTAATGTAGTGAAAGAGATATGTCCCGATTACTTGTGTTGTAGCATGAGTTGGAGGGGCATCACTACAGAGTTGACCGACTTCGTTTTTTGTTCCTCCTTCTCGTGCTTTTTAATAAAATAGTTGTTGCATGAACACATCATCAGCTAAAGAGCGCAGGGCATTGATATTGCGCATGTTAGAGCAAAAAGAAGAGGTTTCGGTTGTGGAAATCAGCCGCGAAACAGGTATTTCGGAAGTAACCATTCGAAAGGATCTCACCATTCTTCAAAACCGTCATTTATTACTCCGTACCCGCGGAGGAGCGATGCGTAAGCCGGTAGAGAACACGAACGAAGACACGGCTATTGAGCGCAAGCGGATGTTTAACGTGCGGGAGAAAGAGCGTATCGGGGCGGAGGCGGCTAAGCTGATTAAGAACGGCGATTATCTCATGTTGGACTCCGGCACAACGACCCTCGAAGTGGCGCGTCATCTCGATAAGTTCCACGACTTGCATATCATCACCAACGCTATGAATATCGCCATCGAGTTGATGGCCTATAAGCGTTTTGATGTGGTTTTCTTAGGGGGCAATGTACGGCAGCAGAGTCTCTCTACCGTAGGACCGTTGGCTCTCAATGTGTTGCGTAATTTCAGCCGTTATAAACTCTTTCTCGGTGTGGACTCGTTCTCGTTGGAGAACGGCATCTCGACGCCCAGTCTGGAGGAGGCGCTGCTGAACCAGATCATGATCCAGCAAGCCGATAAGGTGATTGCGGTCTTTGATTCTTCTAAGTTCAACAAACGCAGTTTTGTCCATGTAGCGGGTATTAATGAGTTGGACTGCATCGTCACCGATCGCGCTATTCCGGTCGGTATGAGTTCCAAACTCAAAGCCGCCGGGGTGGATGTTCGCCTCGTATAACAAAAAGCGACCCGCATTTCTGCGAGTCGTTCTTTTGTTCTCCTCTTCACCTTAGAGGGCAGTACCCAGTGCGTTGTATTTCACGCCGTTCTTGATGATAACGAGTTGTCCGTTCTCCATCATCTTAACAGCCTTAGCCGTTGCATTGTTATTCTCAATAGCAGAAGCAACAGCATCAGTTACCCAAATGTAACCGTTCCAATCATTTTGCCATGACGGTACGAAGTAAATATCTTTCTGACCAGCATAGGCCTCCGTTACTTTGAAGTTAGCGTTTCCATCGCCCGAACCGTACCAGTGAGCATCATCGGAAGGAATAATACCATTCTCTACGTGAGCTACTTTGAACTCGTCACCTACGGTAAGAGTTACGCTACGGAGTACCATCTCGCCCGGTCGAGCTTCAGGAGTATTGTTTTCAACGAACTTAACGTCCGCAGACAACTCATTCACGCTCCATTTATCCACTCCGTTGAAAGTTCCTGCCAGATAGTAACCGTCATCGATAGAAACAGGATCTGCAGGCACCCAACGCGGATCGCCGATTGCACCACCATCTGCAGCAGCGGTCAAAGCGGGAGAGCCCTCACCGAGAGTCAAATTACCCTCTGCAGCATTTACGAAGAGCGGATTACCGACAATATTATCAGCCATCTGTGGATGGGTATCCCAATCGCGGTGTCCGGCTACATTGTACGCAAGACAATTCTTTACAATACCTCCATAGCAATATGCTGCATAATATGCTGTTTCTTCGGGCTCTGCAAAGATGCAGTTAGTCACAGATGAGAGCGGTGATTTGTACGACATAATCGCTCCATTGGTGCCACCTACCCAATTGTAGAAAGTACAATGATCAACCTCCAAACGGATGTTTTCTGTGTAGTCTTGGTTATGATTGCGAACATCGATAATAGCTGTGTTAAGACCAGTGATGTTGGTAATAGTAGAATTGGTTACTCGCACATAATCTACTGTGTTGATCGTTGCGTCCTCCAGGTTGCATGCCGGGAAATAAACAGCAGCACGACCGTTGTCATGGAAGTAGCAGTTATTAATGATACAAGAGTCCGTGTGATAGCCTTCACTGGAAGTAATGACATACTTGGTAAAACCAGTAAACTCACAACCCTCAAAAGTAACAGCGGATGCACTATTGTCGTATGGGCGGAACGCATACTCACATGTGCCTTGACCATCAAATTTCAAACCGACAATCTTAGCGATAGCTCCTGCTGATAACTTTGTGTAGTAAGTTAAGTTTACCACAGGGTGTTTGCCTTTTGCCGGCATGATTACAATAGATTTATTAATTGCAATGGCATCCGACTCTCCATATGGAGAGTCATCTGTTGTCAAGAGAATTGTGTCCCCTGCTTGTGCATTGTCACGCAAGCAATAACGGATGTTATCCTTCTCACGTGGCGAAGTCGGAGTAATCTGCCAAACTGTTGCGCTTGCTACACATGCTACCAGCATTGCAGCGAAGATCGAGAGAATTTTTTTCATAATCATTAAATTTAATTGGTTAATAAAAATGTGTGTTGATTGTTACTTATGGATTTGCGTTATTGGGCAATTTTCTGCCCAATAACGTTGTAAATCATACCGTTTTTCTTGATAAAAAGCTGTCCGTTGCAGAAAAACTTGTCGCTCTGTAAGCCCCTCTCGTTCGTCATCGTCTCCATCCCTTCCGTCGGCATACTGCTCGGACGGCTGTTCTTGATGCGGATGGTGTTAAATACCTGCGGAACATCGTTGGCGTCCAGATAGTAGGTTACAATCTCCAGATACTGGCTCGTTACGTTGAACCGGCTGTAACTCGGGCTTCCCGGTTGACCGAACTTCGTGGTGAACAGGTCGAACAGGTTCGGCACATTGTGGTGATGATTGTCATACAAAATGCTCTGGTCGGTGGTGTAAGCTGCATCCATCTTTGCGCGGCTGTACGGCTCGTAACGCTTGCGTCCGCAGGTAGCGCCGATGAAGTATAAGGTACCCTCGTCGGTCGTGAACGTACCGCCTTCCAGACCGGTTTTGTTCTCTTTGTTGCCCCATTCGGAGGTGTCCTCTGCGCGTACACGCTTTACATCTTCTACTGCACCCGGAACAACTTGCCATGTATCCGAGTTAACCGGACCGATTACCTCGTAGCAGTGGTCGTGACCCTGGATAGCCAGGTCGATACCGCACTCTTTCATGATCGGTACCATCAGCGTGCGGAGTAGCGTACACTCGTCATCCTCGTGGTGGCCAGCACCCGAGAACACATTCTTGTGCGACAGCGTCACGCGGTACTTGGCCTCCGGATGTTGCTCTATCTGATCCATCATCCAGTTGCGGATATCCTGCGTGATATAAGTCGAACGCATCACTTCTTCCTTCGCGCCTTC
The DNA here is from genome assembly GCA_902799875.1 of uncultured Bacteroidales bacterium. The sequence goes on along the minus strand of CADCCH010000003.1, from coordinate 46,314 downwards.
CTCACGCCACCAGTCTTGTAGCGAATAAACGAGGAACAGAACATCGCCGTACACGAAGCTATACGTAATACCCTTGAACTGCGGTTTAACCGAAGCACCGTTGGCAAAACCCCAATCGGTATTGAAGTGATAGTCATAGTTTAGACTCGGACTGTCGTCGTGGTTACCGTCGGTCGGCACTACCGTCATCGCATTCAGCATCGGACGCATCGAGCCTTCAAACCAACGCTCCCATTGCCACTCCGAGTTGGTCTTGCCGCCGGTATCTACGAAGTCACCAGGGAACAGACAGAACTTCACATCCTGCTCTCTCTCAGCCACCACTTGTGCGCAGCGATGCGCTTGCTCTATATACTCTGCATCCTGAATATGGCTGTCCGTCATATAGATGAAGGAGTAACCGCCTTGGTTCTCATCCTTGGTAACGAAATGTCCGATCTCGCTCCAATGACCATCAGAACCGACGCGCCAGCTGTAAGCCGTACCGGGCATCAGGTTCTCTGCCAGAGCTTTGTGGCTTACATAGTCGAACTTCGTGTTACGCGGCAGACCGGCTGCTGTACAGATATCGTACTTCGGACTCTCGCTCGCCTGAATAGGCGTATAGTGCAGATTAGCGTCCGAGGTGTTTGCGTTCAGCGTCAACACGCCATTGTTGCTCTCGAAATCCGAAGCGCTTGCGTTTGCCATCGGCAGCAACTGTACCACGCCTTCGGTGATACCGCCGTTGGTGAACCAGCAGAAGCCCATATGGGTCGCCGGATCGCCGTTGATCGTAGCAATCTGGTTGTACGGCTGCTGTTTCGGTTGCAGCAAAGCGATCTTCGCCTGCATGGCCGCTACTTTCTCAGGAATAATCGACAGATCGACATCCTCGCCCAGACTGTCTATGCGTGCTTCCTCTTTGGCTACGAGGAACTCAATGAAACTCGGAATCGCATATTCGCCCATCTTGTACAGCAAGTCGGCTTCTACTACCTCGTGCGGGTACTTAACCGGCGGAACCGGCAGTACAACTACTACTGCCGAAGCGGTATAACCGCCTTCTTGCGTCTCTACGTGCGCAATCGTCGTGTCCTCGCGCAGCGCAGTCACCTTGCCGTTCTGTATCGTAGCTACCGACGGATCATCGATGCTCCAGCTCACGCGTTTGTTATCGGCATTAGCGGGCTCCACTTGGGCTACTAACGTACCCGTACGACCAACAATAATCCGGATGGTATCTTGCAGAATACGTACGCCGGTTACTTCGATATGCACAGCATCCGGATCGTACTCGTACGCTCCCAGATCTACGCCGTTGCCTTTCGGACGAGCTACACCTTTCATATCGGTAGCGGGCGCCTGCGTAGCATCACCGCAATCCAGCAGCGGAGCCGATGCACTCGTTACAGCAAAATCAGCATCGCGAACAGCAGTCTTCTCTGCATCCGTCTTGGCGATACCCGCAAAACCTGTCGGGTTGCGGAAGTTCGGACCGTCTGCAGCATTGTTGTCTGCTGCCAAACCAGTCGTCATGCCTGTACCGATATCGGCTTTGTTATTGCTGGAACCTGTGCCGCTGGCAATGTAGTTATGATGGGTTGCATCGCCATTCGGTACGCTGTTTCCCCAGAAGACACAGTTAACCACCTTGCCTTCTATACGGCAACCTCCGTAGCGACCTTCTACACCCAGGTTGTTACAAACAGTGTTGTTGATAAACGTTCCCTTACCGTACAGACAGCCGTTATACTCTGCCAGGTTATTGTATATAACGCAGTTTTGCACCGTACCACCTTCATTCTGACGAATCATCACGCCGCCTTGGCAACCACGGATCACGCAATTCTCGGTTAATGCGATGCCCTCGCTGTAGATGGCGGCAGCTTGTTCTGCTGCGGTGCTCTTACAGCCCTCAAAAAGGCAATTGCGAATAACAGGAACCACGCTGCCTGTCGGGTCGATATAGATACCGCCGGCTTTCGAACCACTCGTATTATTGCGGAATACGCAGTTGCTCACGGTCATATTGCCACGCATGAAGATAGCAGCGCCTCCCCATGTACTATGGTTTGCGTTCTGGAATACCATACCGTCAATCAGAATAGGCTCTGCCGGATCTGCATCGTACTTCACCAGCAGCCAGGAAGTCAGGCCAGTACCGTCGACAACTGACTCGTACAACTCCGGATCGCGAACGCCGCTCTCGGCATCATAGCCGCCGAGCAATGTAACACCGGTACCGATAGAGAGATTCTCTACGTACACACCTTCTGCAACGAAGACTGTGTCTCCTGCTCCGCGTCCACCTAAAGCGGTCGCAATAGAGTGCAAAGCGTGCTCCCAGGACTTGCCGTCTCCGTCATCTCCCGTCGGAGAAACGTACCGGTTACTTGCTGACGCGCACAGCACCGCTGCGCAGAACGTCAAAAAGAAGAATAATCGTTTCATGATATTAAATATTTGAGGTTAATTTATTTAAATCCAAACCGTTCTCTACCGATCCGCTCCACATCCTCTTTGCTTGTGAAGGCCGTGGTACCTCCGGCAGCAGTCGTGTTCACTGCACCGGTCATGTTACCGTATTCCTGGCATCGTACTAGGTCGTCTCCGGCAGCGAGACGGGCGATAAATCCGCTGTTAAAACTGTCTCCGGCACCGATACAATCGACTACGTGCTCGTTGAGCAGGGCCTTCTGCATCCGGTCGGATTGACCCTTGCGCATGAGCAGACTACCCTTACTACCGCATTTGATCACCGCTGCATTGGCATACGGACGGATCTTCTCGATGGCCTCTTCCAGACTCTCGCTGCGGGTCAGGAACTTGAGTTCTGTCTCGTTCGGCATGAAAACTGTCAGCATCGGCAGCACGGCCTTGTAATCCAGGTCCCAGGTCTCCGTCGGATCCCACTGGCTGTCCAGCGAAGTGGTCACACCGTTGGCCTTGCAGAGTTCCAGAATCTTCATTAGGTCGCGCTTCACACCGCTCTGCATGAAGATCGACGAGATATGAATATGTTTCGCCTCCTTGAACACTTCCGGATCGATATCGTCCAGCGACATAAAGTCCATCGCACCTTGATAGGTCAGGTTCGCGCGGTCCTCGTCGTAACTCATACAGATGGTAGCGCCCGTAGCATACTTGTCCTGACGAATAAGGTAACGGGTATCGACACCCTTGGCTTTCAGACTGCTCTCTACCAGGTCACCGAAACTGTCATTGCCGATCATGCCGCAGAAAGCCACTTTGGCACCCAAAGCCGCTGCATTGGCCGCAAAAATAGCGGTCGAGGACCCTAAGGTCAAGGTCATCTGCTTGGCAAACTTCTCTTTGCCGATCTCCGGTTCACCTTCAATCTGATTCAGGATCAGATCCACGTTCAATTCGCCTAACGCGATGATATCAAACTGTTTCATAAATTTGAAATTTGAAGTAATCGTTCCCTTTATGGGATAAGAAATCATAAATACTTCTGGAATAACGCACTCATCTTATTCCACCAATCGGCCGGATAACTATGTTCCATCTCCGGTTCAAAGATATACTCTTTTTTCTCTGCCGGAGTGGCGAGATTATTAAAGGGTACGAGGTTCAGACGCGGCGGACACACATTATCCGCCAACCCGCTCGATGCCAATACGGCACAGGAGATACGCGGCGTCATGTGCTTGATGTCGAAATAGGGCAGATAGGTTAGACTCTGTTCGATAGGCACACCGTCCACCCAGTAGTGGTCGTTGATCTCCCAATAGGCCAGACTCTCGATATCTTTTGCATCTGCAAAATCACCCATGAACGCAACGTTCGCAGCAATGGCGGTGAACGGATAATCGCTCAAGGCTGCGGCTACGTACGTCAACGCACCGCCTTGACTTGAACCCTCTGCAAACAGCTTCGTCATGTCGCTTGTCGTACGCGTTGCCATAAATCGAATCGCCTGTACCACGTCCATATACGCGCCCCTGTAATAATAGGTGTCTTTCTCGCCTAAGTTGTAGCGGAACCAATCGCCGTAGATGTTCACCGTTTCTTCGGCTACCCCTAAGTTTGTTCCGGCGGGACGGTTGTTCAGATATTGACCGCGATGCGACAGGTAGAACTCGGCATTCGTACTGCCGTACGGACAGTCCACCGGACCGGTATACCCTTGCGTGTCATAACCGTAAAAATGCAGGATCACCGGATGTTTCTGACCGTCCAGCGGCTCGCAGTAGTAACCGCGGATCTTCACCGGGTCACCACTCAAACCGTCCGGTACCGAATACATCTCCACCAGATAGACCTTACCGTACTCATTGCTCCGTTCCGGAATCTCCGTCAACTGCGCTTGCATGTCGATGGCGGCTAACTGGTCTTTGGCCTCCTGCCAGAACTGGTCAAAATCCTCCGGTTTGTCATTGACCGAAGTGATCTCAAACGGATCGATGGCAAAATTGAAGACACGGAAGATCGACGAATCCAAATAGCATTCCGCGATATAGATACCCGGCTCCAGATTTTCTGTGGTGGTCAAAACGACCGACTTCTGACTCTTGCCATCCACCTTCACGCTGTCCATAAGCGTAACGACGCTGTCTTTCTTGTCGGTCAGGATATCCACTCTCGTGCCGAAAGCAACCGCACTCGCATTGTCATTCGTGACCTGGATGGTGATCTTCGGTTTACCGCTCCACACCCAGTTATCCGTGATCAGTACGGACTTCTCAATCAGCAACGGATCAATCTCTCCGCTTTGCTCTTGCTGCGGCTCATCCGTTCCGGCTTTCTTCTTCTCGCATCCGCAAGCCCCTAACAGGACGACCAGCGAAAAGAGAACGACGTAATATTTCTTACTTAAGATAATCATTCAGATTAACAATATTAAATGCATTGTAATATTTATCCATATTGTGCTCAATACGCATCAGTACCACCTCTTCGGCATGGATACCCAGACGCTCCAGGTTGTCGTACAGCGTCTGACGGGCTACCAGTGCCTCCGGTTTCTGCCAGATGTAACGGCAACCGGTCTTCACCAACCATAACTGACGATCCGGCGTGCAGTCCTTCAGGTCCTTACCTACCTCTTCGCCGTGCAACCATTTCTTCCAGCGGTTGGACTCATATACGCATTGCCAAAGCACTTGCGTCATATTGCTCAACTGCGCTACCTTGCCCTCTGCGTACAGTTTCTTCTCCAGCTCTTCGAGTTCAGCCAACGCATCGTACTCGTTCATCGTGAACTCCGGTCCTACGTTCGCGGCGCCCATACCTGCCTTCGGATAATCCACCGGGTTCTCTACATCGTCGCTGTAGTGACCCTTGATATAGCTTCCGTAAGGACGAACTTTCGCCGTCAATTTACGTGCTACCTCCGGATCAAAGAAAGTTGTGTGCAGGTCGGTACCAACCTTACCTACGATGAAGCACGGCCATACATCGTCCAGACCTACCTCGTGCAAACCGGCTTTCAGACCCTCGAGGAAGGTGTCGAACGTCTTCTCGTCTGCCAGACCACCGTGCACCTCTTCCGTTCCTACTTCGTAGGAGATCGGTGCGATGTTATGTGCCTTACGGAAGTCCTCGGCATGCTTGATGAGCTCAACCGTACGTTTAACCACTACATGAATATCGATGATCTCACCCTTCGGCAGGAAGATATCTACGGTCGGATCGACGTGGATCAGGTCATAACCGGCGAGGATAGCTGCCTCGTAGCTCTTCTTCACACCGTTCATAGCGCGCTCGGTGTCCCAACGCTCGATCGATTGTTTGTCCTTCAACCACGGACCTCCGTGATCGATCGCTACAACGTACGGACCCGTATAGTTCACAGCCGCAGCCTCGCGAGCCAAGATCTTCGTGAACGCTTCTTGGGTCATACCGGTGTAACCGCCGTCGCAATCGACTTGGTTCAGCGTTGTTGCGAAATAGATTGGCGAGTTATTACGTTTCGCTGCACGGAACGATGCTTTGATGACTGACAAGGAGTTCGGACATGCTGCAAACAAGGTCATTGGAACTCCGGTTACTTTCTTTCTCTCCTCCATTACTTGGAGAATATGCTCTGTCTTTTTCATATTATTTTTGAGTTAAAATGTTCTATTAAAACTTTCGGGATACCGATATTCCGATATTCCGGGATACCGATTTATTCATAAATCGTCACACCCTCCACAACCCGGTGGATATTTCCGCTTACGCTCGGTGCGTCGGGATTCAAACCGTGCGCCAGCGATGCGTAGTAGCCTAACAGCTGTCCTACCAATACGTACGGCACGATACCGTAGAAATCGTTCTCCTTCGGTCCGTAAGGCATTTTAACCACCAGATCTGCCTTCACACCCGGCAACTCCGGCGCCTTACCGGCAATGACGATGATCTGTGCCACCGGCTTATTGTTGGCATCCACCTGCTTAACGAGGTCGCGCTCATAACGCTGTACATCCTCTTGCTCGGTCATCAGGTAAACGACGATCGACTTGCTGTTTACCACTGCCTTCGGTCCGTGACGGAAGCCCAAGAAACTGTCGAACTTACATACCACCGCGCCGTCCGTCAACTCCTGCAGTTTCAGATGGCACTCTTCCGCGATACCCTTCAGTGCACCCGAACCAAGGAACACACCGCGCTCAAAAGGACGGCTCGCGATCTCTTTCAGCTTGTCCTCATACTCTGCCATGATAGCTTCTGCGTTCTTCGCTACCGAATCGACCATCTCCACGTCGTTCTCCAGCGTGTCGATATGACCGAGCATCTGGCAGGTCAGCAACATCGTCGAGAACGAACTGGTCATAGCCAGCGACTTGTCATCAGTCTCTTCCGGCAATAAGAGCAACAGGATATTGTCCTTGCCGGCTGCCTGCTGAGCCAATTTACCGTTCTTGTTGCACGTAATATAAACATGCGCCACATTCTTGCAGAGTTTGTTCGCCAAGTTCACAGCTCCCACGCTCTCAGGACTATTTCCCGAACGGGCGAAACTAACCAGCAACAGCGGTTTGTCCGGGCTCAGCAGATACTTGGCATGGGTGATAATATCCGTCGTAGCTACCGAACGAACATTCTTCCACATACCACGCATCACCGGTTGCAATGCGTCGCCGATAAACGCCGATGTGCCGGCTCCGGTCAAGACGATATCCGTCTCCGGGGTCAAATACTTGTGCATGAACGCACTGATTGCTTCCTGATTCTCCAGTAACGCTTTCAATTCCTTGCGCCACATGGCGGGTTGCTGATGAATCTCATTAAATGTAAAACCTGTGTTTGCCATATTATGTGTGTTTTGAATGATAACTTAATGGGGTCCCCGATGTAAACCTTGCCGGAGGCTTTTCGCGCTCTTATTGCCGAACGCGATGCAAAATTACTATATATTCCTTATATCTGCGCACGCGAAAGTTATGTTTTATAGCATACTTTCGAAATATAAAAATACAACACACTGATTTTTCAGCATGTTGTATCTTTCGATTCTCATTTCGTAACGTTTCGAAGATTGTTACGATTATGGTCTGCAAGTAGTACTCTTCTAACCGTTTTTCTTCGAAACGTTACGAAAGGGGTTTTGGGGTGATTTGGCGTTTGCGTTATTGACTGTAATTAAGGTGTTTAGGTGAATTTATGTTTCAATATTTCGTTTTTTATGTTATAAAACACATCTGCGTACGCACGTACGTTCAATAAAAAGTAGTACCTTTGCGCCGCGTTTGTGGTAAAAAGCCCCCGCAACAATCCATTATGAAGAACAAAAACACACTACATAATATCATGAAAAAATTATTTCTTTTAATTCCGGCAATGTTGCTGACAATGATGGCGTATGCTACTACGCCAGGGTTGAATAAAACTACTCCGGTAACTTTAATGGCAGCGGATGCTACTTTGTCTGCCAATGGTTCCATCGTAACCGATTCAATTACATGGTCTGAAAGCACTATTCATGAAGGCTTTGCAAAATGGCGTGTAAATATCGCCGATATGGGCTATTACAGTGTGACGCTCGATATGCGGTCGAATAATACTTTCTTCTTCCGCATCAGTGTGGTAGATCCGGCAACAGGTGACACATTGAGACAATCCCGCAGCCCGAAAAAAGAGAGTGATAAAGTCTATGCTGCTGCTGACTGTGGGACATTGAATTTGCGTGGTCTGGAAGCAGGCGAGTATGATATTGTTGTGACAGATACCATTCAATGGTCGCATGGTAAGGTGGCCAGCATGACACTCACCTATGCCGGAGGTTTGACAATAAATATTCCTACCAACCCGCTCAACGGAGCAGATGCCGTATTAGGCAAAACGGGTGAGAAATATATGTTGCGTACAGAAGAAGGATATTTGAAATCCCACGATAATGTTGATCCTACATCTGAATATGCATATTGGTATGTCCGTGCCACACAAGGCGGTAATATGAAAGTAACCGCCAATGTCGCCGCAACATCATCGACAACCCACGATTACCATGTGGAATTGTATTCTAATTTGAGCGCATCTGCTCTTTCTACTACAGCAGAGACAGCATCGTCATCCAGTACCGGGGCACGAGCTCTGACTCCGGAATTGGTCATCCCGGAAGCCGGTGACTACTACATCAAATTAGTGAATCATACGCAATATTCAAGTGCTATCTTAAGCAGCATAGCTTTCGAATACAAAGGAGGAAACCCAATAGAGATTCCGCAAACATTAACCCCGGACGATGCTATGTTAAGTGACCGAGCTTGGGTGGATAAAACGGGTGCGGTTGATTCTATCCTCTTTACTCCTCGCGGCTCGGAAGGATACAATGACCAAGAGTGGGTAAAATGGAGAGTAAAAGTCACTACTCAATCTTACTACAATTTCACCGCTCATGTATGCCGTCCAAATGGAGGTCAGAAATATGAGATAAAGGTGTTCAATAGCGACGAGACCGTGGAGAAGATTTCCTATACAAACGAAAGCATGAGTAGTGGGAATCAAACCATTAGTTCTGGAAAAGTTGAATTAACACCTGGTGTTTATGTTATCAAAGTTAGAAACACCTACAATCATGCAGAAAGCCGACTTCTTAAAGTTGTTGCTACCTATGAAGGAGGTAAGGCAATTAATATCCCGCAAACTTTAACTCCGGATGATGTCATTTTAAGTCCTCGTGCTTGGGTAGATAAAACGGGTGCGGTTGATTCTATCCTCTTTACTCCTCGCGGCTCGGAAGGATACAATGATCAAGAATGGGCTAAATGGAAAGTAAACGTCACTGATCAAGCTTACTACAATTTCACCGCGCATGTATGCCGTCCGAACGGAGGTCAGAAGTACGAGATAAAAGTGCTTAGCGAAGACGAAAGCGTGGAGAAGATTTCTAATACTAACGAGAGTATGGCAAAAGGCGATCAAACCATTAGCTCCGGTAAAGTCGAATTGACACCTGGTGTGTATGTTGTAAAAGTCCGGAATACATACAATAATGCAGAAAGCCGACTTCTTAAAGTTGTGGCTACTTATGAGGGTGGCAAAACGCAAGCGCTCCCCGGTATATTGTATGGAGCGGATGCTGTATTGGAGAAAATAGATCCAAGTACAAAAATGATGATTCGTCTGGAAAATGGAGACATCCAATCTAGTAATAATGTTAATCATCTCTATGAATATGCATATTGGAAGGTTCATGCTAAAGAAGGAGAGATGACCGTAATGCTTAATATTCCAGAGGAAAGTACATCTCAACACCAGTATCAGGTAGCCTTGTATAACAATATCAATGACGCAGAGCCGGTGGTTCCCGCCGTCTCAGAATCAAAGACAGGCAGCACGGGAGTATTCGCTGCTTCTACATTGAATATTGCAACAGAAGGAGATTATTACATTAAATTAGTCAATACGGTTCAATACTCGTCATCTACTATCCGCAGTATTTCTATTGCCCCGATAGTTACAATTGACGAAGATGAAACAAATGAGGAAGCAGTCATCGGTGCTAACGATGGTAATAAAGTTAATGTACAGTTAAATCGTACACTCACAGCGAATATGTACAATACCATTTGTCTGCCGTTTGCGGTGAACGAAGCGGAGATGGAGCGTGTATTCCCGGATGCGGTAGTAAAGGAATTGAGTTCGTCCTCTATCGAAGAAGGAGATTTTGTTCTTAACCTCAACTTCAGCGCTGTAAGCGAGATGGAAGCAGGTGTACCGTACATCATCAAACCTGCCGCAAACATCGCCAATCCGAAGTTTATTGGTGTAACGATCGACAAGACCTTGAATCCGGTCAATACCGCAAGAGCCAACTTCATTGGTAACTTCGCAAAGGGAACTATTCCTGCCAGTGAGAACAACCTTTTCATGGGAGCGAACAATACGCTCTATTTCCCGACGGTGGATACAGAAATCTTGGGTATGCGTGGTTACTTTGTTATCCATGACGCACCGGCAGGTGTTATCCAACGGGCACGTATTGTGGAAGCAGACGCTCCGGCTGTTACGACCGAGATCAACTGCGTGGATGCAAAGGCGAACGCTTCGGTTAAGACCATCGAGAACGGTCAACTCGTTATCATCCGTGACGGAAAGAAGTACAACGTAATGGGTGTAAGAATGAAATAACCTATATAGTATATACTATTATTACTATAATAAAATCTATAGCATTATGAGAAAACAGTATATAATCCCCGCAACGAACGCGCAGTCGATCTGCCAACTCAACGCCATTTGCGTTGGCTCTATCCATGGTACAGAACCCATCCAGTACGGTGGAGGTGCTGACCCAACCGATCCCAACCAAAAACCGTTCTAACAGCGGCTTAATGTGCATTTTTTAACTAACAAAAATATTTAATAGTATGAAAAAATTATTTTTACTTATTCCGGCATTGGTGCTATCACTAGTACTTAATGCTGCTGTGATTAACATCGACAACACTACACCAAATGCTGTGCAGGCAGCGCTGAATAGCGCAGCTTCAGGTGACATCATTGAAATGGCTGCCGGTACCTATGAAGAGTCGGGTAACTATCTTGCCTTTACCGGTAAAGAGTTGACTGTTCGTGCAGCTGAAGGCGCAGAAGTAATTATCAGAACGGTTTGCCCGGTTCGCTTGAAAGAAGGTGCTAAAGCTGAGTTTATCAACGTCAAGTTTGATTGCAGCACGATTGGCAGTTACGACTATATGATTGTTGCTGCCGATGATTCAGAAAACAAACGTGTCGTCCTCACAGGTTGTGAGTTCTATGGTTGGACTAAAGAAAAAGCCATGATTGAGGCTACATCTTCAAGAAGATTAGATGCTATCACGATTGACAATTGCTATTTCCATGATTGCATGAAGAGTGTTGTTTTCGTCGAGAACACCGGTTACAACGATTTGAGCATAACCAACTCTACTTTTGCAAATATCGCTACCTCTGCAAATTTCTCAGCAGGCGTTATTGATAGCCGCGCTACCTCCGGTTCTTTTAGCGTAGATCATTGTACATTCTACAATGTTCAGGCAATGAGTACGGGTTACGCAGCGGTTGGTCAAGTCAAATTAGCATCTGGAGCTGTTGTTTCTAACTGTATCTTCGCTTTCTCCGAAAGTGCAGCCAGCAGCATTAGAACAATTCGCGACAAAGTTGCAGCAAACAACAACCTTGTATATAACTACACTGCTGACAGCGGTTATGGTATGCAAAGTGATGTTGTTAAAACTAATTGTAACATTGGTAATCCGCTCTTCACGGATGCAGCTAATGGCGATTTCTCTTTCGCAGGCAACTGGGTAACGATGGAACTTTCTCCGGCACGTGGCGCTGCTACCGATGGTTCGGATCTCGGTGATCCGCGTTGGTACAGTGCAGAGGTTCTGCCTTCTACCGATTTTGCTTCTCCGTACCAATTCGTAGGCGCAAAAGCACAAATTGCAGGCAACCTCTGGTATGATGATGTAAACGAGTATCTCTATTACAATGACAAATCGGAGTGCGGCGTGGCTACTTGGAAAATCAATGCTACACGCGCTTGCGTTCTTGCGGCTACGCTGAATATGAATGCAGCAACTACTACCGGACATAAGTTCAAAGTAGAGGTACTGGATGCAGAGGGCAACAGTATAGCAGAGACAGCTGAACCCAGTTCAAAATCTGACGCAGGTAACATCGCTTTGCCGGATCAAATTGTTCTCCCTGCCGCAGGCAATTACACCGTTAAATTATATAACCTCCAAGGCTGGTCTTCCGCTAAGATTGATGGTGTCACCTTCGCTTACGTAGGTGGTGCAGTTGTTACCGTTCCTGCGGAAGAACTTGTAGGTACTGAGGCCGTGCTTGTAAATGCAGGTCATCTGAAAGTGTCCAAACTCGCTAATGGCGACCTGAAATATGGTGACAACGGCAATCCTCTGGACGAGTATGTTTATTGGAACATCAATGCTACCAAACGCGGCAACATGAAAGTGACGCTGAACGTAGTTGCTCCGAGCGAAGGCGATCCAAGCAGTCATGAGTTCTTGGTTGAATTGTATTCTGATTTGAATGCAGAGCCGATTTCTTCTTCCGCAGAAGCAGCTGCAACCAGTGGAACCGGCGCAAAGGTACTTCCTAACTCTATCAATATTCCGGCTGTAGGCAACTATATCGTAAAACTGACCAACAAAAAACAATGGTCAAGTGCTATTCTACACAGCATTAAGTTCGAATACCTTGGTGGTGAAACCATTACCGTTCCGGCAAATGCGCTTATTGGTGAAGAGGCAGTTCTTGTAGATGCTGGTCACTTGAAAGTATCCAAATTGGAGAATGGCGACCTGAAATATGGTGACAACGGCAATCCTCTGGACGAGTATGTTTATTGGAACATCAATGCAACCAAGTACGGCAGAATGGATGTTAAGCTGAATGTAGTTGCTCCGAGCCAAGGTAATCCAAGCGGACACCAGTTCTTGGTTGAATTGTATTCCGATTTGAATGAATCTCCTATTGTTTCTACAGTAGAACCGGCTTCAACCAGTACTACAGGCGCAATCGCTTTGCCGGCTATCAATATCCCTGCTATCGGTAACTACATCGTAAAACTGACCAATCAAAAACAATGGTCTAGTGCTATTCTGCACAGCATTGAGTTGGCATATGCAGGTGGTGAGGTTGCTAACGTACCGGGACAAATCCTTGGCGTTGACGCAATGCTTCTCAAAGAAGACGGTGGTACGCTGAAAATGTATCATGATGAGAATGGAGATATCCAATACAACGACAATGGCTACAACCTTACCGAATATGCGTTGTGGAATATCCACGCTGACGCTGCTTGCGAGCTTTCTGTAACACTCAATATTGCTCATTCCGGGCATATGTTCACGGTAGAGTTGTATGATGGAGAAACGCTCCTCGGTACTGCAATAGAAGCAGATGCCACGAAATGGGATGGTGGAAACATTGAATTGGAGGACCACCTCAATATTCCGGCAGCAGGTAATTATACCATTAAACTCATCAATAGACAACAATACTCTGGTGGTGCGCTCCATGGCATTACCTTTACAGCAGTTGTGCCTCCGACGTTCGTTACTATTGACGAAATGGCAGAGAACGATGATAACTGGAACGCATACGTTGGTGGAGATGCTATTAATGTAGAACTTAACCGTACCTTCAAAGGTGGCATGTACAACACCATTTGCTTGCCGTTCGCTGTTTCTTCTGACAAATTGGTTGCAGCATTTGGTGAGGGTGTTGAACTTTTGTACATGAACAGCGCAACTCTTAATGGTAACGAGCTTGACCTTATCTTTGCTGCTACAAGTAGTATCTATCAAGGAACCCCGTTCTTGATTAAGCCTGTTGCAGATGTCGTTAATCCGCAATTCATGGATGTACAAATTGTTCTGAATGGAAATCAACCGGATGTTACTGCCGGTGACGCAGCTAACTTCATCGGTAACTTCATCAAGAGCGAAGTACCGGCAGGTGATCAGAACCTCTTCTTAATGCAGGACAACGAACTGTTCTTCAGACAAACGGCTACTCCGATCAAGGGTATGCGTGCTTACTTCCACGTAAACGTTCCGGGTGCTGCTCAGGCTATCCAACGTATCCGTATCGAGGAAGCTCCGGCTATTACGACCGGCATCAACCGCGTGGAAGCTAACGGTTCGGTTAAGGCTATCGAGAACGGTCAACTTGTTATTATCAAGAATGGCGTGAAGTACAACGTAATGGGTATTAAACTCCAATAAACCAGTAAAATATTTATCATTATGAAACGTAATTATATTATTCCAACTACAGAAAGTATTGCATTCCACGCTGGTTCTATTTGTGATGCCAGTGCAGGTGCAGGCGGTACGAATGTCGGTGGTGGCACCCTTGGCGGTGGTACTGAATACTCAGGTATCGAGCCGGATCCGATGTAATTAACAGGAATGGCGAGTCCGCGTGGCTCGCCATCCTTGTTTATTTACTTAAATTGTATCCTATGAAACGCATATCGTTATTTCTTTGTGGCGCACTTTGTTGCGCAGTTATGCATGCCGCGACCATCAATGTAGCACCGGGTACAGGAACCCTCCGAACCGCTGTTACCAATGCTGCAGCCGGCGATGTACTGGTACTAACTACCGGTGAGTACAATGAGACCTCCACCATCACCACATCGGTGCCGCTGACCATCAAAGCGGAAGAAGGAACGTATCCGATGGTAAACATCTCCAAACGGATCGAGGTCAATGCAGACTTTGCGCTCGAGGGTGTGGAGTTTAATTGTTCCTATCACCTGATTCAGGTGAATGCTACGGAGCCGATCGACTTCAGCGTACACAATTGTGTCTTCCGCATGGGTACCGATGAGGCTAACAGCTATCGCGCGATCTATATTGATAACGCACTCACACACGTCAAGAACGTCACCATCACCAACAGTACTTTCGATGGCGGTGCAAACGGTGCCGGACGGTTCATTTACGTTTATCCGGGTAGTGACGTTGCGGCGCTGGAAGGACCGGTGGTCATCGACCATTGTACTTTCTACAACTGCACCGACAAACGCGGGGTCTATCCGGCGAATATCGACAACACGCATATCACCAACTGTATCTTCATGAATCCAGAGGAGCGGGATGATACCAACAGTTTTGCCGTCTATGGCTCTAACTCGTACGTACATAACTGTATCGGCTATAACGCGCCCGTAAAAGTAGGTTCCGGTGCTTCGCAAGCCAATTGTTCGGCACGCAATCCGTATTTTGTAGCCCCGGCGAGCAATAACTTCCAACTCTATGCCAATAGTCCGGCTATCGATGTCGGAACGGACAACAGCACGCTCGGCGATCCGCGGTGGGGTGTTACGACCGAGGAATACGATAAGTCTGACGAACCGTACGTGCCCTACAAACAACCGTACTCCATGGCGCCGACCACTACCTCCGTCAAGATCCTTTGGCAGATGTCGGACGAGACGGCGCCGACCGATGCCGTCATTTACTACGGTACCGATCCGGCGAACCTCAACCAATCCATCCTCTCTTCCGACGGATGGGAAGTGCCCGACGAAGGCTATATGCATGTCGTCACCCTTACGGACCTGCAACCCAACACCCGTTATTACTTCACGGTTGGAGCCAGCGATATCCGTCGGTTTGATAAGGTTTGTAGCACCAAGACCGCTCCGGAGCAAGGCCAAGCCTTCCGTATCTTCTCCATCAGCGACATCCACGGCAATGCCTGCAAGAACTGGTCGAACATGCAGGATTTCATCTGCAATCTCGATTGCGATATCTCGCTCATGAACGGAGATTTCGTTTCGTCCAAGGGCAATGACCGTAACTGGAATAACTATTTCTTTACCCCCGGTGCGCAATTCTTGAGCCAAGTGCCGCTCATGTCCTCCGTGGGCAATCATGAGACCGGTGATCCGCGTGGGTACCGCTGGTCGTCCTACTATGATTATTTCCACCAGTTCCCCCATGAGGGTGCGTGCGAAGGCGATACGATTGACCCGCGTAACGAGGCCTATTTCCATTTCGTATATGGCAATGCGGATGTCGTCATGCTCAACCTCAACGGCGATGAGTCCTCTCCTCTGTTCCTGCCGGGTAGCCGTCAGTACGAATGGGCGGACTCTATATTAAACGCGTGTACGCGCCCGTGGATCATCGTTTGTCACCACGTCGGTATCCATACTACCGGTTACCACGGTCAGTGGGCAGATGACCCGCGTCAGATGGGTGCGCTGCTCGAGAAATATGCGGCGCTCGGCAAACGCATACTCTCCCTCTCCGGCGATGACCACTCCTTCGAGCACCTCTATAAAGACGGCGTCCATTACGTACGCCCGGGTTGCGGACGAGATGCGAATTACGACCAGCAGAAACAACTGCAGGACTACCGCTACTCGATGTTCTACCGACGTGTATCCTGTTTCTCGACCCTCGATATGGCGGCAGACGCGTCCTCCATCGCCCTCACGGCATACGACTCGGTCGGCAACGTCTTCTACACCTATACCTTCCTCCACGACAACGAGCTCATCACACCGGCGGTGAACTTCACCGTACCTGCTACCGAAGTCAACGCCGAGGACTCGATCCTGTTGCGTTGGTTCACTTTTGACCCCGTCGGTGACGCGACCGTCTCCCTCTATTGCGGTCAGACTCCCGATGCTACCGACGTCGCAACGTTGACACCTATAGTAACGAATTTGCCCGGTTTCACCGAGAAATTTATGTGGCATACGCGTGCGGTCATGCCGAAGGGCAAGTACTACCTCTATGCGGTCGTTACGTCCGGCGGACAGTCCTATATGAGTGCGAACCGACCGGCGGTTAACCTGCTCGAGGATACTACCCCTCCGCCGGCTCCTACCGCCCTCAGCGGAACGGTGCAGAACGGTCATTACTGCCTCTCCTGGCTCAATCCCACACATCTCGTGCAGTTGGACGAACTGCTGACGGATTTCAGTACCGAAATCGCACCGGTTATCCGGGATATAGAAGAAGGGGCAGTCATGTACCTCAGCCTGGCTGACGGTGCGCTCCAATGCGATTATTCCCTTACCCAAGCATGGGCAACCGCTGCTGCAGAGTATGTCTTTGCGGAACCCTCCGACATGCACCTCACCCCCTTCCTGACCTTCCGTCTCAAGGGCAACGGTTCGTCCACCGACCTCCGTATCGTGGCGAAGAACATGTCCGCCAATCATGAGGACTGGTGGTACACCGAGAGCATCAACCTCTCCCATGCCGATTGGCAGGAGATCACCCTCGATCTGCGTACCCTCCAAGCATTTTCATGGTACACTAACATCGATGACCATAACCAATGCGAAGGTTTGGTACGTATCTCCTTCGGTGTCTCTACCGGTAATCCTGTCACAGGTTCTTTCTGGCTCGATGATATTCGCCTCACCGGTGAGATCCTTCCGGCGCCGGATTATGCCCAAACGGTGATCGTGCGCAAGGATGATGCTTTTCCCGCTTCGCCTGACGATGGTATCGAGATATACCGTGGCACGGATGAGAGCTGTACGGATGCTTCGGCTGTCGTTGGCAAACTCTATTACTATGCCGCTTTTGCTGCCGATGACCGTGGTAACTGGTCGGCATCCGCTCCCTCGGCCCAATGGCGCTCTGACGACATGTCCGAAGGACTCGTGTCCCCTCTAACGAATATACCCGCTCCGCAGAAGTTCCTGCGAAACGGGCAACTGTTCATTCAGCGCGGTAACAAGACCTATACGGCGCTCGGCGCTATAGCAGAGTAATCTCCCCGAAGAACTGCGGACAATGAAAGTCCGGTTTCGGTAAATCAATCGGTCGCCAACTCAAGAAGTGCGGCCGTTTGGTTTTATCGGCGCATTTGTAGAAGTTCGCCTTCAGTACCTGTGGGAAGACGGGCTTCTTCTCCCGGAAAATGAGGTCCAACGGAATCCGCTCTTCCACGGTCCATGTGAACTCACCGTCTTTCTCGGCAAAAGCCTCTCTCGGGAAATCACATGTACGTGAGATTCTTCCCATTTCATCGGGCGAAAACGGCACTACCTCTTCTGCTCTTCCCTTGCGTCGCGAACCAACCATCGCCCCGATGCAGTTGCACTCAAAATTGCAATAATGTTCCTCACCCGGTACCTGACAGAAGAACTCCACGCACGAGTCTTCCCACACCGGTCCCTGGTCCTCGGTTGTCACGGCGCGTAACTGTGCACCGCGTACATGCCATTTCAGCACAATCGCCTCATGGTCGTTGCTCACCTCTACCGTCACTTCCGGCTTCTCCGGCCATCCCTCCGGCCAGTTGACATTATTTACTGCACAAGTCATGGATGATCTGCTTCATTTGAGGTTCAACATGCTCTTGTTCTTCAACGAGTCGCAACTGCGCTTTCGTGCGCACCAGGTTATGCTCTGGGTACGCAATCTTGTAGTACGTGTCGCCGTTGATATAGTCCGTAAAGAACCGCACGGTCTGCATGTAGCTCAGCAGTCGGCATCCGTACGGCAGCAGCTCTTTCTCCAAGTCGGTCAGGAAAGTTGCCTCCTTCAGATACCCGCGTGCATAGGCCTCAAAGATCTCGAGGTCCACATGGATATTGTCCAGGTTCGGATCGTCCTCCAGACCCGTGTTAGCCGCCGTACGCATGAAATCACCGAAATCGCTCAGCACGAATCCCGGCATCACCGTATCCAGATCCACGATACAGATCGGTCGGCCGGCTTCGTCGAACAGTACGTTATTGACCTTGGTATCGCAGTGGTTGATATGTTTCTTCAGTTTGCCCTCGCGGAACAGCACCTCCGCCAGACACATCGTCGCGCGACGGCGGTCGATCCATTCGATGATATCCGTGCATGCCGCCTTCCGTCCTGCCTTGTCCGCTGCCAGCGCTTCATCTAACTCCTGCAACCGGAACTCCATATTATGGAAATTAGGAATCGATTCGCACAGCGCATTGAACGGCAGATCCGCCAACTGACGCTGGAAACGACCGAAGGCCTCACCGGTCAACTCGGCCGACATAGGCGTCACTTTCTCCTGCGACGTAGCCGGTTCCACCAGCACGTATAGACGCCAGTAATCGCCTGCGGGGGTCTTATAAAAGAGCTTGCCTTCCTTGGTCGGAATCAACTGCAGCACCTTCCGTTCGATATCCTCCTCGCGCGCGATCAGCAGTTTCTCACGTATGTGCGAGGTCACGATCTCGATGTTCCGCATCAGTCCCTCCACGTCCTTGAAGATTCGGTGGTTGATACGCTGCAGACAGTACGACGGCTCACCCACACGCTTGGCGGGTACCACAAACGAATCGTTGATAAAACCGATCCGCAAGGGCTGCGGCTCCGCTACGTCATTCCAGATAGCAAAATGCGATAAAACTTCTTTCATGGTTCAAATGATTAAATTGTGACTGCAAAAGTACAAAAAAATTTTGACATGTGCAAAAAAAGTAGTAATTTTGCAGCCGTTTTTGACTATGTGGACATTTTTGGCTTTCATATCGGCGGTCTGTCTGGGCTTTTATGACATCAGCAAGAAGATCGCACTACGGGATAATCGCGTGATTGATGTCCTGACGCTCAGCGTTTGTATATCGGCGTTGGTGCTTTCTATCCCACTGATTCTCTCGAGGCTCTGTCCGGAAATGATGCTTGGTACGCATTTCTATGTCCCGACGCTCGATCCGAAAGCCCACTTCTTCACTTTCCTCAAGTCCATGATCGTCCTCAGTTCATGGGTCTTCGGCTATATCTCCATCAAGCACCTGCCTATCTCGGTCGTCAGTCCGATGCAGGCGACCCGACCGATGTGGACGCTCGTAGGTGCACTGCTTATCTTCGGTGAACGCCTCAACACATGGCAGTGGATCGGTGTCTCCCTCGCTATCGGTACGGTCTTTATTTTTTCTTTTTTCACTAGACATCCTAGGACACCTAGGACTCCTAGGGATCCTAGTCTCAATCGTTACTACATCGCCCTCGCTCTAACGATTATTTTAGGTGCCTGCTCCGGTCTGTACGACAAATACCTTATGCGCCGCTATGACCACAATGCTGTGCAGGTCTATTATACCTTCTACCAGGCTATTCTGATGCTCGTTGTGTGGGCGGTGGAGAACTATCGTCATCCCAGAACATCCGGCGCCTTTCTTTCCTCTCGTTCCGCACTTGTTCCTATTGCGATGATCTCCCTCTTTTTGATCATCTCCGACAACGTCTATATGTTGGCCCTCCGCGATCCGGACTCCCTCATCGCGGTCGTCAGTACCATCCGTCGGGGTGGGGCAGTGATAGGCTTTGCCTATGGCCTGATCTTCCTCAAAGAGCAGGATCCGCTCCATAAAATCCTCTGTATGGCCGGTATCTGCGCCGGACTCGTCTGTCTGGCGATCGGTTCCATCTAATGGACTCTGCGTAAAAAATCTCTTTACTTTACGTAAAAAACCCACTTCTCCCTCTTGCATAAGTGCGGAAATTTTTGTACCTTTGCACTCGCTTTTGAAAAAAACGCAACGAATTATGAGTATGGGGGGGGGTAAAATGAGTCTTCGCGAGATTTGTTCTGAGTACAGCCGAGAGATTATTTTCGGTTCGGTTCTATTGGCTTGTGTGGTCGTGAGTTATATGCTCGCGCCGCTGATCCCGATTGATTGTTTTCGCTCGATTATTTATCCTGCGCAAAACGTCGCTATTATCACGGTGCTTATGATTAACACATGGGCGATGTTCACTCATTCGGAAGGCATCCGGGCGCGATATGTCTATGCATGGATCACAGGTACGCTGTCTGTGTTGATTATAGCAAGTTCCATTTACCGAATGTTTGTAAATGCCGAACTGAATCCGGCAGAAGGAACCTTTAGTTTTGAAGGCTGGGAGATGGTTGTGGGAGATTTGATAGCCTGGCTCTTATTAGCCTATCCGTTAGAGCTCTTGCGTCCGGGATGGTTGACCTATAAGAATGCCCTGATTCGCTTGATGCCGGTGGTGATCATTGGGGGGATAGATGTGTTTACTCCTTTGGATCTGCGTTGGCTCTTGGCACTCATTCCCGCAGTATGGGTAGCCTTGTTGTTTCGGCATGTGTATTACTATCGTAAGTATTGCGAAGAGAACTTCAGTTCGACTGAGCAAACGGATGAGAAATGGGTCATTCGTTACCTCGTGATGATGTTGGTGTTGGGTATATCCTATGTCTATCTCTGTTTTTCGGATGAACCCACGCGGTTCTTTACCCCAAATTGGTTGCGGTTCTTCGTTTTCGTCTATACCAATGACCAGATTATCTTCCGCTCCAAACCATGGATAGAGGATGCAGAAAAAGAGACCAATGATAACGAGCCGGTTCTTGAAAAGCCCGAACCCGAGACAGACGAGGAGCCGACGGCCTCCAATGCCGAGTACCGCGAGATGCTCGAGCAGTGGATGAAGACCGAGAAACCTTACCTCAATCCCGAGTTCCGACTGCTCGATATGCGTCAGGTCCTGCCGCTCAACCGTACCTACCTCAGCCAACTCATCAACGCCGAGTACGGTTGTAACTTCTACCAGTTCGTTACCAACTACCGCGTCGAGGAAGCCAAGCAGGTCATGGAGCAGCATCCGGACATGAAGATGCAGGACGTGGCGGAACAATGCGGCTTCTCTTCCCCTACCGTTTTCGCCCGCGTCTTTGCCCGCGAAACCGGCATCTCTCCCAGCGACTGGAACCAGAAGCAGGCTAAAAAATAACCCTCATTAGATAATTATATTTTACGCTCTTTCGATTAAAGCCTGATTGTTATAAAAAAATTGCATGAGAATTGTGAGAATTCTCAGATTTCTCACTTTTCTCAGTGCAAATTTTTAATCTCTTCGGTCGTTATTCCGGTATACCGCCGTGTCCCTATACCGTATCAAATAGCCTCCACCCGTTAGAGATAAGTTGATGATAAGTTAAATATTCGTTAATTATTACCCTTAGAAAACCCTAAGAATCATTATGGCAACATTTACTACTGAGGCTGGTATTGATGATTTGACCGGCAAGAAGCGTATCTGCCGGTTCGGCAATTTCGTCTGAGCAGTTCTCCTTAGAGAGCAGTAATAAGGGGCGACCTTCGGGCTCTCTTTTTTGTATTTATAGATAATTCGTCAAAAAACAACGATTTTTCTATACTTTAGAGCAAAACTAATAGAAAACTCTTGCGTATATGAAAAATTAGCAGTACTTTTGCACAACCTAAATCTTTTAGGTAAATTGAGTGAGTAAGATTTTTGTGGGACTCCCGTGACTGTGAAGCCATGGGAGTTTTTTTTTGTTCCCCCCTCACGGGTGTTGGGTGACTCGAACATTGCCGTCCGGCAATAATCGTGCCCGAAGGGCTAAGAACACGGGTGTTGGAGTCCCTACTACTCAAAAAGGATGGCCGTATGACCATCCTTTTTGTCGAGAAGAGGTGACTCGAACACCCGACCCCTACGTCCCGAACGTAGTGCGCTACCAACTGCGCTACTTCTCGATTTCCCTCAAAAGGGACTGCAAAATTACTGCTTTTTTTTGAATTATGCAAATTTTTTTGAATTATTTTGCACTTTTTTTGCGAAAATTGTGTTTTCCGGGCACAATTGGCTCCGATTTGGACATAATTTCGCGTACTTGAGCCTCCGTCAGCGCTTTGGCATCCAAACTCTTGGGCAATCGATAGTTGCCCTCCGGCGTATGGATATAAGCCCCGTACTTGCTGCGCAGCACCTGTACCTCGCCCCATTCATGCAGCGGCGTGTTGCTCTGCTGCTTCTCTGCAATCATCGCAATCGCTTCCTCGATCTTGAGTGTCAGCGGATCTTTCCCGCGCGGGATAGATATATAGAGTTTATCGTAATGTACGTACGGACCGTACTTACCTTCGCCCACAATAATCTCTTTTCCTTCGTATTCACCGAGCGAAATAGGTAAGGCATTGCGGAACAACTCCAGGGCCTCGTTGAGCGTGATCGTATAGATAGACTGTCCTTTCTTCAGACTCGCGAACTTCGGTTTGTCATTCGCCGCGTCACCCATCTGTACGCACGGGCCGATCTTACTGATCTTCGCAATCACCGGCTGACCCGAAACAGGATCGTTACCTAACAGACGACCGTCTAATTTTCCCGATGGAATCGAAGAAAGTAAGGGTTTGAAGGTCTTGTAAAATGTATCTACCGTCTGCACCCAATCGGCACGACCGACTGCAATCTTATCGAACTGCTCCTCCTCGTGCGCCGTGAAGTCATAACTGAGGATGGACGGGAAATGCTCCACCAAGAAATCATTGGTCACATATCCCAGATCCGTCGGTAGGAAGCGTTGGCTTTCTGCACCGTACAGTTCACTCTTCTGCTTCTCGGTTACCATGCCGCCTTTGAGCGTCAGCACTGCCGTATCGCGTTTCTGTCCGGCTACGGAACCTTTCTCTACGTACTTCACTTTCTGTATCGTCTCGATGATGGTCGCATACGTAGAAGGACGACCGATACCGAGTTCCTCCATGCGCTTGACGAGCGTAGCGTCATTATAACGGAAAGGCGGTTTGGCGTACGTCTGTACGGCTTCAGCACCCACGAGTTTCAGTCGCTCGCGTTGCGACATCGCCGGCAGGATACGACGCTCTTCCTGTTCCTCATCCGTGGACTGTACATAGACGCGGGTAAAACCGTCAAAAAGGATGACTTCACCCGTAGCTACAAACGCATATTTGGATCCAAGAATCGACACCTCGATAGTTGTTCGTTCCGATTCGGCTTCTTCCATCTGGGAAGCAATCGTACGTTTCCAAATCAACTCATACAGACGCTGCTCATCTTTCGTGGCACCGGCCGTGAGCGTACTCATATAGGTCGGACGGATCGCTTCGTGTGCCTCCTGCGCACCCTTGGTCTTGGTGCGGAACTGACGCGTGTGTACGTATTCCTTTCCATACTGTTCGGTGATCACCTCTTTGGAGCTGGCTAAAGCCAAGGTCGACAGGTTCACCGAATCAGTACGCATATAGGTGATTTTTCCACTCTCGTACAGAGACTGCGCCAGACGCATGGTCTTGGAAACCGTGAACTTGAGCTTGCGTGCCGCCTCTTGCTGCAGCGACGACGTAGTGAACGGCGGCGCCGGCGTATGCTTGATCGGCTTGCGTTGTACATCGCGCACAATGAACTGAGCGGAGTTCAAACTCTCCAGGAACTCAATCGCATCTTTCTTATGAGAAAAACGATGGTTCAGTTCGCACTTAAGCACCGATGCATCACCCGGATTTACTCCGATGAAATCGGCAAAAACGCGATACGAGGACGAGGCACGGAAGGCCTCAATCTCACGCTCTTTTTCTACAATCAGACGAACGGCTACCGACTGGACACGACCGGCAGAAAGACCGGTGGTTACTTTCTTCCACAGAACCGGCGATAACTCAAAACCCACGATACGGTCGAGTACACGACGTGCCTGTTGGGCGTTCACCAGGTTATAATCGATATCGCGCGGATGCTCGATCGCTTCCAGGATAGCGGGCTTGGTGATCTCATGGAACACAATACGCTTGGTGTCCTTTTTATCCAGCCCCAAGACCTCTTTGAGGTGCCAGGCAATCGCCTCTCCTTCGCGGTCCTCATCGGATGCCAGCCATACGGTGTCGGCTTTCTTGGCCTCGCGTTGCAGTTGCTCTATCAGATGCTCTTTCTTGGCTTCAATTGCATAGTGAGGCTCGTACCCGTGCTCGAAATCAATACCCAGAGAGTTCTTACCAATCGGTTCGATATCGCGTACGTGACCCTGACTACTCATGACGTGGTAGTCGCTACCTAAGAATTTTCCAATCGTATCCGCCTTGTGCGGAGACTCAACAATCACCAAATTTTTACTCATATTTGTATATAAATAAGGAGTGCCCTCCAAAAATCGGCTGCAAAAGTAATATATTTAATTTATTTATGCAAATTTTTTTTTGTTCGCTTGCATATATCAAAGATATTTAGTATCTTTGCACCCGATTTGAAAAAAAATAGTTGTAAAATTTTTAACGAAATACTTGCATGAACGTTTTTTTAGTCGTATTATTAGTGCTCGCGGGCGTCGCGTTATTATTAATGGAGATGTTCCTCTTGCCGGGTTTCGGTGTAGCGGGCATCGGTGGTTTTGCCGCTCTGGCAGGTGCGGTCGTTCTGGCGTGGCTTAAGATCGGTCATCTGGCCGGGTACATCACCCTCGCTGCCTGTCTGGTACTGTCCGGTTTGGCGATCTGGGGCTTCCTCCGCAGCAAAGCTCTCGACAAGATGGCGCTGGACTCCAAGATAGACAGTCATGTCGAGTTAGCGAACAACAAACTCAAGAAAGAGGACAATCAACAATCAGAAATCAAAAATCAAAACTAATATGGAAGTACTCAATGTCATTCTGATTATGCTGATCAGTATCGGCCTAATCATCTTCTTCTACTATGTACCCTTCATGTTGTGGATCAACGCTGCCGTGAGTGGTGTACATATCAGTCTGGTACAACTCTTCCTGATGCGTATCCGTAAGGTGCCGCCCGCAAAGATCGTCAACTGTATGATCGAGGCGCATAAGGCCGGTCTGATGGAAGTGAAGCGGGACGGTCTGGAGGCCCACTACCTCGCCGGTGGACATATCGAGCGCGTGGTACATGCCCTCGTTTCGGCATCCAAAGCCGGTATTGACCTGAGCTTCCAGATGGCTACGGCCATTGACCTCGCCGGTCGTGATGTGTTCGAAGCCGTGCAGATGTCCGTCAATCCCAAAGTGATCGATACCCCGCCGGTAGCAGCTGTGGCCAAGGACGGTATTCAGTTGATTGCCAAAGCGCGTGTGACCGTTCGTGCAAACATACGCCAACTCGTCGGAGGTGCCGGTGAGGACACGATCCTTGCCCGTGTAGGTGAAGGAATTGTTAGCTCGATCGGTAGCGCCGAGAGTCACAAGCAAGTGCTCGAAAACCCCGATTCCATCAGTAAATTAGTACTCTCCAAGGGCCTCGATGACGGAACGGCTTTTGAGATCCTCTCCATCGATATCGCAGACATCGACGTAGGTAAGAACATCGGTGCCCAACTGCAGATGGATCAGGCGGAAGCGGATAAGAATATTGCCCAGGCCAAAGCCGAGGAACGTCGTGCGATGGCGATTGCGCAAGAGCAGGAGATGAAAGCCAAGGCACAGGAAGCACGTGCCAAAGTGATAGAAGCCGAAGCACTCGTGCCGCAAGCGATGGCGGAAGCCTTCCGTAACGGTAACCTCGGGATCATGGACTACTACCGCATGCAGAACATGCAGGCAGACACCGCGATGCGCGAGAACATCGCAGGTGGTGGAGAGACTAAGAAGGGGAAAAAATAAATCAAAAATCAAAAATTTGAAATCATAAATGCGCGTAGCGCTCCTCCAATATCCGATTGTGTGGGCAGATCCGCAGGCGAACATAGGTCTGCTGGATGAACGCTTGCGGGCAATTGCCGGTCAGGCTGATCTGGCGATCGTACAGGAGATGTTCAGTACCGGATTCTGTACCGACCGTCCGGGTTTGGCAGAACCCTGGGGTGAAGGTCCGACCTGTCTGGCGCTCCAACGTATGGCCGATGAGTACCACCTCGCTATCGTGGGATCCCTCATGGTGACGGATAAAGGTCAACTCTATAACCGCGGATTTCTTTTCTCACCCGATGCGGCACCGCAGTACTACGACAAGCATCATCTGTATGCGAGTGGTGGAGAGGCGGAGTTCTTCAGTCCGGGTAACGAACGGAAGATCTTTGAGTATCGGGGCGTCAAGATTCGTTTGGCGGTTTGCTACGACCTGCGGTTCCCGGTATGGCTCCGTCAGGACAAGAACGACTTGTACGACATCCTGATTGTGGTCGCCTGCTGGCCTACCGTACGCATCCAATACTGGGACGTTCTCCTGCCGGCACGTGCCGCAGAGAACCATTGCTACGGTATCGGAGTCAACATGGTCGGAACGGATGGATTGCAACTCGATTACAACGGACATTCCGTCGCCTATGACACCTGGCTCAAGGACATAGCGGGTTTTGAAGATTACGAAGAGGGTACGAAGATCGTGGACCTCTCCATAGAAAAATTACGTCATTTCCGGGAAGTACTCCCGCAATGGCAGGAAGCAGATGGATATCAATTGGCATATTAAACAACTCACACCGGAAGAGCTAACAGCCGCAGAGCGTCTGAGTACCGAACTGGAGATCAGTCCGGTAGCGGGACGTATCTTAGCGGGACGCGGAATCCGTACGGCCGCCGAAGCACGGGCGTATATCCGTCCGTCGCTGGACAGTCTGCACGACCCCTTCCTGATGCGCGATATGGGTGCTGCCGTGGATCGTCTCTGCCGTGCTATCGATGAGCACGAACGGATCATGGTGTACGGCGACTATGATGTGGACGGAACAACGGCCGTGGCGCTGATGTACTCCTTCCTCAAAACCCAAACGGATAATCTCATCTATTACATCCCCGACCGGTACACCGAAGGATACGGTATCTCCACCAAGGGTATCGACACCGCCAAAGAGAAAGGTTGTACCCTCGTCATCGCCCTCGACTGCGGTATCAAAGCGGTCGATAAGATGGAGTACGCCCGGAGTATAGGGGTCGATTTTATCATCTGCGACCATCACACACCCGGAGACACGATCCCGAATGCGGTGGCTGTGCTGAATATGAAGCGTAAGGACTGTCTCTATCCCTTCAAAGAACTGAGCGGTTGCGGAGTGGGCTTTAAGTTAGCGCAAGCGTACGCCCAACGACGCGGCATGGATATGCAGGAGGTGTATCGACTGCTGCCCTTACTCGCTATGTCCATCGCTTCGGATATAGTCCCCGTAACCGGTGAGAACCGGATCTTGGCTTTCTATGGGCTGCGGGCACTCAATGCCTTTCCGTCCGTAGGTATGCAGGCGATCATGCAGGTGGCGGGTATCGAAGGCAAGACCATCACCATCAGTGACCTCGTCTATAAGTTCGGTCCGCGTATCAATGCCGCCGGACGTATCAAATCCGGTGCAGAGGCAGTACGACTGCTGATCACGGACGATGCCGAGGCCGCCTTACGGTTCGCCAAAGAGATCGATTCCTACAATCAGGACCGTCGGGATTTTGATTCCAAAACGACCGACGAAGCACTCGAGCAACTGGCAAAAGATCCGATGAATTCGGCTAAATTCACCACCGTGGTCTTCTCGCCCGAATGGCATAAGGGTGTCGTAGGTATCGCGGCCAGTCGACTCACAGAGACTTATTACCGTCCGACGATCGTGTTGACCGCCGGAGAGGATGATATCATCAGCGGAAGTGCCCGTTCGGTCAGCGATTTCGATATCTACACCGCCATCGACTCCTGTCGGGATCTGTTGACCAACTTCGGAGGACATAAGTTCGCTGCCGGTCTGAGTATGCACCGTAAGGACCTGCCGGAGTTCCAACGGCGATTCGAAGAATACGTGGCCGCCCATATCACACCCGAACAACAACGTCCGACATTGGATATCGAAGCCGAAGTGGAGTTGAGCGATATGAACTGGAAGATGTACAAGATTCTCCAATGCCTCGAGCCTTTCGGTCCGGGGAACGAACGTCCGCTCTTCCTCTGTCGTCACCTGATCAACAACCGCAATTCGCGAGCTGTGAGTGACGGACGCCATCTGCATCTGGATCTGACGGACCGTGTCGTTGCCATGGATGGAATCGCGTTCGGACAGGGAGACAAAGCGACTCATCTGCAGAACGGCAATCCCATCGACGTTTGTTTCTATCTGGAGGAAAATACCTACCGCGGTCGTACGACCCTCCAGATGAATGCCCAAGATATTAAATTAGATTAAGATATGTTTTCAGAACGAGACACCAAAGGACCGAGTTTACGGAAAGGGTCCATCGAAGTAGTTTGCGGATCTATGTTCTCCGGTAAAACCGAAGAGCTCATCCGTCGTATGAAACGTGCGAAATTTGCCAAACTCCGTGTAGAGATCTACAAACCGGCCATCGACGTGCGTTACAGCGATGAGGATGTCGTATCCCATGACCGCAATGTGATTCAGTCCACACCGGTGGATAGCAGTCAGAATATCCTGCTCATGGTCGATGATATCGATGTGGTAGGTATCGACGAGGCACAGTTCTTCGATATGGGTATTGTCGATGTCTGCAAACAGTTAGCCGACCGCGGTATACGCGTCATCTGTGCCGGTCTGGATATGGACTTCAAGGGTGTTCCTTTCGGCCCCATGCCGGCCCTCATGGCCATCGCCGACGATGTCTATAAGACCCACGCAATCTGCGTACACTGCGGTGACTTGGCTTACGTGAGCCACCGTCTCGTAGCTTCCGACAAACGCGTGCTGCTCGGTGAGACCGACAGTTACGAACCG
Source organism: uncultured Bacteroidales bacterium (assembly GCA_902799875.1). The sequence goes on along the minus strand of CADCCH010000003.1, from coordinate 16,984 downwards.
CTCTGCCGCGAGTGTTATAACAAGGCCTTGGCGAGTGAGGCTTGTTGATGTCATATTACCTTTAGCCATCCGGGACTGCTATACCTATAGTGTTCCGGATGAACTTTCTCTACCCGCCCCGGGTACGCGGGTCGTTGTGCCCTTGATGAAAAAAGAGGTGCGCGGTATCGTCTTGCGGGAACATACGGAACCCATCGAAGAGGCGTTCCTTGCCAAGATCAAACCCATCCTGTCGGTCAGCGAGACTGCACCGGTGGTAACCCCGGAGCAATTGGCCTTATGGCAATGGATGAGCAGCTATTACATGTGTACGCTGGGAGAAGTGATGGCTGCGGCGCTGCCGAATGGTCTGGACAAACGTCTGATGGACCCGCCCAAACGTCGGCGCACCCATATAGCCCCTTACACCGGCACGATCGAACCGATGCACGACTTATCGGATGCCCAGACGAAAGCTGCCGATGAAATCGAGACTTTTTGGTCTCAAGGCAAGGATATCGTTCTCTTGCACGGTGTAACATCCAGCGGTAAGACCGATCTGTATATCCATCTGATCTCCCAACAACTGGTGGCGGGTAAGAACGTACTCTATCTGGTACCGGAGATCGCCTTAACCACCCAACTGACTTCCCGTCTGCAGCGTATCTTCGGAGATCAACTCATCGTCTATCACAGTCGTTTCACCGATGCGGAGCGCGAAGAACGATATCTGCAAATCACCAATCACCAATCACAAATTACAAATAATTTTGTGGTCATCGGAGCACGCAGTGCGGTCTTTTTGCCTATACCGAACATTGGACTCGTCATCGTGGATGAGGAACATGAACCGAGTTACAAACAAGCCGAACCGAATCCCCGTTACCATGCCCGTGCGGCGGCGATCATGCTGGCGCAGACCCATCAAGCGAAGGTGCTTTTGGGTACAGCGACGCCTTCGTTGGAATCGTACTATCTGGCTAACAAAGGCGTGTACGGACTGGTGCGCCTCGCCGAACGTTTCGGTGGCGTCGAGTTACCGGATATTCAACTCATTGACCTCAAACGGCAGTATGAACGCAAGGAGATGTACGGGCATTTCTCGGACCCGCTCGTGGAACGTATTCGTCAGTGTCTGACAGATCACAAACAGGTCATCCTCTTCCAGAATCGTCGAGGGTATGCTCCTCAACTGCAGTGTGTAAGTTGCGGTCAGCCGCCGCGTTGCGTCCAATGCGACGTGCCGATGACTCTGCACATGCGCGATCATGAGTTACGATGCCATTACTGCGGCTACCATGCGCCTATTCCGGCTGTTTGTCCGCAATGCGGGGGTGAACTCAAAGCCATCGGTTTCGGAACCGAGCGTATTGAAGATGAGATACAGACCCTCTTCCCCGAAGCACGTGTACTGCGGATGGACTTGGATACGACCCGAAGCCGCTCTGCTTACCAGGATATCATCAATGCCTTTGCCAACCATGAGTGCGATATACTCGTCGGCACCCAGATGGTGACGAAAGGCTTGCATTTCGATGACGTACGTCTGGTAGCAGTCCTCAACGCCGATCCGCTCTTTAACCAACCCGATTTCAGGGCGTACGAGCGCGCCTATCAGATGCTTGAACAGGTAGCCGGTCGGGCAGGACGTAAAGGCACCAAAGGCGAAGTGTGGATTCAGACTTTTGATCCTGATAATATCGTCCTCAGTATGGTACAACGCCATGACTATCAAGCCCTGTACGACCACCAGATAGCCGAACGTCAGCTCTTTAACTATCCGCCTTTCTATCGGGTGATACGCTTGCAACTGAAGGACCATAACGGAGTACGCGTACATCGGGTGGCGACGGACTTGCAGACTTACCTCCAACGTATCTTTGCCCATCGCGTCTCCGGCGTCATCATCCCTTCCGTCGAACGCGTACAAGCATATTCCATCCGGGAATTGACCATCCGTATAGAGAGTACGGCGAACATGGCAGAGGCCAAGCGGCGTTTACGCGAAGGAATAGAACATATTTTCTCGATGAAATCGAATAAAAATACCAAACTGATAATTGATATAGATCCGATATGATAGCAGAAGAAAAACGCCGTGTGGCGTACATCAATGAGATGATTGAGTCCGGGCATGCCAAAGAATTGGTGGCCGAGGGAGAGAATTACCATGCCGAGCAGTTGGCGCGAATCACCCGTGAGATCTGTGAACGGGACGTACGGGTTGTGCTGATTGCCGGTCCGAGTTCGAGTGGTAAAACCAGTACGAGTCATAAGTTATGTCTGGAATTGCTTGCGCAAGGCAAACAACCCGTGGCTTTGTCCCTCGATAATTGGTATCTGAATGGTACACTCACGCCCCTCAAACCGGACGGAACGAAAGATTATGAGTCTGTCTATGCCATCGATCTGGATCAACTGGAACTGGACCTCAAAGCACTGGTGGCAGGTAAAGAGATCGCGTTGCCTACCTTCAATTTTGCCGAAGAAGTACGGGAGTATCCGGGTGAGACCCTTGCCCTTGAGAACGAGGCGGTCCTGGTGATGGAAGGTATTCATGCCCTCAATCCGATCTTAACCCACCATCTGGATGATGTGTACAAATACAAGATCTTTGCTGCTCCGATGAGTCCGGTTTCCTTGGATGGCGAGACCTGGATTCCGACCTATGTGCACCGTCTGCTGCGTCGTATAAGTCGCGATTATCGTACACGCGGTAAGACGCCGCAGCAAACCATCGCCGGCTGGGCCGATGTACGGGAAGGAGAAGAGAAATGGATTGAACCCTTCCGCGATCAGGCGGATGCGCAGTTCGATACCTCCATGCTCTATGAGTTACCGGCTATCCGTTATGCCGTGGAGACTGCACTGCAGACCGTTCCGGCTTCCTCCAAGGAGTACGAGGTGGCAGAGAAGTTACTTTTTTACCTCAGTTTCTTTGAGGGACTGGAGGCATCGTATATCCCCAGAACCTCTATTTTGCGTGAATTCATCGGAGGAAGTCAGTTTAACGTAGCCTAAAATCCCTACTATTGGGGATTGTGTATGTCGCCAAAAAGCAGTAATTTTGCAGCGTGATTAAGATTGGTGTCATAGGATTAGCCCAGAGCGGTAAGAGTTCGTTGAGTCAAGCCCTTCAGGGCTTGGCAGGCGACACGATGCAGTTCACTGAGGTACATCATCCCGATGAGTTGCACGGCCATGCTTTCGATGTAGTGCTGCAGGTAGTAGACTCGACGCGTCTGGAAGAGTCCCTGTTGCTCACACCGCATATCATCGATGAGCAACAGAAGATCGTCCTCGCTATCGGACGATATGACCTCTTGCTGCAGACCGACCACTCGCTGAACATTCCTAAACTGGAACAACTGATCGGTGTACCGACCTGTCGCGTCTCGGTTCGAAAGAACTACGGTTTGCCGAACTGTCTGTCTATCCTCCGTGAAGTAGCAGCACGACCGGCTTCTACCGCGCACCCGATTTATCACCTTCGTGATCAGGAGGGCGATGAGGACACCTATCGCGCGTACGTGCACGGTATATTAACGGAGACGCTCACGCACGCGAAGGACGATAAGCATCAGACACGCCTGGAGAAGATCGATAAGGTACTGACCAATCCCTGGTTGGGTTTCCCGATCATGATGGCGGTGCTGTACCTGGTGTTCTTGTGTACCTTCACCTTAGGCGCGTACCCGCAAGCATGGATCGAAGAAGGGGTCGGATTAATGGGTGAATGGATGAAAGGGTTAATGGATGAAGGGTGGTTTTCATCGCTACTCATCGATGGCGTGTTAGCCGGCGTCGGTGCCGTGTTAGCGTTCCTGCCGAATATCATCATCTTGTTCTTCTTTATCAGTTTGATGGAAGACTCGGGATACATGGCACGTGAAGCGTTCATTATGGATACGATCATGCACCGCGTCGGACTGCACGGACGTAGTTTCATTCCGATGCTGATGGGTTTTGGTTGCAACGTACCGGCCATCATGGCGGCGCGCGATATTCAGAATCCCAAAGACCGGGTGTTGACGATGCTCATGGTGCCGTTTATGTCCTGTTCCGCCCGTCTGCCGGTCTATATGCTGTTTGTGGATACATTCTTCGAGCGCTACAAAGCTCTCGTGATGATCTCTCTGTACGCGATCGGTATCTGTTTGTCGGTCTTGTTTGCAATCATCATGAAACGGACGAAATGGTTCCGTCAGGATAATGACGATACGGTCAATGAGTTGCCGGAGTTCCGTTTACCTAAAGCACGAAATACAGCGGCGCATATATGGGAGCGCGTGGCGGACTACCTGCAGAAGATATGTACAGTCATCCTCTGGGCATCTATCATCATCTGGGCACTGGAGTATTTCCCGACGCAGGACTTGAACGACCTCGAACATTCATACTTGGCTTCGATCGGTCAATTCGTCTCCCCGCTCTTGGAGCCTTTAGGCTTTGACTGGAAGATGTCCGTCTGTCTGTTGACTGGTCTGCCGGCTAAGGAAGCGATCGTTTCGACGCTGGCCATCCTCTATGGCGGAGACATTAGTGCCGCAGGCTTTACGCCGCTGACTGCGTTCAGTTTCATGCTCTTCGTGCTGCTCTATTTCCCATGTGTGGCAACTATCGCCACCTTGCATCGCGAAGCCGGCAAAGGATGGGCATGGTTCACGGTCTTCCACAGCCTCGCCCTTGCCTGGCTCATCTCCTTCCTCGTTTATCAGATAGGAATGTTATTCTAACCAACAAAAAAATAGACGCCCGTTTGGACGTCTATTTTTATTAACCAAATTGGTTAATTAGTGGAGCTCTCGCTCCGTACGTCTTAGCCACAAGGGCACGACTTACTTGAGCTCTGCCAAGTACTTGATCGTACGAACCATCTGGCTGGTGTAACTGTTCTCGTTGTCGTACCAGCTAACAACCTGTACCTGATAGGTATCCTCGTCGATCTTAGCAACCATGGTCTGGGTAGCATCGAAGAGCGAACCGAACTTCATACCGATAACATCGCTCGATACGATCTCATCCTCGGTGTAACCGAAGCTCTCGGTAGCAGCAGCCTTCATAGCAGCGTTGATACCCTCTTTGGTGATGTCTTTACCCTTAACAACTGCAACCAGGATAGTGGTCGATCCGGTCGGAGTCGGAACGCGCTGTGCGCTACCGATCAACTTACCGTTCAGCTCAGGAATAACGAGACCGATAGCCTTAGCAGCACCGGTGCTGTTCGGAACGATGTTTTGTGCACCTGCACGGCTACGACGGAGGTCACCCTTACGTTGCGGACCGTCGAGAATCATCTGGTCACCCGTGTAAGCGTGGATCGTACTCATGATACCGCTCTGGATCGGAGCGTATTTGTGCAGAGCAGCTGCCATCGGAGCGAGACAGTTGGTCGTACAAGAAGCTGCGGAGATAACTTTATCTGCCGGAGTCAGGGTCTTGTGGTTAACGTTGTAAACGATGGTCGGAAGATCGTTACCTGCCGGAGCGGAGATAACAACTTTCTTTGCACCTGCCTGGATATGAGCCTCAGCTTTCGCTTTGCTGCTTGCCGTCAACGATGATCGAACCCGGAACGAGAACGGTCTTGCCATCCTCAGCGAGTTGAGCGTCTTTGTAAGCTACAGTGTGCTTGCCCTCACCGAATTTTCCTGCGAAACCACCTTGAGCGGTGTCATATTTCAGAAGGTGAGCCAACATCTTCGGGCTGGTCAAGTCGTTGATTGCAACTACCTCATAACCCTCAGCTTCGAACATCTGACGGAAAGCCAGACGACCAATACGGCCAAAGCCGTTAATTGCTACTTTTGTCATAATTGTGAAATAATTTAAGTTATTTGTGTATAAAATGTGTTTTAAATTGCGACCACAAAATTACTATATTTTTTTTATATACGAAAATAATTCGTATAAAAAATTAAATTTTGCAATCTTTTTTTGTCATTTTCGGCCAAAATCGGCAGGAATTTCCCCCCACGCCTTGGTATCCCACTTATAGATGGGTGTCGTCCACGTGTTATCATGGAGCCACATCTCCGCCTTGCGAACCATCATAAAAAGGTCCTGACTCTCCATCGTCCATTCCATCTTGGTCTTGCATCGTTTGGCGCGCACCCATGCGAGCGCAGTCACGCTATCCGTGTAGATAACCCAATTGAGATTGTATTTCTTAATATACGCGAGCCCGAGTACGAGAGCCAGAAACTCACCGATATTGTTCGTGCCCTGCTTGAACGGTCCGCGGTGGAAGACTTCGGTTCCGGTATCAGCAATGACACCGCGGAACTCCATCACGCCCGGATTACCGCTGCATGCTGCATCCACCGCAAGGGCAGGTAATATAGGTTTAGCACCTGTCGGGGAATTCGCCATACTCTTCAAAGGTATAATTCAAAAAATCATTCATCGGCTTGGCTGCTTTTGCAATCTCCACGATTTCATCGAGAAAATCCGGTGCGCAGACCTGTGCGTCCGTAAGGGGAGTGGAGAAAGTAAAATCCTTATGTTTCAACCAATCGGCATGGATAAATTCCGGATCAAAACCTGCCGGTACTTTCTTCAGTACTCCCCAATAGGAATCAAAATCCTGTTGGAAATATTTCTGCCACTCCGGACTAGCCATGATCGCTTCCACCTCTTCGTAGTTGGCCTCTATCTCCTTGCGCAATGCCGTCAGTAACTCCTTACTCGGTTCCCATATACCTCCGGCAAACATACACTGTCCGGGTTGAAAATGCATGTAATACCCGCCGCGAAGGGATTTGCGCCCCCAGGTCTTCGGTTGACCCGGTGCACCGATCGCAGGAAAACAACCGAACCAGTTTTTGTATGGATCTTTGTTTTTGGAGAACCGTACGTCGCGGTAGATACGCCAGATGCAGTCCTTTGGTTGGAGCACCGCCAGCGCCGGGTCAATCTCCGACAGGCGACGGATATACTGTTCGCTGAAATCCACGAATTGGGCATAGGCACGTTGGTACCAATCCTTGTGCTCGGCAAACCACTCCCGATTATTGTTCACCGACAACTCTCTTAGAAAATCTAAAACTTCTTTCATTATCTTGTGACTCGCCCGGGAATCGAACCCGGATCTGAGCTTTAGGAGAGCCCTGTTCTATCCATTGAACTAGCAAGTCAAATTTTTATAATTTCTTCATACACCTTTTGAGCCCGTCTAACCAATAGGGTATTTCCACGTTGAACGTCTTTTTGAACTTTGATTTATCCAGTACGCTATAGTGCGGCCGGGGCGTCTTATATGCATATTCTTCCGATAAAATCGGGCGAACTTGACACGTTTTGATGTCTGCTAACGCATGGATAGCAACGGTAAAGTCGAACCATGAGCAAACACCTTCGTTGGTAAAATGGTAGATACCGGGATGCCACATGGGGCATTCGATTACAGTGAAGATGGCTTGTGCCAGATCGGCTGCATAGGTCGGCGTGCCTATCTGGTCGAATACAACGCCCAATGTCTCTTTCTCTTTACCTAACTTGATCATGGTCTTCACGAAATTATTACCGAACTCCGAGTACAACCATGCAGTGCGTAAGATCACCGCCTCCGGACAAACGGCTAAGAGGCGTTTCTCTCCTTCGTATTTCGTGCGACCGTACGCAGTACGCGGAGCCACCGGATCGGACTCCTTACACGGTACATGCTCGTCACCCGAGAAGACGTAATCGGTGCTCACATGAATGACCTTCACCCCTTGACTACCTAATATAGCTACGGCATCGGCATTGATCTTCATAGCCGTCGCCTCATCTTCTTCGGCTTTATCGACGTTTGTGTACGCCGCACAGTTGACAATCAACTCAATCGCATTTGCTTCCACGAAAGCGGATACTGCCGCTTTGTCGGTGATGTCCAACTCAGCAATGTCCGTAAAGAAGTAGGTGTGCTTGGGATACGACGCACTCAATATGCGCATCTCATTGCCCAACTGACCGTTGGCGCCTGTAATAAGAATATTCATATCAGAAAGGATTGTCTAAGTCTTTCAACAAAGGATGTTTGGTGTCTTTGTCGCTGATAACACGCAGTTCTTCAGGCACTTGCCAATCGATAGCCAGATCCGGATCGTTGAGCAGAATTCCACCGTCCGCCTCCGGATGATAAAGGTTGTCGCACTTATAGGTGAAGATAGCACTCTCGCTCAGCACCGAGAAACCGTGTGCAAAACCTCGCGGGATATAGAACTGTCGCTTATTGTCTCCGCTCAATTCTACGCTAAACCACTTTCCGTACGTAGGACTGTCTTTGCGCAGATCGACCGCTACATCCAGTACGCGTCCGACGGTGCAGCATACTAATTTGGCTTGCGTATAAGGCGGTCTCTGGAAATGCAGACCCCGCACAACGCCGTAACTCGAACACGATTGATTGTCCTGCACGAACTGCGCATCAATCCCTGCCTCTTTGTACCGCTGTTCATTGTACGTTTCCACGAAATAACCCCGTGCATCTTTGTACACATGCGGCTCGATAACCAATAATCCCTCAATGGGTGTTTTAACGATATTCATACGCCTTAAAAACCTTTGCGGCTGCAAAGGTACTGCTTTTTTTTGACATGTGCAAGCCTAAAGGCGTTTTTTTTGTTGTTCACGTATGCGACGCATAGCTTCACGGATCTGTTCGGCGCTGATGGCGTAGGACAATCGGATACACTCCGGGCAACCGAACGCAGAGCCGGAGACAACAGCCACATGGGCCTGCTCGAGCAGTTGTTCTGCTACCTCGTCACCTGTTCCGATGGCACTCACGTCGGGGAAGAGATAGAATGCCCCTTTGGGTTGTTTGAACTGCCAGCCGGGGATATCTGCCGCCAAACGGCAAATCAGTTCGCGTCGCTCTGCAAACACCTTTCGCATCGCTTCCACGCATTCCTGTGGTCCGGTCAGTGCTGCCTCAGCGGCTTTCTGTGCCACCATCGTCGCGCAGGTCAGTTGCTGTCCCTGCAACCGGGTACAAGCCGCGATGAACGCACGGTTCTTGGATAGTAACCACCCGATACGGTAGCCGGTCATGGCGTACGCTTTGCTCACACCATTGATCACAATGAGTCGGTCTGCTAATTCCTCAAAAGCCGCCAACGAAAGGGCTTGTCCTTCATACACTAACGCCGCGTATACCTCATCCGACAAGATCGTTACCTCCGGATAGTCATGTAATACGGAGACCAATGCCGCCAACTGTTCCTGTGAATAAACGGAACCCGTCGGGTTGTTGGGCGAACAGAGAATAAGCATGCGTGTCTTGTCGGTCAGCGCACTACGTAATTGTTCCGGCGTGAGACAGTAATCGGTTTCCATCTTCGTCTTGACGGGTACCACTTGACCACCTGCCAATTTGACCATCTCGCTGTAACTCACCCATGCCGGCATCGGGATGATCACTTCATCGCCCGGGTTGATGACCGTCTGGATGGCATTGTAGATGGCCATCTTGGCACCCACGGACACGATGACGTCTGCTGCTTCAAAGCGGATGCTTCCTGTTCCTGATGCGTCGTTTTGTGACTTGGCAATCGCTTCCCTCAGAGAGGGAATACCTGCTACCGGACCGTAATGAGACCATCCGCTTTCAATGGCTTCCTGCGCCGCACAGCGTATGTGTTCCGGAGTGTCCATATCCGGTTCGCCTAATGACATACTGATCACGTCAATACCGTTGGCGCGCATCACCCGGCTCCGTTCTGCCATCACCAGACTCTGTGATGACGCTATCTCTTGTACTCGTTGTGACAATTGCATATTTTCTTTATTTCTTCGAATGTAAAACCTCTTTGGGCGAGGAAGCGAAGGAGCTTTTCTTCCGGATCTTTCTCGCGCTGTTTGATTAGTGCTATTAAGTTCTTTTGATATTGATTTTCGTCGATCTCATCGAGACTTTTGCGGATTTCGGATTCAGGTAGATCAAGGGCACGGAGTCCGGCTTGAATCTTTATCCGCCCCCAACTTTGATATTCCACTTTATCATGGACGTACGCGTGACAGAACCGCGCATCGTTGAGGAAATCGTTAGAATAGAGACTTTCTACGATTCCATCGGAAAAATCCGCGGGCGCACCCCACTCATACAACTTACGACGAACGTCTGCTGCACAGTGCTCGGATTTCGCGCAGTACGCCTCGCATTTGTCAAGCCATTCTCGCTTCGATAATTCGTGGTTTACCATAGATATCATTCGTTATTTGAATATCAGTATAACCGTTCTTGCGGAGCAAAACTTCCATCTCGGCCGGATAGGCTTCATTGATTTCGAAAAAGAGGTATTTGCCTAATTTCAATTCTGCAATACGACGATAGAAAAGGAGCGGATCGTTGTCCGGCACAAAGAGTGCGGAAGCCGGTTCGTAATTCAACACATTTTTCCGCATATCCTTTTTTTCTCGCTCACAGATGTATGGAGGATTCGAAACAACAATGTCAAAATTTCTGTTAAAATCGGAGAAAATATCTTTTTGCAGGAACGTTACCTCTACTCCGTTTCGTTTTGCATTCTCTTTGGCTATCGCTATTGTTTCTTCCGAAATATCTATTCCGGTCACCTGCCATTCCGGATGGGTTATCTTTAATGCAATCGCAATACAACCTGAACCAGTTCCTATATCTAAGACTTTTAAATTTTCCTCTTTCCACTTTCCTCTTTCCACTTTCTCTACTAACTCCGCCGTTTCAGGACGGGGAATGAGGGTGGCAGGAGTGAGTTTGAGGTCGAGTCCGCACCACAAAGTATGCCCGAAAATATACTGAATCGGCTCAAAATGCAATAATCGATCCACAATTGTTTGCATATGTGAAGAAAAAGCAGTATCTTTGCAGCCGCAAAGCAGTTGGGAACGGGAAAGGCCGGTTTCTTCTTCCACAATCCACCAAGCCAAAGCTTGTGCTTCGTTCGGCGGATATGCGGCCTCCAAGAGGGAGCTAATATGGTTGATCAGTTGTTTCACGCTGCAAAATTACAAAAAAAATATGGAATACGCAAATTATATTGCACATTGCATCGAAATTGCTCGTCGTGGAGAGTATTATGTAGCGCCTAATCCGATGGTGGGTGCCGTACTGGCGGATGCGAACGGTGCGATTCTTGCCGAGGGATGGCATGAACGGTATGGGGAAGGTCATGCGGAGGTGAACTGTTTTCGGAATTGGGAGATCACGAGATCACGAAATCACGAGATTACGAATCTGAAAGACTGTACCCTTTTTGTTTCTCTCGAACCCTGCTCGCATTACGGAAAAACCCCACCTTGTGCCAAACTGATTATAGAGAAAGGAGTAGGCCGCGTAGTTGTCGGGATGTTGGATCCGAATCCTTTGGTAGCCGGAAATGGCGTACAAATGCTGCGCGATGCCGGGATAGAAGTGATAGTCGGCGTGTTGGAGCAGGAATGTCGCGAACTGAACAAACGTTTCCTTTGTCTGCATGAGAAACATCGACCGTACGTCATCCTCAAATGGGCACAGACGGCTGACGGATTTATCGATATCAAACGTACAAGCGGTTCGCCGCTGAAAATATCTACACCTTCCACAAAAGCGATTGTACATCGCATGCGGGCAGAAAATATGGCGATCATGGTAGGCACGAACACGGTGCTATTGGATAATCCGCGATTGTTGAATACGCATTGGGAAGGTAGAAACCCCATTCGAGTGACGATTGACAGGCACAATAGAATACCCGCTGATGCACGGATTTTCTCCGATGGATCCGAGACAATTGTGTATCGCGAACGTACCGATTGGCCGTATATATTGGAGGACCTGGCGAAGCGCAATATCCACTCCATTTTGGTGGAAGGCGGTACAACACTTTTGAACCATATTCTTTCAACGGACTTGTGGGATGAGATACATGTAGAGGTGGCACCCGAATTGAAAATAGGTGACGGGGTGAAGGCACCGGAAGTAGACTTACCGGAACGTTTTGAGACAGTAGATGGGCATCTGTTGTTTACAAAATTAAATAATTTTGCAAAAAAATAGCAAAATATTTGCGTATATCAGAAAAAAGCAGTACTTTTGCAGCCGCTTTTGAGAGAAAGCGCTAAATCCGGCGAAGTTGTGATCCTCGCGATGCTGCTTTAGCCGACATTGTTTAACATTAAAAAGAAGAGAAAATGTATTTAACTTCTGAGAAAAAAGCTGAGTTGTTTGCTAAGTACGGCAATGACGCTAAGAACACCGGTTCCGCAGAGAGCCAAATCGCTTTGTTTACTTTCCGTATCAACCACCTGACCGAGCACCTGAAAGAGAACCGTAAGGACTTTGGTACAGAGCGCGCGTTGACCGCACTGGTAGGTAAGCGTCGTCGTATGCTGGATTACTTGAAGGCAAAAGACATCGAGCGTTACCGTGCTATCATCAAAGAACTCGGAATTCGTAAGTAATTTTACGAAAAAAACAAAAAAGTGGCATATACATTTGTGTATGTCATTTTTTTTTTGTAATTTTGCGAGCAAAATTGCATGATAGAGGTAAAACCGTACATAGAGCATGCGGTGTTGGTGGGTTTGATAACGCCTAACCAGCCGGAAGATAGGACAAAAGAATACCTGGATGAGTTGGCTTTTTTGGCTGACACCCATGGTATAGTGCCGGTGAAGCGGTTCACGCAACGGCTCGATCAACCGAATACGGCAACGTACGTCGGAGAAGGGAAGTTGGACGAGATAGACCAATATATCCGGGAACATCATCCGATCGATGTGGTTATTTTCGATGATGAGTTGAGTCCGCGTCAGATACGCAATATTGAGAAAGCGCTCAATCATAAGGGACAACCGGATGTGCGTGTGATTGACCGAACGATACTCATCCTTGAGATTTTCTTACAACGTGCACAAACCTCTTATGCCAAGACCCAGGTTGAGATGGCGCATCTGCAATATATGTTACCTCGTTTGACGCGTATGTGGAGCCACTTGGACCGTCAGCGCGGCGGTGGTGGCACCAACCGTGGTATGGGTGAAACACAGATAGAGGCGGATAAGCGGGTGATCGGACAGCGTATCGCCTTGTTGCGTGAACAACTTAAGACAATCGACAAACAGATGGCGACCCAGCGTCAGCACCGCGGAAAGATGGTGCGCGTGGCATTGGTAGGATATACCAATGTTGGCAAATCGACGCTGATGAATCTACTATCTAAATCGGAGGTGTTTGCGGAGAACAAACTATTTGCAACGCTCGATACGACAGTACGGAAAGTGACCATCGAGAACCTGCCGTTCCTGCTGAGCGATACGGTTGGGTTTATCCGGAAGTTACCGCATCATCTGGTCGAGTCGTTCAAATCGACCTTGGACGAGGTGCGTGAAGCAGATTTGTTGGTGCATGTGGTAGATATCAGCCATCCGAATTTTGAGGAGCAGTACGAAGTGGTACAGCAGACGATTGCCGATATCTGCAAAAAGGATAAACCGACGATCGTAATCTTTAATAAGATAGACAATTTTACATATATACCGAAGGAAGAGGATGACTTAACGCCGGTACTGCGGGAGAACTTGTCTTTGGAGGATCTCCAAAAGACGTGGATGGCGCGGTTAGGTGAGGATTGTATCTTCATCTCGGCGAAAAACAAAGATAATATTGACGCGTTGCGTGCGTTGCTATATGATCGTATCAAAGCGATACACGTAAAGCGTTATCCGTATAATGATTTTCTTTTTCAAAACTACGACGTATGAGAAGTATTGACGAACAAGGTTATCATTTTGAAGAATGGCTGACGCCGGAGCAGATAGCGAAGGATGTGCAGCAAGTAGCGGACCGGATCAGTGCGGACTATAAAGATAAAGAACCGCTGTTTGTGATTGTACTAAACGGTGCTTTTGTCTTTGCGGCAGACCTGATTCGTGCGCTGAAGGATGTGCGTTGTGAAGAGACGTTTATCCGTGTCAGTTCGTATTACGGCATGCAGACGACAGGACAGTTGCAGTTCATTGTACCCCTGCAGCAAGTGGTAGAGAACCGCGATGTGATTATTGTGGAAGATATCGTAGATACCGGTCTGACGATTCATCAGTTGAAGGCGCATTTGCGTGGTGAGGGTGCTGCATCCATCAAGACGGCAACGATGTTGTTCAAACCGGAGAAGTTAGAGTACGAAGATGCAAAACCGGACTATGTGGGGCATGAGATTAGTGAGGAGTTTGTGATCGGTTATGGTCTGGATTTTGACGGTTTTGTACGAAACTTAGATGCAATATATAAAGTCAAAGAATAGTTTAACTCTTAAATTTTACCATTATGAACGAAGAATTGAAAAAAGTAATGGAGGTTGCTGAGGTATGGACCAAGGAGCCTTTTGATGCGGAGACCCGCGCACAAGTGAAAGCGATGATGGAGGCGGAAGACAAGACAGAACTCATCGATGCCTTCTATCGCACACTCGAGTTCGGTACCGGCGGTCTGCGCGGTATCATGGGCCCGGGTACGAACCGTATGAACAAGTACATCGTAGCCATGGCTACCCAGGGTTATGCCAACTACATGCTGAAGGTGCAGAAAGAGGGTGGTTTCGACCATGTACAGGACGGCCGCGTAGCCGTAGTGGTTGGTCACGACTGCCGTAACAATGGTCGTCTGTTTGCAGAGACTGTGGCTAACATTTTCTCCGCGAACGGCATCAAGGTGTATCTGTTTGAGAGCCTGCGTCCAACGCCGGAGGTAAGTTTTGCAATCCGTCACCTCAAATGTCAGGGTGGTGTGAACGTTACCGCTAGTCACAACCCGAAGGAGTATAACGGTTACAAAGCATATTGGGAGGACGGCTCGCAGGTGCTCCAGCCGCATGATCAGGGTATCATCGACGAGGTGAACAAAGTGACCCTCGCAGATGTCAAATGGGAAGCGAACAAAGACCTCATCGAGATCATCGGCGGCGAAATGGACTACGACTACATGATGGCGGTCAAGTCTGTCATGATTGATCAGGACTCCATCCTGCGTCAGAAAGACCTCAACATCGTCTATACCCCGATGCACGGAGCCGGTCGTCAGATCGTTCCGATGTGTCTCCGCAGTTGGGGATTCCAGAATATCCACGTAGTACCCGAGCAGATGGTCATCGACGGTAATTTCCCGACCGTCGTTTCCCCGAATCCGGAGAACGCTGAGGCGATGACGCTCGGTATGAAACTCGGTACCAAACTCGGTGCTGACCTCGTAATCGCTTCTGACCCGGATGCAGACCGTATCGCTATCGTTTGCCGTAACGACAAGGGTGAGTGGGTGATCATCAACGGTAACCAGACCAACATCATGTACCACTACTACATCATCAATAACATGAAGCGTTTGGGTAAGATGCGCGACGACATGTATATCGTGAAGACTATCGTTACCTCCGAACTCATCCGTAAGATCGCTGATGCTCAAGGCGTAACCCTCACCGATGAATATACCGGCTTCAAGTGGATTGCTAACCGTATCCGTATGTGGGAAGGCAAGCGCAAATATATCGGCGGTGGTGAGGAGAGTTTCGGCTTCCTGCCGTACGATGCTGTCCGTGATAAATGTTCGCCGTCGTCTATCTGCCTCATCTGCGAGATTGCAGCCTACGCCAAGGATAACGGCATGACGCTGTACGACTATCTGCTCAAGATCTACGAAGACTACGGTTTCCAGAAAGAGACGACGATCAACGTCGTTCGTCCGGGTAAGACGGGTGCTGAAGAGATCCAGAAGATGATGGTGGACTACCGCGCGAACGCTCCGAAGGAGATTGCGGGCGAGAAAGTGGTTAAGATCAAGGACTTCAAACTGCTCAAACAACAAGAGTTGAAGGACGGCAAATGGGTTGAGAGCCCGATTGAGATGCCGCTGAACGCTACCTCCAACGTACTCCAGTACTTCACCGAAGGTGGTTTAAAAGTCAGTGTTCGTCCGTCCGGTACCGAGCCGAAGATCAAGTTCTATTTCGAGATCCCCGTCAAGAGCGGCAAGCCGTTCACAGGTGCCGACTACGAGCGTTGCACCGCGGAAGCTGAGGCTCGCGTGCCGGCTATCAAAGCAAGTCTCGGATTATAAGAGAAGCCAAGGTGCAGCCGAAGACGGCTGTCACCTGCATTAACGACCCGCGGGTCTCACAGCGTTGCGCCTGTTCTGTTGAATAGACGCAACGTATTTTTTTGTTGGGATAGCGGTCAAGTTTCTTCATGCGCGTGCGTACGGCCTTGGCGAGAGCGTCGCCTTTGATGGACATGAGTTCGCCGGTGGTGACCTGCGTAGGATCGAAACGGAGAGCAGCGCCCATGGAAGAGAAGATCTTACACCCGCGCACGCGTGACGCGTATAAAATAAGGTCTGTTTTTGCTTGTACATCATCGATGGCATCGATAACGTATTCGTAACCCTGTAAACCATTCGTCATGAGCCATTCCTCATTCACCATCTCGTTTCGGGCGAGGATGTCGGCATCGGGATTGATGGAGAGCAGGCGTTCTTTGAGAGCCTCCACTTTGGGGATGCCGATGGTGGCTTGGGTCGCAGGCAGCTGGCGGTTAAGGTTAGAGGGTTGTACGGTATCCCCATCGACGATAGTGAGGTGGGTGAGCCCGGTACGGATGAGAGCTTCCGCGCACCAGGAACCTACACCGCCTATACCAAAAAGTATGACACGAACGCTTTGCAGCTGTGTCATACTTTCTGTACCCAAAAGGGCTGTACTTCTACTAAACATAGAATTACATATCGTCGTGAGCGTGCAATGATTGCACATACTTCGCATGCGCCATCTTAACTCGCTTCAACTCACTCGGTTTGTCGAATTGTTGACGACGACGGAGCTCTTTAACGACACCCGTCTTATCGAATTTGCGTTTGAATTTCTTAATCGCGCGCTCGATGTTCTCACCTTCTTTAACAGGAACGATAATCATTGCTTACACCTCCTTTCGTAGTACCCAGGGCCGGGATCGAACCGGCACGGTTTCCCATTGGTGTTTGAGACCAACGCGTCTACCAATTCCGCCACCTGGGCTA
>CADCCH010000002.1 GCA_902799875.1 uncultured Bacteroidales bacterium | reverse complement strand
GTCAGCGTGGCCCGGGCAGTCTACGTGTGCGTAGTGACGGTTAGCTGTTTGATACTCTACGTGAGCGGTGTTGATAGTAATACCACGCTCTTTCTCCTCGGGAGCGTTATCGATAGAATCGAACGAACGCTGCTCAGACAGACCTTTCTTAGCCAATACAGTAGTAATAGCAGCGGTCAGAGTCGTTTTTCCGTGGTCAACGTGACCGATGGTACCGATGTTAACGTGCGGTTTCGAACGGTCAAATTTTTCTTTTGCCATAGTAATTCTTTAATTTTTTATTAACGTTAATAAACTAAAAATAGTTTGTTATCTTCATTTCATTTAAAAAGGTCGGTCAATGTTTGACCGTTGACCAACCTTAAAGTGTACTCTGCTAAACCAGAGTTCGCGTTTGCAACGCGATCAGAGCTGCTTCCGTACCACTGAGCTAAAGCAGCATAAGAGCGAAAGACGGGACTCAAACCCGCGACCCCCAGCTTGGAAGGCTAGTGCTCTATCGACTGAGCTACTTTCGCGTAACACGAGAGATAAGCTCTCGATCGTGTGGGTGCGGATGGATTCGAACCACCGAAGTCGAAGACAGCAGATTTACAGTCTGCCCCATTTGGCCACTCTGGAACACACCCAAATTTCAATGTACATTTTGGAGCCTCTAGTCGGACTCGAACCAACGACCGCTGGATTACAAATCTAGTGCTCTACCAACTGAGCTATAGAGGCGTTACTCAGCCGTTCGTTTTTTTCTGTCCGAACGAAAAAGCGTGCAAAAGTACTGCTTTTTTTTGATATGACCAAATATTTTTGCAAAAAAATGCATTTTTTAGTCATTTTTCTTGTTTTTGCCATCTATATTTTGCTTTGCACGGGGGTGAGTTTCGTTATAAACGCGTTTTATCTGCTCAAAAGTGGTATGAGTATAAACCTGGGTCGTGGAGAGAGACGCATGCCCCAAAAGAGTCTGAATCGTGCGTATATCCGCTCCGTTATCCAACATCGCCGTGGCGAAGGTATGGCGCAGCACGTGCGGAGAATGTTTCTTGAGCGTCGACACCTCTCCCATACGCGTGCGTACGATAGTATATAAGGAGTACTTTGTCAAATTTGGGAAGAATTGGTTTTGATCCCGGGATCCCGGTATCTCGGCATCCCGAATCTCCTGATACGCCTTGATCTGTTCGATCAGTTTCGGGCCGATCGGCACGATACGTTCTTTGCGGCGTTTACCGAAGATACGGACCTGTCCTTGCTGCAGGTCCAGATCAGCATCGGTGAGGCCTAAGAGCTCTGCCTGACGCATGCCTGTCTGGTAGAGCAGCTCGATGATGAGGCCGTCCCGAATCGCCTTGTAACTATTGTCTGAGTTTTGTATCGTATCTTCGGCATTCCGTTCCTCCGCCTTCATCTCTTCCTGCCGGAAGAAAACCGGCAGGGGTTTATCGGCTTTGGGAGGGATGATACGAGCCGTAACGTCTTTGGTTACTTTCTTCTGGCGCAGCAGGAACTTATAAAACGATCGGAGGGCAGAGAGTCTGCGTTTGACGGACCGGGGCGATTGGTGTTGTTTTTCCAGCATGTCCAACATCCACAGCTTGACATCCGTCTCGGTCACCTCATCCGGGTTAAACTCCTCTATCTCCCAGCCCATAAAACGACAAAAGTCCCGCAGATCATCGTGGTAAGCTTCCACGGTGCGCTGCGAGTACTTTCGCTCGATGGCAATATAGTCGAGAAAATGCTGAATCAAATCTCTTTGCCGGTTTGGGCATCGGACTCAAAGGGGAAGAGACCGAAGAGCTCGGCATCGATGCGATCGGTTACCCAACGGAAATCCTCCGGGTTATCGCCGAACTTGATCTTATCGCCTTCCACGATGAGCAGTTTGCCTTTATAATCCTTGATCCAGTTCTCATACTTGTCGTTGAGTCCCTGGAGGTAATCCATACGAATAGACTGCTCGTAGCCGCGTCCGCGTTTCTGGATCTGCGACACGAGTGTCGGCAGGGATGCGCGCACGTAGATAAGGAGGTCCGGCATCTTAACGAGCGACATCATCAGGTCAAACAGGTCGCGATAGTTCTCAAAATCGCGGTCGGACATAAAGCCCTGTTCGTGGAGGTTAGGCGCGAAAATACGTGCATCCTCGTAGATGGTACGGTCCTGGATGATGTACTTGTTCTCCTTGCCGATCTCCACCACGTCTTTGAAACGCTTATTGAGGAAATAGACCTGAAGGTTGAACGACCAGCGAGCCATGTCTCCGTAGAAATCCTCCAGATAGGGGTTATACTCCACGCTCTCGAAACGCGGTTCCCAGCCGTAATGTTTGGCTAACATGTTGGTCAGTGTGGTTTTACCACAACCGATGTTTCCTGCTACTGCTATATGCATATTCGTAATGTTGAATGTTTACTATTGAATGTTTAAGGACCAATTATTCTCGCTGAAGAGTCCGAAAAGCTCCGCATCGACGCGGTCAATCACTTTGCGGAAATCAGCGGGGTTATTCTCAAAGTCCATTCCGTCGGATTCGATCACCAGCACGCGACCTTCGTACTTATGGAAGATGAAATCCTCGTATTTGTCATTGAGGTCCTTGAGGTAATCGATCTGCATGGTCTGCTCATAGTCCCGTCCGCGTTTCTGGATCTGCGCGATGAGCGCCGGTACGGATTTACGAAGGTAGATCATCATATCGGGCATTTTCATCTGCGATTTCATGAGGTCGAACAGCTCCATGAAGGTCGTATAATCGCGTTCGGACAGGTCACCGCGTTCATAGTTATTGCGTACGAACACATAAACGCCTTCAAAGATCGAGCGGTCCTGCACGATGGTGTGTGTCGCTTTCTGCACCGCCAGCATATCTTTGAAACGCTCCTTGAGGAAATAGGTCTCAAGGCAGAACGCCCAGCGGTTGATATCGCCGTAATAATCTTCGAGATAGGGGTTGAAGCTCACGCTCTCAAAGCGCGGCTCCCACCCGTAGTACTTCGCTAACATCTTGGTCAGCGTCGTCTTTCCTGCTCCGATATTTCCGGCAATCGCGATATACATTATTTCACTCTTCTACCCATCAGGTCATACATCTGGTTGTCGCGCACGATGAGCACCTGACCGTTGCGGATGATCTTGAAAGCCGCGGAAGAGGTGTTCTCCCAGATAATATCGTCGATATCCTCCGAGTACTCATAGGAAGCCGGGATAACCGGCGGAACGATCTGCGAGCCGGTAAATACCTTGATCTCACCCGGTTGGAGGGTACAGTTGGCCGGAGCGGCTACACCGCCTGCCAGATAATCATACCAGGTACCGGATGGTAACGCGACGGTCTGTACATCGGTAGCGGACATGTTTCCTGCTGCGAACACTTTACTACCCCACTGGATACGGCGCACCCAACCGCTACTCAGTGCATAATCCGTAGGATTGCCCTCAAACACTTCCGGCATGATACGCGTACGAAGTTGAAGAATCTTCGCAATCGTGCAGTAGGATTCCATACGGACACCGCCTCTGATCCAAAGTTCCGGACGGTGTTTGGGATACATTTTCACAGCCTCCTGTATATCCGGTGTTACTCCATAGTTCTTGCCAGCCTTATATTCGTCTTCATCATCGTTACCCCAACGACCATACATGTCTTGGTACTTCGAATAGTCAAAGCCTAACTCCTCGTAATGATAGAGCATCTTCGGACCGTCCAACATGGTTAACAGACCCACTACCAGCGGCGCACGTCTGACGCGTGCAGCCTCGTCACTATGCAGGTTGCCGGCGCCCCACATTTTCACTTTGGCGCAATTGCGTTCTTCATCGTGGCTCTCCGCATAGGAGATATACTTGTCTCTATTCGCACCGGCAATATCGGATTTATCCGTATATCCCATAGCCACCTGTGCGAACTCGTAGTTATATTTAGCCCAAGGCATCATTCCTTCGTTAGCCAAAGCAGCGGCGCGGCTGGCTGCATCCTTACCCCAGTGCTCCAAAATCATATAAGCATCCGGAGAGACAGCCTTGACACCATTCTGGTAATAGTCTTTCAGGTTTGCTACTGCATCATCGGTCGGACCGCACAAACCATGACTTAAGTCGAGACGGAAACCGTCCACTTTATACTCCTTGAGCCAGTATTGGAAGACACGCGTAAACATCTCATGCGCGGGTTCAAAATCATGGTTCCAATCTTCAAACACGTTATCGCCATGAGGAGGAGTCACATTGAACCACGGGTTCTGCGCCAACGGATAGAGTTTATTCATCGGGTTAAGACCCGTAGCATGGTTCAGCACCATATCGATGATGACTGCGATATTGTTCTTGTGACACTCATCGATGAAGGTCTTGAGTTGTTCCGATGAACCGCAGGCTTTATGCGAAGCGAAATAATGCGTCGGCGAGTAACCCCAACCGTCCGGATACTCAAACTCGCACATCGGCATGAGTTCGATCGCATTGATACCCAAGTTCTTGAAATACTCCATACGTGCTGTCAAACCGGCCAGCGTACGCTCTCCCGTATGATCATACGCCCAGAGCTCGTAGATAATCAGGTTATCTTTGTTCGGGCGCTTGAAGTTAAGCGTTGCGTCAGACCACTGGAAAGCCGGTTTACCCGGTTGAATAACGGTCACATAACCGCCGTCCGCACCTCTCAGCGGATAACCGATGAGGGTAGGATCCGCCTTGCGAGCTAACTGATCATTTGGGCTCACTACTTTCTCCGAAAATAGATCGGATATCTGTACATGCTCACCGTCCGCACGCTCAATAGCGTATTGGAAGCGATACTCCTTACCGGGCTCCAGACCGGTAAGCTTGATCCAGAAATAGTTACCGTCCTTCTTCAGCTGATAATCGTTACTTAGTTTCCAATTGGTCATATCGCCGAGAACGAACACATGCTTAGCAGCTGCCGTCTTGTTGGCTGCGTACGTACAGAGGGTTACTACGGTCGGATCATTCGGATCGTAGTAGATACCATTGACCACGTCACTCGGACGCGGCTCATTCACTACCGTTGCAGGGGTAAAGCCCTCCCATATATCCACGGGAATATTCTCTTCATCTAAGAAAAGGAGGATGTTATTGCCATTAATATCCTTTCCTTCCTTCGAAGAACTTCCGTTTCCGTCATGGAACACCATGGCGATAGCGGTGATATCTTCTGTCGTCGGGCAGCCGAAAAAGGAATAGATACTCGGGATGGTCAACTCCCAGTTCGAACCTACTTTATTCCATTTGGGTTCTTTTTTAGTTCCCCAATCCTTCTCTCCACTTTGGATATATTTCCAATCACCATTATCCTTGGAAGAGGCGGTTATCAAACCCATGTGAGAGTAGCACTCGGTTGCATTGACCATAGCTTTTCCTTTACTCAAACTTGGGTCGTATGTAAACTTAATCTGACCTGCGTAACCCTTCTCGATAATAGCAGGATCAGTAAAGACTTGTGCTGCTGCGCTAAGTGCTAAGAAACACAGAAGAAATAATGCAAGTTTTTTCATAATAATATATCAGTTAAGTCGATTTTCACTATTCGGCTGCAAAGATACAACTTTTTTTTGATATGTGCAAGAAAAAAGCGAGCAGTTTTGCAACTGCCCGCCATTTTTTAGATTTTAGACGCTTGATTATTTAATCAATTGTCCCATGACCGTATAAACTCGCTCACCGCGGCGGATGATTACCTGACCGTTGTAAAGCTGTTTAACGGTTACGTTCTCTGCCTCGGTGTTGATCATAGAGGTAGTCTCATTCGAATCTACCCAGATATAACCTTGGTGCCAGCCTTCCATGCCACCTTCCGGACGGAAGTAAATGGTCTTCTGACCGGCATGGTTAGCATCAACCGTGTAATTCGGCATGCCATCTCCCGGATACCAGGTAACGATAGCATCGTTAGCCACGCTAACAATCTTAAACTCATTGCCCTCTGCCAGAGTAGCACCGATCATATACTCTTCTGCACCTTCCGCAGCGGCGGTATTGAGCTCAAGTTTGAGACTTGCGTTCAGAGCATTTATATCCCAACCGGTCAAACCAATCAGGTAATAACCGTCTTCCAATACCGGCGGTTCCGGTGCTACGTACGGATCCCATTGACCTGCTGCCCAGTCGGTTACTGTGTATACCAGACCTTCGTGGTCAATCTCAATCTTATCGATCTTGTTCGTCGGTTACTGTGTATACCAGACCTTCGTGGTCAATCTCAATCTTATCGATCTTGTTCCATACGTTCTGATTTTCGTTCTCCCAGGTCGGAGCTGCTACTTCAGGATTGAAGCGTACCAGTACCATCGAATCTGCCTTCTCGTTGATCAACGCACTCAACGTATCACCTTCGCCGGCAAAGAATGCTGACCAACCTGCCTCGATTTCGTCGCCCCATACGTATACCGCCATCTTAGCATCTGCCTCGTCCCATACGCCCGGTACGAGCTTCAACGTCTCATAATTCACTACCGGTGGTATTTCACCTTCCTTGAAAGCGAAACCATAAAAATTCAAACCATTGACAGGATAGGTTACTTCCACCTCACCTGCATGTACGTATACCTCAACATATTTGTAAATACGCGGGCTGGTTACACCAACAATCGTATCAGCCTCAACCACTACTTGGTTGTAGAGTGTATCACCCTGCTTAATAACAAGCGTACGATCGGTAGCACTATTACTACCGGTCCGAACAGCTATACGTAACTGACCATCAGCAGGGATAGTAAGTTTCAAAGAACTGTTTTTGCTGCTCTTACCACCTGTTTTGAGACGGTGCGTATAGTCATGACGGTCCTCAACAGAACCGAAACTTGCAGGGTTAGCATCCGAAGCAAACGCTCCCTTTGTATCTGTAATACGAAGCGCAAATGTACTACTTGCTGCTGTAAACACGCTGTCATTGAACGGCTTACCATCAGTGTCTTTTGTTGTAGCTGCTGTGAACTTAATTTCTGCCCACTCGTCAGCAGGAGCTGCAGGGGTATAAACGCCCCATGCACCGGCATTGTCCCAGCCGGAGATGTTACACAAGTTCTTGTCAGCCTCAATGTCCATGTTTTGAGTCTGATTGTACCTGTTGTCCCAGTTGTTCTCCGCTGCAGAACCATTCATACGGCAGAAGATGACTGTCGTGTACTTGTCATCGACAGCTGCTTGATACAAACCGTCTTCTCCTTCAACAGCAGTCATCGAATACCAGGCGTCGCCGCTGCCAAATGCATACACAGCGAAGCGGGCTCCGTCTGACTTCCAACCGTCGTTAGGCGCCAGATACAGCGTCTTAGCCGACAGGTTGAAAACTGCCATCAAAGAGACCATCAGTAAAGAAAGAATTTTTCTCATGATTTTCGATTTTAGATAAATTAGATTAAGTATATATATCTTTATATTATATATTCCTTATATATTATAACGCGCGACCCGTAGCGTCGAACATCTGCTCACCGCGGATGATGACCAAACGACCGTCAATAATCGCCTTGCGCGCATCGGTCTTCACTACCGTGTTCTCAACAGCCTCGGTTCCAGGATCGGTACCACCGCAGTTGCCGACTAAGGTCTTGCCTTCCAGTTCTTCGGTAGAAAGGATCAGCTCATCATCGCTGTTGCCGTAATAGAGATAGAACGTTACCTCCGGACCAACAATTGCCATTTTACCAAAAAGTCCTTGATGGGTAGCCTGCGAAAGGAGTGTAGCATTGGTTACATCACGCATATCTGCCGTTCCCATATAACCGGTACCTACTTTCGAACCGGCGTCACAGCGCATTACGAAGAAATAACCTCTACCGCCATCTAACTCGTTACCCGGGAAGGAATAGGTCAGTTTACCGCACTCGAACAACTCATTGTCGGTCGGAGTGGTGATATCGCCGGCGCCTGTACCATCGATGTTACCCATCAGGTAATAGTCATAGGCGTCTGAGGGTTGCGGTTGCGGACCGGGACCCGGTTCATCACCCAATACAGACCATTCGCCATCGCAGCCCGGATCACCCCATACTTCGGTCGAAGTGGTAATTGTAAAGAGGTTCTTGCCATCTGTCGGAAGTACCAGATCTTTCGTCTTAGCGCCCCAATCTGCCACATCACCTGAACCATTTACACGCGTGAAGATAATCTTCTCGTACTTCGTAAGATCGATATCTACGGCCCAAACATCCGCCTGGTTGGTAGGAGTCATGCGCTCACCCGGCCAATTAGCGTTTTTCTCAGCGGAATCGCCATCGCCTTTCCATGCGTAAGCACCGACAGCAGCGCCATCTGATTTCCACCAGTCTTGCGCCATCTTACAATAAATCGTTGTAGCAAACGTTGAGCTAGTCATCAGCGTCATTGCCATCACTAAAGAATAGAATTTTTTCATGATAATAAATGTTTAAAATTATTAATTGTTTTTATTTAACGATGCGTCCTTGCGCGTCATATATTTTCTCTCCACAGCGGATAAACAGTTGACCGTCCTTGAGGAACTTTTCGCTCTTTGCGTTGGTGTTCACCTGCTCTACCGCCCATGAACTGTTACCGGTATAATACATCGCGAAACCGGAATCCTTGATGGCTTCGGTGTAACCTGCGGGAGCCGCATCCGAAGCAGCCGAACCGAGCATCAGTTTCACGCTACCGTATTTACCCTGGATGGTTGCACGATAATAACCGTTTCCGGACTCTTCGGTCACAGCACTCTCCGAATGGATACCGGCTTTCTTACGTGCCTCGATCATCTTCTTGATCTCCGCTTTGTACTTGTACCAGTGCGGATAGAAGACGCAGGGCACACCCGGCATCGACAGCAGATAGGCGTTACATTGTAGAATCACGCTCTTGTTGTTGATAGACGATCCGTCCGTCTTATCCAAAATATCCGAAGTGGTGTTCGTACGCTGGAAGGTATCATGGTTATCGATGAACGTTACTGCATATTTGCTGTACCCCTGTCCACGCAGACCGGCGCTCTTGCAATTGTCGTAACTACCTTTCGCGATACCGTTTTTGAAGGCCGTTATACGACCCGGGAAATCGAATGCCAAGGTGTTCTTACCGGCATCATCTATACGGTTCTTGATCACGCTGGCTGAATTGTCATACCAGTATTCCATGACTGAGAAATAGGGTTTCGCTTCCTTGTTATAGTCATTGATGTGACTGGTCTTAAAACCACCGGCATAGTCATACCGGAATCCGTCGTACTGGATATCTGCTTTCATCCATTTCAGATACGCCTTGCACATATTCTGCACCTTCGTATTCTGATGGTCCCAGTCACGCGCAGCCTCATAATTGGTAAATCCGGTATTCTGTCCGTCATCGGCGTTACTACCACCGGAACAACCATGTCTGCTTACACCCTCATCATCGGATGTCATCCAGCTTTCCTCCGGTTGGAACGTACCGAAAGAACCGAAGTTCAAGTAGTTATAATTACATGCGGAGTTATTGTTTCCGCAATGGTTAATCACGATATCTGCGATCACGCGTACACCGTTGGTATGTAAAGCAGCGATAAGTGCGTCCAACGCGTTTCTCTTACCAAAGGTACCACCGGTAGATTGGGTACTGTAGCAACTGGCGATGTATCCCATTTCGTCTTTCGGTTCATGAGAAGGCGGGAGCCACACCAGGTCAAAATACGTACCAATCTCCGATGCCTGACCAGTCAGGGTCGCCCATTTGGTGTTACCGAATCCGCGGTCATCGCGGAAACTCATCCAGTAGAATGCCTGCAGCATGACGTCTTCGCACTGACTCGGCACGGCGGTGGAATAATCGGTCGGCGTCACGGGTTCTTTACCTCCACCCGGCTCTTCGCCGTAAACGGACCAGGTACCGTTTTCCCAATCGGTCACGGTATATAAGTTTTGTCCCGAAGAGATCTCCAAATCTGCGGATTTGTTCCACACCTTGTTATCGCCCCAATCGGGGGTACTCATAGAGTTGTCAAAACGGCAGAAGATGACATGATCACATGCTTCACTAACCGATGTTTGCCATACGTTACCTTCCGCACGGGTCATCCAAGTGGACCATTCTCCCTGATTAGACCCGTGCCAATACCATACTGCGAACTTGTTCGCGTTGTCTTTTTCCCAAAGGGAAGATCCACCTGTATTCAGATACATGGTCTTGGCGCAAGCATCAGAGCTTGCGACCAAGAACATCGTACATAGCACCGTTGTGGACAATAACGAGATGACCGTTGATGATAAGTTTATACGTTTCATTATTATTCTTTATTTTGCTTTCAACCATTTCAATTCCCTCGATAAACGGCTCGTCGGGTTCACCGTCGCAGTCTCTGTCGACCACGGCCTTGTAGCATCCCTCGTTCCACAGATAACAGGTGTTCTCCGTGAGGTAGATATCCTGCGTCTGGGTTTTGTTAGAACCGATATTGAAGATGATATAGATCTCCTTGAGTTCCGGCTTCATGACATGCTTGTACCATTTGCCTTCCGTGGTCGTCCATTTCATACCCGGCCATTTAGGATCCTTACCGTCCAAGGAGTACGGGGTATCTTTGTACTTACCGTCCACTTTCACACGCGTAAATGCGTACAGATAGAGGTCTTCCCAGTTATCGGGTTTGAGGAAACGAACCTCCAGTGGACCGGATTGCGGTGCCTTGTACGTATAAGTAGCCGATTTCGTAGCCGTTCTCGTCTTATCCTTTTGGGCATACGCCTTCACCGTGGTCGTCTTGGTCACCTGGAAGGTGATCGGACTGACACCGAACGAGGAAGAAGTAGTCGGTTCACTGCCATCGGTCGTGTAGTAAATGATAGCATCTTCTTCGCCTACCGCATTAATCACCACATCGATGGTATCATTGTCGGTGAAATACTGCGGCTCCGGACCTACAGAGATATCAAATGCAGGATGTAACTGCTTCTCGCAGTCCTCCAACATCTCCTGGTTAGACTCGGTATCCTTACCTGCCATCCAACCGTAGCATGCGTCGTAGTCGGTTACCAAGTCATTGGAACGTACGTTGATACCACCGCAGTCGTCACCAGAGTTGATACAGAAGTTCACCGAATCCATGTCGGCAGCGAACTCATAGGTGTACCAGCCTTCCATATCCTGGAAGATACGGCGACCCGGATAAGCACCGATGATATTCTCCGAAGCGTCGTTACCTTCTTCGTCCTTATAGGGTCTCCAAGCGTAGAAATACACTTTCTCCCAGCTTGCAGGCTTATTGAAACGCACCTGGATACCGCGTTGCAGCGGCTCACGATAGGTGTAAGTATAGGTCTGCACTTTCGAGGTAGCGTTACCACATACGGCCATCACTTTGAGGGTCGTGGTCTCTTTGAAATTCAACGGACCGGTATACACCGCTGACTCCGTCGTCGGGTTGGAACCGTCCGTCGTATAGTAGATCACCGGCGTACCGTTTCCGCCTACAGCCTGGATGGTTACATCAATACCGTTGATCGAATCCTCAAAGGCCTGACTCGGCGTGACGATCAGACCCGGAGCCGGATCGTGCTCACCGGTAGCGTTCACCCAGATCTCATAACTCTCGTTGATAGGAGTACCGTTATCGTTGAAGGTGCTGTAGAGGCTGGCTACCTTGGTGTAACCGGCAAATTCCTGACCGGTCTTGGTACCCAAGCAGAGGATCAGCCAACCGTTCTTACCGACCACCGTAGCCTGATAACCCGTATTACGCGTACCGTTCCAATCCCAGGACTCGTCCTTCACCTCACTCTCCGAGTGTACACCCGCCAAGTGACGTGCGTTGATCATCTCTTTGAGTTCTTCTTTATACACATACCAGTGCGGATAGAAGATACAGGGCACACCCGGCATGGAGAGGATGAAGGCATTCGCACCCAGCAGACGCGCCTTAATCTCCGGTTTCATCGAGTTACCGCGACCGCAGAACTCCAACTCATTATCTTCACGCATGAACATATCGTGGTTATCCACCCAGGTCACCGAGTGTCTCTTCCAGTAGTCACTACCCGTCTCATCTTTACCGATCAAACCGCGACGACCGACGTAATCCCATCCTTGGATCGGGTTGATACCGTTGAACTTCAACGCAAAGTCCAATGCCATCATATGCATATTCGCGTTACGGACAGAGGTTTTGAGTGTCTCCACATTACCGTCATAATACTCCTCAAAAGCGATATACGGTTCCGAAGCATGGTTGTAGTTATCCATGTGCCAATTGTTATAACCGTCACCCTTGTCATAACGCCAACCGTCGTACTTCATCTCCGCTTTCATCCACTTCAAGTACGCCTTGAACATCTCCTGTACGGCAGGGTTGTCATGCGCCCAGTCACGAGCAGCGTCCCAGTTCTGTCCGTCGTCTGCACGGGAGTTCTTCGAGTATTCGAAACAGTCACCGGCTAAGGTATCTACGTTATTTTCGGGCCAGTTCACCTCATCGTTACTGGTGATAAAGGTCTCGTCCGGTTGGAACTTACCAAAGGCACCGAAATCTTCTTCCGCCATATCGCACCATCCACTCATAGCCTCCGAGTGGTTGATCACGATATCCGCTACCACTTTCGTATTGCTGTTATGCAAACTGGCAATCAGTTTATCCAAATCCGCACGGGTACCCCATGCCGAGTTCTGGTTGCAATATTGTCTGGGGTGATAACCTACACCGCTGGCCAATGCACTGGGCGGTAACCAAACGAGATCAAAATATGCTCCGATCTCACCTACTTGTTTCTGCAGGGTCTTCCATTTGGTATCCCCGAACTGCTCGGTACCCATATGCGTAGAATCGACCTCGTACGAGTCATAATAGAACGCTTGCAGCAGCACGTCCCGGCACTCACTCGGCACACCGTTTCCGCCGACAAACTCCTCGGTCTCACCTTCGATCGTCAGACAGATCAACTCATCCACGATGCTGACCGTGATACTACCCGTACCCGCCAATTGGACGGTGATATTCCCATCCTGGTCACCGCTGTAGCCGTTGGTAGTACTGCAGACAGGGTTCACCGAACCGATACCCATGATTATACCTTCCCAGTTACCGGTCGTCACTTTGAACTTATACGTACCGGCTGCCAGATCCGTAAAGCTGATGGTGTTGTTTTCCATGAGCAGATGGTTGTCCCACGTTACACCGGGAAGACCTTCACCGGCAATGTAAAAACTGAGCGGTTCAGGCTCATACGTCGTCCACACTCCGGTACTCTTCGCACCTTCACCTTCACCCCAACCGGTGATCTGATAACAGTTCCTGTCCTCCGGAATAACCAGGTCATTGGTTTGGTTCCACATGGTAGCCCAGTTCAAGGCAGTACTACCGTTCGGCATACGGACGAAAAGAATCTTACTGTTCTCATCCGGAGCTTCCACGCCGTACACACCCACGCCCACGAGACTCATCTTCAGGTCTTTCTCATTGGTGTTGGTTCCTTCCCAAGAGTGAACAAAGAACACCGCTCCACCTTGATCCCACAAGGCACTTCCACCCGCATTTAAATAGATTGTTCTGGCCTGCAGACTCATCGCACACACAAAGGCCGTCAGAATTAAAAAGAATTTCTTCATTGTATTAGCAGTTTTTAATATTTGTTTGCACAAAAATCCAAAGTGTCATTTTTTCTCAGGCATACAGCTGCCCTCGATAAAAAATCACGCAAAGGTACTGCTTTTTTCTCAAATAAGCAAGCGCGCGTACCGAAAATTTACGTTTTTTCTATTTTTTTTATCAAAACTGTCCCATTTTGGACACAAAACGTCACTTTCCAGCCCGCGTAGTCCATCTTATACTCCCGCTCCGGATCATCCTGATATCCCGGTCGCGGATCCTGACTTAAGATATATTCAATGTCCTGTATCGGGATACCGGGAACCCGATTTTCCGTTACCCCATAACCTGTCACCCGTAACCCGTACCCCTTACTCTCTTCCGCAAATCCGTTGCGTGCCTCTTCGTGGCAATCACTAAAACTAAGATAGGGCTTAATGTCGTATATCGGCGTTCCATCGAGCACGTCCGCACCGCTAACAATCAAGTCCCCGTTTTCGATTCCGATGAGTCGTACACTGCTTAATCCCAGCGGATTAGGACGGAACGGACTGCGAGTTGCAAAGACCCCCATGCGGGTGTTTCCACCTAAGCGCGGGGGACGTACGGTGGGACTCCAGTCCGTGGTGTTGAAGCCCCAGATGAGCCAAAGATGACTGTAGCCGTCGATGCCACGTAACGCTTCCGGCATCCGGTAATCGGGTTCAAAAACGATGCGTGTGAGGATCGGAGATTCGTCCCTACTCTGCCGCGGAATACCAAATTTATCCGTATGCCCGTTTCGGGCGTATGCAATCACTTTTAGTTCCATTTTTCAGTCAAATTTGGTGCAAAATTACAAAAAAATGCGCATTTATGCAAAAAAAATGCAAAAAAATTTGCTCAATTCAAAAAAAAGCAGTACTTTTGCACCCGCTTTTGAAGGCAAAGGGTAGAAATGCCCCTTCCGGGTGCCATAGCTCAGTTGGTAGAGCAAAGGACTGAAAATCCTTGTGTCCCTAGTTCGATTCTCGGTGGCACCACGAAAAGAGGCTTAACGGCCTCTTTTTTGTGCCAAGTAGCGAGAATCTCACTAGAGTTCTCCGCCGCTACGCTCTGTCGATTATTGCGAGCAATTTTCGATTCTCGGTGGCACCACAAAAAAGAGACCCGCAAGGATCTCTTTTTTGCATTTATAGGCGTTGCCTATTATTTCTGTGCCTTAGCAGCTACTTTCTCAGCAGCACCTTTGGCAGCAACGGCTTTGTCACGCATAGTAGCCCAGATAGCTTTCCAATCGTAGTTACGCTTCAGACCCACGATCGTGCTATAGAGCATGATACCGGTCGAAACGACTGCGATAACAACGAGAGCAGCGATGAGCAGAGCCACCTTAAGAGCCACGATGAACCAGTTGGTCTCATACTCGGTGGACTTGCTACCGTCAGACCAGTGAACGCGGTACTCGGTCGTAGCCTCCATAGCTGCAGCAGCACCAAACAAGCCGGCTGCGATACGATAACCCCATTTCTTAATCTTATCAAGCGTCTCTTGCTCCTCACGGGTACGTGTGATGACGTAACCCCAACTGTGGTTAGCAATGATATACAGCGGAATAAGCAGCAGGAAGAATACCATCAGCACGTAGGAGAAAGCAGCGGCTTTCGATGCCTGACGATACCAGTGTTTCTGACGTTTAACAGCCGCTTTCTGCGCGTCCTTAAGGTCCCAACCCTGGATCTCCTCCAGTTTCTTCTGGGCTTTCTTCAGGTCTTTCTCGTAGCGTTTGGACCTCTCGATATACTCTTTCTTAGCCTCTTTCGTCGAAGCTGTATCTGCTTTAGCCAAACTGCGTGCCACCCACTCCTCGTTGTATTTTACGTTATCGATAGCCAGCTTCATCTCGCATGCTTTGTATTCAGCGGCGCCCTTCCACTCCATGGAGTAGTCGAGGGTATCCATCATCTTGTTGTAGTCGATACCGTTCTCGTCGCCCGGGATGTTCCATGCCTTCACTTGCTCCATCTGCGCTTTGCGACGCTCCTTAGTCTGCTTGTCGCCTTGTGCCCAGTAGATCACAGCGATGACGGTGATGATCGTACCGAGGATGATACCCCAAGAGAAATTGAAGTGACGACGACGGCTCCAACCTACGATACCGCGGAGCTCCTCGATCATCTTGTTGTATTCCTGATCGTTATCATCCTTCACAGCGAGCTCGGACTTATCCAGCAGCTCATCCATCTTCATGGTCTCTTCGTACGTGGTAGGATACACATCATCCAGACGTACACCTTCGTCGTTGATGGTATCACCCATGTAGTTGGCGCTGACAGCCATCGCCTCTACCATGTACTCGTATGCCTTGGCGTTAACCGAATCCTTTTGATCTTGTACTTGGCGTACATCATCCATCGAGAAACCAACGGCACCCATTTCGCGCAACTCAGCGTTGCTCAAATGTTTCTTTTTATCTTTACTCTTAGCCATAATAGTAGTCTTTTAAAGATTCATTACTCCGTTGATTATTTGATAACACCTACTTGCGGTTTGGACCATACCCAGAAGAACTTAACGTTGGCTACACCTCCGGCTTCGGTGATCTTCTTTGCAATCTTGCGTGCATTGAAGTAACCGCCACCTTCTGCGAGGAACGGGGTGTTCTTGGTGATAAACATCGCATTACGGAGAGTCGTTTCCAACTCCACCTTCAGCAGTTGTTCCATCGAGGGGATGTCGTTACCCACTGATTCGATACGCACGTAGTATGTCTTCTTGTAGAAGAACCACCACGCGAGAATTAAAAGAATGATTAAAATCATAGTGGTAATAAATTTGTGTTAATAATAGTGTTGATTTGTTATTTATGTGCAGCTACTAACGCATTGAGCGCATCGATGAACACCTGCGGGTCGCTCGTACGCGTATTACTATAGGTGATAAACTCCGGGAACTCGTTCTGATAAGCACAGATCGACGGTTTGTTACGCGGCGGGAAGACGATGGTCGAAACCGTACCACCAACTTTCTCGATCACGATACCTTCGCTCTTCTTGGTTACACCGAGGATGTTCTTGTAGTAGATGTTCTCCGCGTCGCAAGAGGTGATCTCGTTGCTCATCGTGTCCCAGAAATTATACAGCATCGTCAGCTTATCCACCTGCGGAATTGCGATCACGTAGTAGATACGGCTGAGCATGTCGTGCGGTTCCTGCGAAGGATTGCCGTTGTCGTCCGTATCGTCGAAATAGTTGAGGAAGAGGATTTTACCCTTCATATCCAACTCGTCGATATGATTATCTTCGAGTGCCTTACTGATCGGGTCACCGGTGTACGGCAACATCGGACTCTCTTTGCTCAGGTAATGTTTACAGAAGGTGACGTAATCCTCGATAGACGGACGGCCCTCGTTGAACATATACATCGCATGTTCGTACTCGGCCTGACGGGCATCGTTCTCATCGCTGATCTGCTTACGTTGCGCACCGATCTTACCGAAGGCAATCAGTACACGCAGTACACCGATCACGATGGGTAGCAGGATAAGCAGGATGGCTACCAGTCCCTTCCAGGATTTCTGAACTCCGTCGTATTCGGATACCAACGCACGCTCCTGTTCGGTCGGTACGTGGAACCATAAGTTATGATGGTCGCCGTTCTCGTCCTTATAGGATGCAGCGAGCATGAAGTTTTCTTTGAGGAACTCCTTATCTTCTTTTACGCGCGCGAGGCTGTCTTGCAGCAACTCCGCCATATGTTGTTCCTTGAGTTTCTTACCCTCTTTCTTGCGTCCGTAGAGCTCTTTGTACTCCTGTTGCACCGTTTGTACCGGGTTCACTTTACGTTCCGTAAAGCCGAAGTTAGCCGCCACCACGATGATGAACACGATGATGGCTCCGAGCGGAGCAAGAATCAGATGCTTGAGTAACTTACCGAACGGCCAGGACGGTTGTTGCAACACCACCGGTTTATCGGGTTCATACAGATACTCAAAGAAGGACGCACGCGTGCCCTCGTCCAACATCCATGCACCCAGTTTCGGCAGGTCGTCCGGGAAGGACAACTCCGCATCGTCATTCTGACGGTTGATCGGCCAACGGCCGTCGTAACGGTAGATACCCGAATAGTAACGGTTTTCGCGGTCCTCATCGGACTCTTTGTTGCGCTCGCCGCTCTGAATCTCCTTGAGCCATTCCTTGACCTGCTTATTGGTAATCTGGACGTGCTCCAGGATCTCATGTACATCGTCGGTCTCCGGAATCATATTGCGGATTTTCTCCATCAGCTCCAGCGGCGACTCACCCTTGACCTGCAGACCGTTATCGGCGTACGCACACTGACGGAGGACCATCTGCAGCACGAGGTATTTGCGTTTCTGCTGACGATTGGTCGCCGTATGCAACCACTCCTCGATACGGTCGGCCGTATGAGGGTTGAGGTGTTTGGGGTTATGTCCCTCAAAAAGGGAGAGGGCAAAGTAATAATAGATATCCGGCTCCAGCGGACTGAGTTTGACAGCCTCTTCGAGGTTCTTCTGCGCCAGTTCGTAGTTTTTGAGACCCATATAGACGAGACCCATACCGAACAAGGCGTTCGTGTCTTTGGGGTTGGATGCGGTCTGTTCTTTGAACAGCGCGATATACTCGTTCGCTACCTCCTGACTGAAACGCAAGGGGTTAACGGCTTCTTCCTGTTGGATCTTATTGACGGTTCCGCACTTGGGACAGGTGAGTGTACCTTCCGGCAGCGGGCGTTTACATTTCTTGCAACGTAAGACTTTTAAGATTGCCATAGAGATTGGGAGTTAGATTTTATTTCTTGTTACGATTCAGCAGTTGCTGTCTGCGCTCTTCGGCGTTCTCCATACGCTCGGCATGGTTGCTGTCCGTCTCGGCGATATAGAACGCCGGGATGCAAAAGAGGATGGTCATGACTACCAGTACGGCGATGTACCAACGGATATCGACGGCCGTCCAGATGGAAGCGAGGGCCGAACCCAGGATACATATCCCACCGCATAAGACGTACCAACCGGCGTACACACTAAGGATCATACTCAGCATCGGGGTCGTACCCTCCTGCGGACGACGGAACCACTCCATCCAACCGAAGAACAAGCCCTCCAGCAGGATGCCATAGACGAGGTTAATCCAGAACAGCGACGTGGTCTCTTCCGGGCGGAACAAAAGCGCCAAACCTAAAGTCGCACCTATCACCAAAATCGGCAGAACAACCGAGGTGAGCATGGTTATTTTTTTTGTTGCCATAATATTTTTTCTGATTATTCGGATTATTCTGATTACTCTGATTTTACATCACAGGAGGCGGGGGAGGCACGGGAGCAAAGAGTCCTTGCAACTCCGGGCACTGCGAAGCAGCCGACCACTGTGCCATACCGGCTTTCCATACGAAGGTCTGCGGCGTGAGCGTACCTTGTTGCGCCATCTGCTGCAGCGTTGCCATGTCGTATGGACCCTGCTGGGCGTTATTGATCAGCACGTGGAAGGCTACCGGAGCAGGAGGCGGAGGAGGCACGGCAACACCCTGTTGGATCGGCTGCGCCTGTGCTACGTTCTGCGCCATCATACCCATCTGCTGACCGAACATACCACCCATACCGAAGCCCATGCCCATGCCCATTCCGGCACCCATCATCGCACCGGCTCCACCGGTGTTTCCGGCAGCCGTCTGCATGACGTCGAACTGACGCTCCTGTTGGTAGTTATACCCCTCGCGGGCACGTTTGTCGGCCAAAGCCTGACTCTCGATATCCATGTCGGCCGCTTTCGCCAGCGAATCGAGGATACGCTTGTAGTTCGGATCGTCCTCATCCGGCAGGATGGCTTCGATATCGAACTTGGTGATCTCTACACCGTAGTCGTCAATGAAATAGGCGTTCAGCTTCTCCAGCGCGTACTCCTGGATCTTCTCGAAATAACTCTTACCGTCCGGGGCGATACCGTTGACACTCGTGATACTGAGGTGCTCCTTATCGAAGAAACTGACGATGATCGGCGTGACACGCTGACTGATGGCTGCACCGAACTTGGAGGCAAAATCGTGCAACTCCACTTCGTGCTGCGTACCGCTGTATTTATGGATGAACTTAACGCTGTCCACAATGCGGAACTCGTAGTCACCCGATGCACCGATGTCGATGACAATACCGCGGTTACCAAAGGTATAGTCGCGTACTTGCGCACCGATACCCCAACCGCCGTCGTCGCCCGCCAGACGTTTGACGGTCGTGCTGACCACGAAGAGCGTGGTCTTGAAGGCCGTCTTACCACCGAAGAGGTGAGTCGTGATACGCTGCAGGAACGGCACATTGTTCGTACCGATCACATGCGGACCCGGGGTGAATACATCGGAGAACATGCCTTCCGAACAAAAGACCATCTCCTGTCCTTCCTGTACCGTCACTTTCGCGTTGCACGAAAGGTCATCATAAGGATGACGCGCGAGCAGGATGTTCTCATCAAGATTGTAGAAGACGTTATCGAACGCTGTGGGGCGTTCCGCTCCCTGTCCGTCGTATGTCACCGAGGCAGAGATATCTCTTTTGAATAGTCCCATAGTAAAGTAAGATTAATTTCGGCTGCAAAGGTACAAAAAAGTTTTCAATTGTGCAAATAAAATGTAATTTTTTGTGCATTTTGTACAAAACAGCAACCGAAGTTACAAAAAATTGTGACCGTATTTATCGAGGAGTCATCGAGGACTAATCGAGGAGTCATCAGCGACTAATCGAGGACTAATCGGCTATCATGAAACGATCTTTTTTGCAAAATAGGCTGTACAATTCGTAAAAAAGTGCAATTAAATTTGGTCATGTTGAAAAAAAGCAGTACCTTTGCGCAATTTTTGAATTTTATACGCATGCGTAAACTTAAAACTTATATAATAAAGACACTATTACTGTCGGTGGTATTGCTGACTCCGCTCCGTTCATGGGCGGTGGGATGGACGCCGACGGATGCCGGTTTGGTGGTAAACCTGGAACAAGGTGAACGGTTCCTTTTGTCGGTATGGGTTGATATGAACGACAACAGCGAAGAAGACCCGGGTGAAGAACTCTTTGTAAGTAACTATAACCGCTATTCGGGTGGATATTTTGGCTATTCGGCGGGTTCGTTTATGAAACTTCTTCCTGCCCAGGAAGTAACCGAGATGAACGAATGGTCGGTGGGTGCGCCTTTGGCTCGCGGAAACAAAGCGCTGGGCGGTATCGCTTATACGATTTGGAACGACGGTAAGACGCTTAAAACGAGTGATTCGTTTAAGTTCCTGGGTGACCTGACGAGCGATTACGCCGATGCAAAAGCCTGTGATGTCGTGTTCGTCATTCCTACCGATCGCGGTGTGCCTACGGTAGATGGTCGTGACGGTCTCTCTTCTTTTGACCCGAATGGTACGTTGGGCCGGGGTAAGACTCCTTTCAACAGTAGGATGGGAACGGGTTTCCTGGGCATGACCTACCGCGAGGTCTATATGTTCGACATTCCGAAAGCTAACAGTCCGCAATCCTATGCCAATGCGGCATTGGTAACCTTCAACACGACGCTAGGGAGCCAAACATGGTCGGCCGGAACTATTACAAAAGGTAAAGCAGCCTATGCCTATGCAGATAGCAAGCACGATAAGACGACTCGTACGCTCTTCCGTCTCTATCTCTTGGATGACCCGATTAATAGTTGCAGCAGCTATTTCTTTGCAACCGACGAGCAGGATTATACAAGGTATCGTAAGAATGAAGGCAACCCGATAAATAAGTCCGATAGTACCGCGTTTAGAAAGATCTACACGATGGATCGCATGTTCTGCATGAATTCGGCGGACGAAAAGAATTGTGTCCAAACGGATTATATGTATGTGCCCGTGCCGGACAGCACGTATTACTATGTAGGTCACAATAACGACTATAAAGACAAAGACAAAGGAGAGACGATGGGTACGAATGGGGCGCATTCCATGTTCACCCAGATCCGCGAACTGCCGATATTAGGTCTTGCAGACACCCTCAAGGCGCCTGCCGGTGCATTCGGACGGATGGTAGCGGATACAACCTCGGCGGTAGATAACCTCAACGTGAAGTTCAAGCCCGCAGGTTATTTCTGCAAGATAAGTACCGGTACCAACATCCCAATGCGCCCGAACGCGGACAGTACTATATGGACCTGCGAGGAGATGTGGCACATCACCGATGCGTATGCAGCCTTGCAAATCAAGGCAACGATGTTCTCCGGTCCGGAGTATAGTCCGACCGATGAGGGAATAGACATCCCGGGATGGAGTGTGTTTATAACCGGAAATACAGTGCCCTTGGAGAGCGATCACAACCAACACGTGACGGGCGGTATGGACGGTTGGGCGCGTATCTATGCCACCCGTTCGGAGCCGAACGGCTACATGGAGTTTATCTTGGCGAACCCGCGTTATCATATCCACTATGATAACAACGGTTTGTTGGGAATACACGTGCCTGACCAATATCCGGAGGAGGGTCATACGACCGTGACGGTAGAGAAATCGCGACTGGTAAACGGATTCAATTTTACGGGTTGGAATACCAAAGCAGACGGCAGCGGAACGACCTATCAGCCGAACGATGTGGTTAACTTTGCCAGCCTTCCGGTTGGCGTTACATTAGAGAACAATGACTCCATCCTGACGCTTTATGCCCAAGGTTCCTATACCGGAACGTATTATGTGGCTTTTTCGTTTGAGCATTCGAACGGAAAACGCTATTTCCTGACCCAACCGATAGGCGAGACCAACCGTTATGCCCGCGCTCGTCCGGTAGGTGACTGGACCGACACCTATCAGGGTATGTCGGACCCCTATAATACCGAGCCGAACTACATCAGCACGTATAAGTTGATCGGTCACCCCACCTGTGTGTTGTGTGAGCATAATGAAACATCTTACGAATACGTCCTGGACCCGCATCGTGAATGGCGGTACGGCGCCAAAGACTCGTTACTGTTCTATAGCAATTTTGCGCCGGCGAGTGATGTGTATTTGGGTTTGTATTACGAAAACCCGGAGACTCCGTTCAAGGACCCGGTGACGATCGTTGCTAACAACTCCTGGGCGGGTGCCTTCACCTCCACCAGCAAGGCTACTACTGCAACCGGTTGGCCTGACTACAGCGTGGCGGATGTGCAGAATACGAAACTGAAATCTACGCACTATTTTGATGGATTTACAAAAGGTGGAGAAATTGAACGTAAGGAGCGCCCCAGTAAAGACTCTTCGTTCGTGTACTACAACGAGACCCTCAACCAGTTCGACGGTGTGAAGACGGAAGGCGAAGCAACGACCTTCCAGATCTCGCGTGTTCGCGTGGCAGATGAGCACTATGTGGTATTGCCGGATACGACGAAGACTTGGCGCGATACGATTGAGTTTGCTTATCATAACGGCGAGCAGTC
This sequence comes from uncultured Bacteroidales bacterium, assembly GCA_902799875.1. Next base: position 66,608 of record CADCCH010000002.1, on the reverse strand, counting down.
GCGCGAACAGGTATGGACATCCATGATCGGTAAGCACCTGCTGGCGGTAACGAAGGTGGGCAACGACACGGTCTATTTCCATCCGGACCCCGATCATATCATCCAAGACCCGAACAACCTGTATCTGGATAAGAACTTCCGTGTGTCGCAGGTTTTTGAGTTCATTCGTGATAGTCGTGTGAGCGCTGTAGCGGAAGAAGACCGTGCGTTGCATGAAACGACCTCCAACCACTGGCACAACGATATCGTTAGCGGTCTCAACAGCCCGATTGATGTGAAGGATGGGGAAGGCAATTACATCGATATCGTCGATACCTTCCGTATCACGATGAGTCATGGCGGTATCAGTAAGATCAAACAGTACTACGGCCGTTGGAAGAAGGGTGCAAGGGGTCTGAAGGTCAATGGAGACGGTTCGGTTCGTACCCGCGATGTGATCGTTCGCACGAAGACCTATCACTACGGCAATACGATCACCCATCTGGTACTGAAACCCGAGTTCAAGTCCTATATCTTCAACCCGCTGGAGGGCAACAGTCAGGTGATTAACTTCACGCTGGCGTACGTGACCGCGCATCGGTTGGTTGACGTAAACGGTAATGAGGTAGGCGAGGAAGAGATTATTGACTCCGAATATATCACACCGAGTTTGGCTTTGGTATCCGGTGCATGTACATTCAGTTCGGGAGGCTCCTATTTCAACATCTCCGAAGCGGTGAACCAGCACATCACGCTCGCAACGAAAGCGGTGAACAAAGAGGTCGATAACCATGATACCCTGATTATCTCCATGAACGTGAGCTACGGTGGCGAAGTATATCCCGTGACCGCACGTGTGCCGCTGGTACAGACCTCGCTGGAAGGCGACGAGCTGATCTGGTCGGTACAGAGCGGTAGCAAGCGCTACTATATCATGGCGGGTACCGGTGGATTGATCTTCCGCCAATATGCACTAAAGGACGGAACGCTATACAAAGAAGGAACGCAAAACACTGCGCTCATCAAAGGTTCGAAGGACGCAGCCAACAGCGACAAGCAATATATCACCCCGTGGCAATTCAGTTTCCCCTCGGGCTCTGCAAATCAGTTGGCGCTGAAGACGAAATACGGTGTCGATCGCTATTTCCATATCGACGACGACGAAAACAAACCGGAAGTTGATGCAAGCGACTCATCGCTGCTGACCTTCCATTACGTGGATGTTTTAACCAACGACAATGCCAACGAAGAGGAGCTGGTGAAGCTCCAGTATGGCGCTGATAAATGGTTGCAATTCACGCTGACCGGCGGTAGCGGAGCCAAACTGGTACTGGTGAATAGAGAAGAAGATGCTTCCGTCTTCTCGTGGAGCTATCTGCAGCAAGAGTACAGCCTGCTCAACAACGGTGCTTATCCCGACCGCGATACAGTCATCTTCGGTTACAACACCGAGATGTCGGAAGCTGTCCGGGCACCCTACAAGGCATATAAGGAATACTCGATGCTGGTGGGTAACAGTATGGTTAATTGCTGCCGCGAACAGGAGACCGACATGTCTAACCTACAAGACGGCGAACGGGAATGGAAAACCCGTCAGACCTTCAGCCTCATCCCCGACGCGCGTACGTTCGATAGCGGATCCACCCCAAGCCCTGCGACGAGCGGCATCAGTCGTACGGGAAGCACCGTTTCTACCTCGGGTGACAGCCCGACGGATGTAACAATAGGCGGCAAGTACGTCAATATCGTCGATACGCTGCAGGTTACCCTCTCGTTACGGGAAGGTGCACCGGCATATCGTTTCAAGGGTGACTGGAGCGGGTTCCGGTCCGTCAGCGATGCGGAGTTGAAGATACCGCTGATCCGTAAGACCTACCACGAAGCGAACTACGACTCGCTCGTATGTGTCATTGGCGACGATGCCTACAACCATACCTTCCCCAATACGATCACCGATCCGGTATCCTATACCTTCAACCTCGGTACAAAGAACCGCACCGGTCGTCACGTGCTGGACGTAGCGAACACGACGATAGAGGTGCTGGATAGGGATGAAACGGACGTAACGGTATCCGGCGGTATGAATTTGAACAGTACAGCCATGGCCGAGGTACTACTCTTGGACGATTACGGTAATACGCCGAGTTGGTGTCGTATCTCCGGTAAGACGGCCACCACCATTACGGTAGAATGTACGCAGAGCGGTATCCGTACGCCGCGTATGGCGTATATACGCATCTTCTATATTATCGTCATTAGTGACAAGATGTATGTCGTCACTGAACAGCTGACCGTATCCCAACCCAGTTATTTCCAGTATGCCAACAACCAGCACCTGGTTCACTCTTCCGGTGCTTCGGGCGATCCGCTGCGAGCTGACGGTATGCAGCAGGTACACGAGAACAAACGCATCCTCTATTACTACCCCGAGCAAGATGTAGAGTTGCCGATTCGAGACAGCCACTTCTTCGGATGGTGGCGCTGGTTCCGTGAGGGCGATGGAGAGATAGGCGACTCGGATATACCGGAATCGAGCTGGCGAAAACAGCCGAGTAATACAGGTTCCGGAAGAAGCGGCTCCTATAACTTCCCGTTCCGTATCATCGGTGACTCGGTCAAAGTATGGGACGAGGAAAAGCACGACTCCGTAAAAGTATTGATGACCATGGGTCGCTACACCGTCTTCCATTACAAGGCGGCAGATTATAACGACAATAAGAAAAATCCTCCTGTCAAGGTTGCGCGTGTAGCACCGCCGATCACAACATACGGCGAGGCAGAAAAGCCCACTGTGACCTATGCGGCTGAGATCAGTAACTACTATGATAACCTGCCGATGTCCTTGTCGCACAAGAACCAGGTGGATACCGCGATGATGGACACCATGACCGCCATACCGGAGCCGACGCTTTCCTTGCGCGAGATCTTCGAACTGCACCCGTGGACGGAGATGGCAGCGCGTCTGGATGGCTTCAAAACTGAAATTCCTAGCGGAGAAGGAGATCATACCACTAAGGTCTTCCCCTTGGCGAACGAAAGTTACATGGAGGATCATGTCATGATGGCGCCGCTGGGCAACGAACTGCTGCTCTCCACCGAGCAACGTTACATCCTCGAGCACCTGCAAACAACGAAACAGTCGGAGTCGCTGTTAGGATACTATATGCGCGACGACCACTGGTCCGACGGCGGTTGGGACGCTGAGCGCAAGGACACGATGATCTTCTGCGGCGGTTGGGATGCTACCTGCAAATGGTACACCTACAACCCCAAGACCCAGAAATACTCCGTCTGCAACCACTCGACAACCGTGAGCGACGACTTCCTGAAAGTGCCGAAGAAGGAAAACATCACCAACGGACAGGAGTTTGATACCGTCTATTATTGCTTGCGTGCACAAAGTCAGTCAACAACGGGCACACCGGGTGTGAATGAAACAACTGTGGACGGTAAATACATGTTCAATATCTGCCGCTACAAGCTAATCTACCACAAGCCCGGCAAGTACGGTCCGTTGGCCGAAACGAAAGACAAGGCCGGTAATACCAAAGCTCTGATCACCAACGACGATATAGAGCAGCACTACGAAGTGCTGGAACGCCTGAATTTCGACTACAACCAACCGGGACCCGAATATACGATCTATCCCCACCCGCTGCCGTGGGCAGATGCCTCGTACGGCTATACGTACCCCGAGACACCTGACCTGCCCCACAACCGACTGCACGCTCATTCCGACTTCCCGAACCACGGTGAGTACGGACTGATCAACCGCATTCCTACAGTGGATCACTGGGGAGAAGGTGTCACGTCCTATTGGCGTCCGATGGAGCAACACGGAGGAGCATCAAACGGATATATGATCTACTGCGACGGTATGTCATCGTCCGGTCAGGTAGCTGCCCTCTCGCTGGAGACCCACTTGTGCTCGGGTCAGAAGATGTTCTTCTCGGGCTATGTATGCAACCCCAGTAGCCAGACCGGTAAAGCGGACCCGAACTTCATCTTCAGTGTACAAGGATCGGTCAACGGAACCGATTGGGATGATATCACCTCTTATACCACGGGAGGTATCAAGCCATCGAGTCAGTGGAGTCAAATCTACTTCCCGATCGTCTTTGACGAGAATATCGACTACCAACACTTCCGCGTACGCATCTACAACGTGTCGTCCGACTGGGACGGAAACGACTTCATCATCGATGATATGTGTATCTTCGCTACCAAGCCGCCGTTGATCGCCTATCAGGCCAATACGGCATGTAAGGAGAAAGCAGATGAGGAACTCCCGTCGCATGTCATCTTGCGCGTGGACTATCAAGGTATCGTAGGCGATGGCTACAACGACACCACCGTCTATTATACCCTCAAGAGCGTCAACAGCGAGCAAGTCGTTACGTACGTACATATGATAGACGGATATCTGGAAGAAGAAATCCATCACGATACCATCTGTGGTAAACTCTATATCCCGGGCAAGACCTACGAACCGACGCATCCGGACTCGATCTTCGTCAACATGAACCAACTGATCGACACTTTTGATGTCTCTTCCCAAAAACACGCGAAGGACGCGGGATACAAGATCTTCAAAGAGGGCTATATCTACGAGATACTCGAAGGGGATATACGTCCTGTCAAGTACGTGATACATAGCGCCCACGTGAATGCCATCGATACCTTTACCGTACATATGTCGGGTGCCTATAAAGACATGCTCAGCAGTCTGTGCGGTATGACCAGTCACCTCAAGGTGAGCAACCAGATGGTGCTGGAACTCAACGGCGAGGAGCTACCCGCGAACGAGTCGCTCGACCTATGCGCCAACTCGACCTATGATATCGGTTTGCGCGTGAAGGGTTCGCTCTATCTGGATAGCGTCGCGCCGATCAACCTCAACGGAACCTGCGTCAATGACTGGTTGCTCTATGGCGACACGGCTGATTTGACCGGTTCTCCTAAGAGACGCTACGGCTATAAGTACAGCGATATCGTGAAGGTAGTGAAAGACATCCTGCGTTGCGATCCTCCGGGCACGGAGAATGCCAACCAGTTCGCGCCGAACATGGCCGCCGTCAGCCGTAACGAGATGCAGCGTATCAAAGATGCCCAGAGTGTGACATTGGATACGACGGCTCATCCGTATGATATTCTCGCCGACCTTGTGGACAAAGGTTTCCTGACGCTCTACAAGCCGAAAATGACCGCAACTGTTTATGCAGGCGATTCGGTGCAGTATGTCATCTTCCCGATCCTAGGTACAGGTACCGACACGAAGCAGCATTCGAGTGTGGAGGTTTGTCCGATGCCGATGTTGATCAAGCTCAAACCACAGTCAAGCTCCGCCATACCCCTCATCGTAGGCGGACTGAACCGCGACTCGAGCGAGATGGAACTGCCGGTAGTAGTACTGGCTGATATGGATATGGCAAATCAGGAGATAACGCTCAAGGTAGATTCGATCATGCCGCGCATAGGAATCGCTTCCGTCAAGCTGCGTGCAACCGATGATCCCGATTTCCAAGAAGGATTCCATAAGCTGGACTTGGTACCCGATTTGGACTATCCGCAAACGGAGTACTACCTGAAGGGACACTATATCACCCTGCAGCCCGCAAGTAGCAACAACTATACGATGAAGCAAGGCTATAACTATACATTTGCTATTGATTTGCAGACTATTCTCGGCAAGGATACCTTAGACGGAGGTTGCAAGGTAGGAACTGTGCCGTTCACCCTTGCGGTCGTTCCGAGTTACTTGCGTTGGGATCCGCAAGACTCGATCGGTTCACAATGGAACAAACACGGCAACTGGATGGGTATTGACCAATACAACCAGCCTATGCATGCCACGGCCCGCTTCGCACCGCTGGCCACTACATCGGTCATCATCCCGGCCATGACCGACGGCAGGCCTTATCCGGAACTGCCTGACTTGACCGATCCGGCTACCTACGACTCCGTTAAGCAGGTGGGCTTCCAATACAACCAATGCGACTACATCCGTTTCCTGCCGGGTGCAGCGATAAGTCAACAACAACGGATGAACTACACCGATGCGGTGGTAGATATGGACATGCCGCAGCAGAAATGGGCATTCCGTTCCGCACCGGTGGCAGGTATGTTGAGTGGGGATATCTTTATGGCTAATGCCGACCTGAACGAAACGACCCCGCTGTGGGAAGTAGGTGAGTTTGATGCTGCCGGTCGTTCGCACAAGACCGGTAACGGTTCGTTCTGGCTCTCTCTCTACAGCCGTACCACGTATAAGCAGATGGAAGACAGCGTAGATAACCGTTTGGCTACGGCCGACTGGTCGAAGGTAACGAACGGCGTTAACCTCTCCCTGCCCGCAGGACAAGGATTTGCCGTTTATGCCCGCACCCAATCCGGTAAAGGTGCTGTAGTGCGTCTGCCTAAGCATGACGATATCTACTATTACTACGATCAGTATGGTAATAAGCTGTACGATTACTATGTGAACAACCTCTGCACCTTCCGTGATACGGAAGCCGGTTCCCGCACGGCGGGTAAACTGGCCTTCCATGGGGATAGCGAGGATTACACGATCGAGAACGACAACTCGGTGGAGACGGAAGAGTTTGTCTTCGGTAATCCGACGATGGGTTATATCGATATCTGGGGCTTTATTAATGACAACTGTCTGGAAGAGGAGTTCCATTACATGGACGAGGGAGGTGAAGCGAGTGAATATCGTGAGGTAACGAAAGCATCGATAGGAGCCAAAGACACCATCAGCGATTTGACGCGTTACTTGCCGCCTATGCGTTCGATCATGGTGAAGAAGAGTTCTGCTACTGCTTCCCATACGGTCACGCTGAACGCGAACCGTATCGTGACCGATGCCAGTCAGATCAGTCGTCCGTTGGTTTCGCCTTGCGGCGGAGGTGGCGATCAAGGTAAGGCACAGACACCTAAACGCAGTAAGGCCGTTGTACGTAAGGGTATCATGACGATTACGGCGCAGAACCCCTGCTCTCCGCGTTGTACGTCTCATCTGCTGCTTGGTCAGGGATATGATGCTGCGATTCGTTCCGGAGAGGATGCGTTGTTGACCACCGTGAATATCGATAATTTCTCCATGACCAGTACCCCGACCACGCCGTTCAACCTCTATGCGATCGAAGACAGTTGCGGTTTGAGTATTGACCTGCGGGACGAGATTGTCAACGTACCGCTGTCGTTCTACATGAGTGATCTGCCGTACGATGCCGTGACGCATCTGTGGTTCACCGGAGTGAATAACATCGACGGACCGCTGGTACTCTACGATGCGTTGTTAGGCACCGAGCGCGCGATCATCGACGGTATATGCATCGATATCGAGACCCCGCAAATCAGCCACCAGAAACGGTACTATATCCGTCGATTGGTCATGACGCCGGAAGACGATCCGGAACCGGGTACGGCAACCGGTACCGGCAACACGAACTATAATGACGAAAAAGCTATAAAGATTGTCCACAACGGACATGTCTATATCGTACGGAACGGACATGTCTATACGATGATGGGACAGAGAATACGATGACGAATGAATTAGAGACAACATATCATTTCCAAGCCACGTTACCGGAGTACCACTTCCGGTCCACCTCTACCTGCCCACCGGTAGTGGGCCACACGGACTATACGGCTACGGAGCAGTATAGTCCGATGGCTAATGCTCCGCGTCCGGGTCAGATACGTCGGGATAGTTGGGGAGAGCCCGATGACGATCCGATAGGTCAGACGACAGTGACCCCTGTCGGAGAACCCTTGATACTCCTGCTTATGGCGTTTTTATATCTTTTTTTCGCAAAAATACGTAAAAAATCAAAAAATATTTGCACACATTAGAAAAATGTAGTATTTTCGCGGCAAAATTGAAATTATATTCACAAAAATCTATGACAGTATGAAAAAGTATCTTTTTATGGTCATGATGGCCGCAGTAACTTTGAGTTTTAACGGTTGTAAAGACGGCCCGTCCGGTAACGGCGGCGGTGACAACGAAGGCCAAGGCGGTGGTGGTGAAATCAACAAAGAAGCTATCACCGAACAACTCAGTCCGGAGGAGACCAAAGAGCACCTGATGAAGATCGCGAACGGTCTCGTCGGTAAGTTCAACACCAACGACCAGAAAGCGGCTCTGCAGCTAATGGACGGTATGATCGAGAAGTACGAAACCTACGATTGGGAGCCCATCGGCAATTATTTCGAAACCCGCTATCAGGACCTGTTCGCTGCCCCGCGTTACATGCGCGCGGTATTAAAAGGAGAGAGTCCTGTTCCGGCTATGAACCATGCATACACCTTCAGCTTTGAAGGAGAGAGAGTAATCTGGGAGGCAGATGATGCCAATCGCACCTGGAAGTACAAAGGTGAATCTTCAGACAACAGTATCATCCTGCGTGCCAAAGACAAGAGCGGCACGATGTGTGAGGCCAAATTCTGGGGTACGGGTGCAACCAAGACCTATGAAGTGACTTGGATAGAAAACGGTGAGAACCATACCGCTACCGGTATCATTCCTGAAAATGTACATTTTACGCTCACGCAAGGCAGCAAGTTGATTGCAAGTGCCGACCTCAAGCAAGACATGCAGCGGAACAACCATGCGACCTTCCATATCGATGCCAAGGTGGTTAACCTGCGTTGGACGACCGATCTGGATATCCGTACAAGCAACGGTTCGTTCGGTTTTGCTTTCTACTACGGCGAGGAGAAGCTCCTGAGTGCTTTGGCTAACCTGCCGAAATACAAACTGCTCCCAAAAGACAACAGCACGGACGTCGAATCCTATGAGAACTGGATCGAGCAGTACGAAGAGCATTACGATGAGCTGATTCGTGAGATTGGAAGCGCAGACGCTATCGTAGATATCTTCGGTATGGCACAGTGTAAGATCAATATCACCAACGGAGGTCAGACATATGCCGACATCAGCAATCTTGACAAAGGCGATGTACCGACTTACACCCAGCAGGGCGCTCAACAGTACTGCGATGTAATCAATGCGGCCCAGACCAACGGTATCTACTTCAATTCGGAGACCAAACAAGCTGACGTACGTATGATGGTTACCGAGCATTACGGCGATTACGAGCCCGAACCGGTACTCTATTTCCCGAGCGACGGAACAAGTTATTCGTTTGAGCAGTATTTCAACCGCGCACCGTTCACCGACCTGCAGCAGAGCGTAGAGACCCTAGCGAACAACTATATCAAGATCTCCAGTTGGCTGACTAACAACGTAGGCGAGATTCATTTCTAATGCGTTTTTGCGCAGTACTCATACTTATCGTATGCAGCAGTCTGTCCGTTATCGGGCAGACTGTTGCTGATAGTAGTATCACAATCGTCAAACAACTGGAAGACATCGAGGTAATACAGGACCGCGCGGTGTCGTTTGTGGAGCAACAACCCGAACGCATCGTCGTGGAGATGCAGCATATCCAATGCATGCCTAAGTTCCTCGGGACCTCCGATCCGATCCGCTATCTGCAGAGTCTGCCGGGTATCCAGACGAATAACGAAACATCTACCGGACTGCATATACACGGTTGTGATGACCACCAGACGCTGGTGTCTATCAACGGGGCACCGGTCTATTATCCGAACCACCTGATGGGACTCTACTCCACCTTCATCGGTCCGCATTTTGAGTCGATCAGTTTGGAGACAACCGAACATGGCGGTACGATGGATAACCGTATCGGAGGCTGGGTGGACTTCCGTACCTACAGCAAGCAACCCAAACGTTTCGGTCTCACCGGGAACGTGGGACTGATCAATTCCGATCTCACGCTCACCATCCCGATGGGGTCCAAGCACGCCCTCTGGCTCTCCGGCCGTTCGTCGTATATCAACGGTCTGTACAGTAAACTGCTCCAGATAGACGGCTACTCGGTGCGGTACCATTTTATGGACTTTAATTTGACGTATTTAGGTCAACTCTCGGACCGCGACCAATTACTCATCACGGGTTTCTACAGCCGCGATAAGATGCGTCTGTATTCGGGTAACAGTTCGGCGAATCTCCAATTCCCGTGGCAGAACATCGTTGGTTCGGTCAGCTGGACCCACACCCTCAATAAGGGTTCATGGCGCACGATGGTGTACTACTCGTCCTTCGATAATGCGCTCAATGCCTCCCTCGATTCGGCAGAGGTGGCGACCAAGGAATGGTTTGCTTCCACTGGACTGAAGAACGAACTGAAATACGACATTTCCGACGCTTTGTTATTGAGTGCATCCTTGGACTACGCCCATTATATCAACCGTCCGCTTTCGTATGCATTGACGGGTATTTCGATGTTTGCCAACCAAACGACCCGGTATGCTACCGAACATGCGGATGAGCTGTCGGTTGGTGTCGATTTGCGACATACGGTTACTTCCTGGTTTGCGTACAATGCAGGTCTGCATTTGAGTGGGTACAAGCACAACAAGACCCTCTTCGGTGGTCTCGATCCGCGTGTATCGTTCCATTTCACTCCGGCTCCCGACCATGCGCTCTCGGCGCATTACGGCATGTATCACCAGTATTTCCACAAAGCCGGTTTGACCGGTGGCGGTTTACCAGCGGATTTCTTCTTTTTGGCCTCGGATGCCTTCCCCGCCGAATGGTGTCATGCGACGAGTGTCAAGTACGTCTATTCGTTCCTGCATAAGCAGTACAGCCTGTCGGCTGAACTGTATTTCAAGCAGATTTACCATATCGCCGAATCGACCGGCAACGTGCTGCAGGTGCTCAACAAACGTTTTACGTTTGATGACTATCTGGTGACGGGTAAGGGTCGCAACTACGGTCTGAATCTCATGTTCCAGCGTTCGCGGGGTGTCGTCACAGGCTATGTCAGCTACACGCTCGGTTGGGCACGACGCTCTTTACCGGGCCTCGAGGGTTACAACGATTACCGTTATGCGGCCTCCAGCGAACGGGTGCATGATCTGAAGTTGGTACTCAACTCCCGCTTTGCCAAACGATGGAACATCAGCGCGATGTTTGTGCTCGCAACCGGTCTGCCGTACACCCAAGCGCAAGAGGCGTATATGCTCAACGGTCAGATGATCTGCCGGTACTCGACGTATAACGGCGCCCACATGCCGCTCTATCACCGACTGGACCTCAGCTGTTCGTGCGACATCATCAAGACGCGCGAACATGAGTTCGGTATCAACCTCTCCTTATACAACACCTACGCCCACAAGAACGCGCAGTTCGTCGTCTATCGGGAGAACCTCAAGCCCATCCTTGGAACAAGTTTGTCAACGATTATTCCTTCGATCAGTTTTTACGGCACTTTCTAATGAAAAAACTCCTCTACATAGTACTCGCGGCGCTGTTGCTGTCCGGTTGTAAGAAAGAAGAACCGCAGCCCCCCACCCTCATCATGGAGGGATGGATCGACGCGAACGGTCATCCTGTGGTGCTGATCCACAAGACCTATGTGCTGGATTTCGGAAATGACAAATCGCAGACGATGGAAGAGACGGTCGAAGACCTGCTGATCCCCTTCGGCAAAGTAACGGTTTCGGACGGCGAACAGGAGGTGGTGCTGACCGGACGAATCGACACGGCTTACCTGCCTCCGTACACCTACAACTCGACTTATATCCGCGGACAGGTGGGTAAGACCTATACCTTCACCGCCAAGTACTACGATTACTATGCTACCGCCACGACGACCATCCCTCCGGTAGCGACGATCGATTCGCTCATCGTACGCACGGAGCATGACAAACTGGACGTGCGGGCTTATATGCCGGTGGTGGAGGACGGGTATTATGCGTTCTTCTTGCGCAAACCCGGCAGTCCGCAGTATATCCTCTGTCCCTTTGATGTGTTCGAAGGCCGGGATGCGGTCAACGGACGGATGGAAGTGAAAGTCTATTGTCCGACTACGGACACGGAGAAAGAGTTCATGGGCATCGATTTCCAATTCCGTAACGATCTTAAGAAGACCGACTCCGACAAGACCTACCGACTCAAGGTGGCACGGATCGACGAAGAAGCGTACCGGTTCTGGAAGGCGTATAACGAGTTGGCCATCACCAAAGGTATCCTTTTTGTGCCTGTCTATAAGAACATCCCGTCGAACGTTGTCGGCGGGTACGGCAATGTCTCCGGCATGGGTGCATCGTTCTACGACATCCTCGTGGCACGCGACACGACCTATCGTTTTTAGGCTAAAAATTAGCGAAAAAGGTGAAAAAAATGAAAAATTAATGGCATACACTTGTGTATGTCATTTTTTTGTAGTAATTTTGTGCGCAAATTGGAAAAAACGGCAAAACATATAAATCATTTAATATATCATTACTATGACAAAAAAAGCATTGAACAAGTGGACCGCACCGAAGAGTGTCGCTCCCGAGAAGATCATCCAGTTTGGTGAAGGTAATTTCCTCCGCGCCTTTGTGGACTGGATCGTATGGAACATGAACGCGAAGACGAACTTCAACGGTTCGGTAGCAGTCGTTCAACCGATCGACAAAGGTATGGTAGAGTGGCTGAACGGTCAGGACTGCTTGTATCATGTGAATCTGCAGGGTCGTTTGGACGGCAAGGCAGTGAACAGTCTGGAGCGTATTGACGTGATCAGTCGCGCGCTCAATCCGTACACCCAGAACCAGGCATTCATGGCGCTTGCAGAGCAACCGGAGATCCGTTTTGTTATCTCCAACACGACCGAGGCAGGAATCACGTTTGACGACAGCTGTAAGTTCACCGACGCTCCGGCAAGTTCGTATCCGGGCAAGTTGGTTCAGCTGCTCTTCCGTCGTTATAAGACCTTCAACGGCGATCCGACGAAGGGTCTGATCTTCATGCCGTGTGAGTTGATCTTCCTCAACGGACACCACCTGAAGGATTGTATCCGCAAGTATATCGAGTTGTGGAAAGACGATTTCGGAGCAGACTACGCAGGCTTCAAAGAGTGGTTTGAGAAATACAACTACGTCTGCGCCACCCTCGTAGATCGTATCGTTCCGGGCTTCCCACGCAAGGACATCGCCGCTATTCAGGAGAAAGTGGGCTACAACGACAACCTCGTTGTACAGGCAGAGATCTTCCACCTCTGGGTGATCGAGAAACCGGAGAACATGAGTATCGAAGAGCTGGAGGCTGAGTTCCCCGCCAACAAGGCCGGTCTGAACGTGCTGATTGCAGAAAGCGAGAAACCGTACCACGAGCGTAAGGTAACGCTGCTCAACGGTCCGCATACCGTGCTCAGTCCGGTAACTTACCTCAGCGGTGTGAACATCGTCCGTGACGCTTGCAACCACGAGGTACTCGGTCAGTATATCCACAAAGTGATGTTCGAGGAGCTGCTGGAGACGCTGAACCTGCCGAAGGATGAACTGAAGGCATACGGCGAGAGCGTGCTGGAGCGTTTCAACAACCCGTACGTTGACCACCAGGTGACGAGCATTATGCTGAACTCGTTCCCGAAATTCGAGACGCGCGACCTGCCGGGCTTGAAGGTTTATCTAGAGCGTAAGGGTGAACTGCCGAAGGGCTTGGTTCTCGGTCTGGCTGCGATCATCGAGTACTACAAAGGCGGCGTTCGTGAGGACGGTGCTCCTATCCAACCGAATGACGCACAGGAGATCATGGACCTTTTGAAAGAACTCTGGGCTACCGGCGACACCCGCAAGGTGGCAGAAGGTGTACTCGGTGCAACCGATATCATCTGGAAAGAGAGCAAAGAGGACCTCAATAAGATCCCGGGTCTGACCGACTTGGTAGAACTCTACCTCAACTCGATCGAGTCCATCGGTATGCTCAACACGGTCAAGGCGATGTTGGCTGTAGATAAAGTAAGCGACCTGGCCGCTAAAATCAAAAGCTTGTTCTAATATGACGAACATACTCAAAATCAACCCTGCCGACAATGTGGTGGTAGCAATCCAACCGCAGTCGGCAGGTGCGGTGATCGAAGTGGACGGCAAGAAGATCACAGTCCTCGAGGACGTGCCTGCCGGCCATAAGATTGCCATCACCGATCCCGCTGAAGGTGAGAACGTCATCAAGTACGGTTTCCCCATCGGTCATGCCCGCGAGGCCAAGAAAGCGGGTAGCTGGATGAACGAGAATAATATCAAGACCAACCTCGCCGGACTGCTCAGTTATGAGTATCATCCGAAAGAGGTGGTGCTCAACATCCCCGACGAAGGACGTACGTTCATGGGTTACCGCCGCAAGGACGGTCAGGTCGGCATCCGCAACGAAGTGTGGATCATCCCGACCGTAGGTTGCGTCAACGGCATCATCGAGAAATGTGCGGAGCGTCTGCGTCAGGAGACCGGTGCGGAGAATATCTTTGCTTTCAAGCACAACTACGGCTGCTCCCAACTCGGCGACGATCATGAGAACACGAAGAAGATCCTTCGCGACATGATCCACCACCCGAATGCCGGTGCGATACTCGTTGTCAGCCTGGGTTGCGAGAATAACCAACCGGAGGTCTTCAAGGAGTTCTGCGGTGAGATCGACGAGGACCGTGTACGGTTCGTCACGACCCAGAAGATCCAGGGCAACGAAGTGGAGTACTGCATGCCTATCTTGCGGGAGCTCTACACCAAGACCCAACATGACAAACGCGTAGCGGTGCCCCTGAGCGAACTGCGTGTGGGACTCAAATGCGGCGGTAGTGACGGTTTCAGCGGTATCACCGCTAACCCGCTCCTGGGTTGCTTCTCCGACTGGCTCGTAGCACAAGGCGGTACGACCGTCCTGACCGAAGTGCCGGAGATGTTCGGCGCCGAGACCATCCTCATGGACCGTTGCGCCAACCGCGAGCTCTTTGACCAGACCGTCAGCCTCATCAATGACTTCAAGGACTATTTCCTGAGCCACGGTGAGCCCGTCGGCGAGAACCCGAGTCCGGGCAACAAAGCCGGCGGTATCTCCACGCTGGAGGACAAAGCACTCGGTTGTACGCAGAAATGCGGTAAGTCCCTCGTTCGCGGCGTGATGCCGTACGGTGAACGCCTCCAGGTCAAGGGTCTCAACCTTCTCTCTGCACCGGGTAACGACCTTGTGGCATCGACTGCGTTGGCATCCTGCGGTTGCCATATGGTGCTCTTCACCACCGGTCGCGGTACGCCTTTCGGTACGTATGTACCGACAATGAAGATATCGACCAATACGGCGCTCTATAAGAACAAGCCCAACTGGATCGACTTCAATGCCGGTGTGATTGCTGACGGTGAACCGATGGAAGAGGTGGCCAAACGCTTTGCGGAATACGTCATCGAGGTAGCTAACGGCACCAAGACCAATAACGAGAAGAACGGATACCACGAGATATCCATCTTCAAGAACGGTGTCACTCTTTGATATCCTCTATCCTCGTACCTGTCCGTTCTGTGGGAGGTATATCAGCGACCTGCAGATCGACGAGATGCATATCGAATGGATATGTGTGGACTGCTGGAGACACTTACCTCGCACCGAACAGGACATTCTGCGGGAAAACAGTACCGAACAAACGCTGACGGACGGGATGTCGGAACACAAAGCCGCCCTGCGACTTGAACGGGCTGCGTCGTACTTGTTCTTTGAGAAGAATCACCCGATCCAGTACGTCATCCACCGGATGAAATACCGCGACCAGCCGATGTTAGGTTACTGGCTCGCACGACAGGCGCTGCTGGACTGGCAAGACGAGACCTTCTTCGATGACATCGACCTGATTGTTCCCATGCCGCTCCACCCCAAACGACTGCGGGAGAGAGGTTACAACCAATCGGAGTATATCGCACGAGGCATCAGCGAACTGACCGGTATACCGATCGATACGACGCACGTGCTGCGAGTGGTTAATACACCCAAACAGGCGCTGCAGGAAGGAGAGGAACGCAAAACCAACGTCGCCAAAGCCTTTGCGGTGGACCGACCCGAAGAGCTGCGCGGCAAACATATACTGGTTGTGGATGACCTCATCACGACCGGAGAAACAATGAAAGCTTGTCTGCACGCGATGAAACGCATCAGAGGTGCACGATTTTCAGTCTTTGCGTTATGCAAAGCATAAAAACATGGTAAAGAAATACGATTTTTTGATTATTGGCGGCGGTGTAGCCGGTATGAGTTTTGCGCTCCAGGTAGCGCGCTCCGGTAAGTACAAGATTGCCCTCTGCTGTAAGACCACCCTCGAGGAGGCCAACACCGCCAAAGCACAAGGAGGTATCGCATCCGTAACGAACCTCCTGGTCGATGACTTCGACAAACATATCCACGACACGATGGTGGCGGGTGACTGGCTCAGTGATCCGGCTGCCGTTGAGCAGGTCGTACGCAACGCACCGCGAGGTATTCAGGAACTCGTCCAATGGGGCGTTAACTTCGATAAGAAAGACGACGGCTCGTTTGACCTTCACCGCGAAGGCGGACACTCGGAGTTCCGCATCCTGCACCATGCCGATGACACCGGTGCGGAGATCCAACGCGGACTGATGGCAGCTGTGCGTGCCAACCCGCAGATCGAGGTGCTGGAGAACCATTTCGCCGTCGAGATCATCACCCAACACCACCTCGGTGTGCGTGTTACCCGCCGTACCCCCGATATCGAGTGCTACGGTGCCTACGTCCTCAACCCCAAGACCCAGAAGATCGACACCTATCTCAGTCGTATCACCCTCATGGCGACCGGCGGAACAGGTGCCGTCTATGCCACCACTACCAACCCGGAGATCGCAACCGGCGACGGTATAGCCATGGTCTATCGCGCCAAAGGTATCGTCAAAGATATGGAGTTTGTTCAATTCCACCCGACGAGCCTCTTCAACCCCGCCGAGACGCATCCCGCCTGCCTCATCACCGAAGCCATGCGTGGCTACGGAGGTATATTACGCTTACCTAACGGCGAGGAGTTCATGCAGAAATACGACCCGCGTCTCTCACTCGCACCACGCGACATCGTCGCACGCGCCATCGACAACGAGATGAAGATCCATGCGATCGACCACGTCTGCCTCGACGTCACGCACAAAGATCCCGAAGAGACCAAACATCACTTCCCCAATATCTACGCCAAGTGCCTGTCCATCGGTATAGACATAACCAAAGACTACATCCCCGTCGCACCCTGTGCCCACTATATGTGCGGTGGTATCAAGGTCGATCTGGACGGCCAGTCGTCCATCCGTCGTCTCTACGCCGTTGGTGAGTGCTCCTGCACGGGTCTGCACGGTGGTAACCGTTTGGCTTCCAACTCCCTCATTGAGGCCGTTGTCTACGCCGAAGCCGCAGCCAAACATTCGCTCTCGGTCATCGAGAACTACGGTTTCAATGACCGGATCCCCGCATGGAACGATGAAGGCACCCTCTCCAACGAAGAACGTGTGCTCATTGCGCAGGACGTCAAAGAGGTCGGTCAGATTATGTCCACCTACGTCGGCATCGTGCGTTCAGACTTACGTCTGCGTCGTGCCTGGGAGCGTCTCGATCTGCTGTACGAAGAGACCGAAGACCTCTTCAAACGTGTCAAAGCCGACAAGGAGATATGTGAACTGCGTAACATCATCAACATCGGTTACCTCATCACGCGTCAGGCCATCGAACGCAAAGAGAGTCGCGGTCTGCACTATACCATCGATTACCCGCGTACGGACAACAACCACCCGCAGGAAGTATGGTAGCCCTCTCTCTCCATAGTATCGTACCCGTGCGGGCAGATGCACGCGAAGGAGCTGAACAAAACACCCAGATGCTGTTCGGTGAACTGGCTCAGGTGCTCGAAGAGCAAGACCGTTGGACACGTATCCGTCTGGACTCAGACGGTCAGGAAGGTTGGGTCGACACCAAGATGATCGCACCGATTGCCGGTGATGATCTGAAGGCTTATAAGGCCGCACTCAAGAAGGCTGCTATCGTGGCTTTTCCCATGACCTATGCCGTCAGTGAGAACAACGGTCAGACCATCCCGCTCACCGCCGGAACACGACTCACGAACTACAAAGACGGACGATTCGAAGTACTCGGAGTCGGTTTTCGTATCGATCCATCCATGGTCATCACCGCACCCCGCGAACTGAACCAAGAGACACTGCTGCAGACGGTACGGTTCTTCCTCAATACCCCCTATCTCTGGGGCGGCAAGAACGCACTCGGCATGGATTGCTCGGGCTTCACCCAGATCGTCATGAGCCTCTTTGGCAAGTTCCTCCTACGCAACGCTTCCGAACAGGTGACACAAGGAGATCCGGTGAACGATCTCTCCCAAGCACGCACCGGTGATCTGGCTTTCTTTGACCACGAAGACGGTCGCATCTCCCACGTAGGAATCGTGATAGATGCGGAGCGCATCATTCATTGTTCGGGACGAGTCAAAGTAGAAAAACTCGATCCGACCGGCATCTTCAATGCCGAAACCGGCGAATACTCCCATCACTTGGTGCAAATCAAACGGCTCTAAAACACAAATACGACGGCTCTGAGAGTCGTCGTATTTCGTACCGCGAGCCGGGGTCGAACCGGCACGCCCATCACTGGGCAAAAGATTTTAAGTCTTTCTTGTCTACCTATTCCAACATCGCGGCGGACCAAAATCGGCTGCAAAATTACTACAATTTTCTGACATACGCAAATAAAATCGCAAAAAAAATGATTTTCTTGCGCGCGCACTTGCGTATATGGAATATTTTTCGTAACTTTGCGCACTTTTTTGTTATGGCTAACAAACGTAAGATCATAAACGACCCGGTCTTTGGGTTTCTGTCGATACCGAATGACTTGATTTTCGATGTGCTGCAACATCCCTACGTGCAGCGTCTGAACCGTATTCGCCAGCTCGGCCTTTCATACCTTGTGTACCCGGGCGCAGTGCATACTCGTTTCGGTCATTCGTTGGGTGCAATGCACCTGATGCATGAGGCGATCACGTCCTTGCGACTCAAAGGCGTACCCATCACCGAACAGGAAGAGACCGGCGCAATGATCGCGATCTTGCTGCACGACATCGGTCACGGACCCTTCTCGCACGTACTCGAGCATACGATCGTGGACGGCGTATCCCACGAGGACATCTCCCTTCTGATGATGGAGCGGATTAACCTCGATTTGAACGGTCAACTGACCACCGCCATCTCCATCTTCAAGAACGAGTACCCCAAGCATTTCTTGCACCAACTCATCTCCAGTCAGTTAGACGTGGACCGCATGGACTACCTGTGCCGTGACTCGTTCTTCACCGGTGTGCAGGAGGGTCGTGTCGCCAGCGAACGGCTGCTTAAGATGCTGGACGTGCGCAACGACAAACTGGTGGTGCAGGTCAAAGGCATCTATTCCGTAGAGAAATTCCTCGTAGCCCGTCGTTTGATGTACTGGCAGGTGTATCTGCATAAGACTTCCGTCGCCGCCGAGCAACATCTGATCAAGATCTTAAGCCGTGCCAAAGAGTTAGCCCGAAACGGCAAGGAGCTCTTCTGCGCCCCGTCGCTTCGTTACTTCCTTTACCAGCACGTGACCTTCGAGCTCTTCGGCCCTACCAGCGAAGCACTTGAGCAGTACGCGCTGCTCGACGACAACGATGTGCTGTCGGCGATCAAGGCTTGGACCCTCAGTGACGATAAGGTCCTCAGCACCCTCAGCGAGTCGTTCATCAACCGTCGCCTCTTCCGTGGCGAACTGCTGTCCGCACCGCTGACGGATGCACAGAAAACCGAACTGAATCGGCAATATGCCCAACTCTTCGGCATCAGCGAACAGGATGCCACTTACCTCTGGTCGGAACATGTGTCCACCAGCAACACGTACTCGGAGAAAGCCGACTCGATCGACATTCTCTACTCCGACGGCACCATCCGCGACATATCCGAAGCCAGCGAGATACTCGACCTCGAGGCTCTGACACGCAAACCCACTAAGCGGTATTTGTTTAAATACCGCGTTGAAAGTTGAAAGTTTAAAGTTGAAAGATATGAAATTTAGTGCTCAACAAATAGCAGCCGTTTTAGGCGGTCAGCTCTACGGCAACGCCAACGCCGAAGTGAGCGATGTAGCGCCGATCGAACAAGCGCAGGCGCAGCATCTCTCCTTTATCACGGACGAGAAATACCTGCCGTGTCTGGAAACAACGCGTGCAGGAGTCGTACTCGTCACGAAGGACCTTACAGACCCTAACGACCTTAAGGACCTTCGCGACCGTGCCGTCATCCTCGTGGAGAACGCACGCGGTGCGATGGGACAGTTGTTGCAACTGGTCTCCAAAGCTATGAACCCTGCTAAAAAAGGCATCGAGCAGCCGTCCTTCATCTCCGAAGGAGTCAGCGTCCCCGAGGATGCTTACGTAGGTGCATTCGCGTACATCGGTCGTAACGTGCGCCTGGGTGCGGGAGTCCAGATATACCCCAACGTCTATATCGGCGACAATGTCACGATCGGTGACAACACCATCCTCTACGCAGGCGTTAAGATCTACGCGCACTGCCAAATCGGTGCACAGTGTATCCTCCATGCCGGCGTGGTCATCGGTTCCGACGGATTCGGCTTCGAACCCGATGCACAGGGCGTCAACCAGAAGATCCCGCAGATCGGTAACGTCATCATCGAAGATGATGTCGAGATAGGTGCTAACACCACCGTCGATCGTGCGATGATGGGTTCGACCATCGTCCGTCGTAACGCCAAGATCGATAACCTCGTCCAGATAGCGCATAACGTCGAGGTAGGCCAATCCACCTTCCTCTGCGCCCAGGTCGGTATAGCCGGCAGTACCAAGGTCGGACAGCATTGTATCCTCTCCGGTCAGGTAGGTGCCGCAGGCCATATCGAGATAGCTGACAACTGCGTCTTCGGTGCGCAGTCAGGTATCCCAGGCAACGTTCGCAAACCGGGCGTCTACATGGGTTACCCTGCCATCGATGCCGGCATCTGGCGTCGCGCCGTCGTACGATTCAAACAATCCGGACAGAAATAACAATCTACATATGAAACAACACACAATCAAAGAGAGTTTCTCACTCAGCTCGGTCGGTCTCCATACCGGCTTACAGATCACGGCGACCTTTAATCCGGCACCGGCTAACACCGGTATTTGCCTGCGTCGTATTGATCTGCCTAAACAACCCTGTTACCAAGCCCTCGCGGACTACGTTTCCGGTACGGAGCGCGGTACGGTCCTGGAAAAAGGTAAATGGCGTATCTCCACCGTCGAGCATGCCCTCAGTGCCCTCTACGCGATGGGCGTAGATAACTGCATCATCGATGTCGATGCACCCGAGATGCCGATCCTCGACGGCAGTGCCCGGTATTTCGTTAAGGAGATCCAACGCGTCGGACTGGAGGAACAGGATGCCGAGCAGAACATCTATATCGTTACCGAACCCATCGAGTACGTCTCCGAGCACGGAAACATCATGCGTATCGAGCCTTGCGACCATTACGAGGTGGACGTCACGATCGCTTTCCCGTCCCTCTTCCTGCGCGAGCAACATGCGACCCTCACCGATCTCACCAAGTACCCCAAAGAGGTATCAGCCGCCCGTACGTTCTGCTTCGTGCGTGAGATAGAACCCCTCCTCCGCGTCGGACTCATCAAGGGTGGAGACCTCAAGAACGCACTCGTCATCTATGAGATGGAGATGTCCCAGGAAGGTATGGATTATTTCTGCGACAAGATGGGCCAACCCCACATGGATGCCAAGAAACTCGGCTACCTCTCGCCGCTGAACTACCAGAATGAACCGGCGCGGCACAAACTGCTCGACGTCATCGGCGACCTCTCCCTGCTCGGCATGCGTATCCAAGGTCGTGTCAAATGTTACAAACCCGGACATACGTTTAATACGCAGTGTGTCCGTCGATTAAGAAACCAAATTGTAAGCGAATAATTATGATATCCCCTTTAGCTTATATCAGTCCCAAAGCGCAGATCGGTAAGGATGTAACCATCGATCCCTTTGCGTATATCGATGACAACGTCATCATCGGTGATAACTGTCACATCTTCCCGCATGCAACCATCGGTTGCATCCCGCAGGACCTTAAGTTCCACGGTGAAGAGACCTGGACCATCATCGGGAACAACTGCAACATCCGTGAGTTCGTTACCGTGCACCGCGGAACCTTCAGTAAAGGCAAAACCGTCATCGGTAACAACAACCTCATCATGGCGTACTGCCACGTCGCACACGACTGCGAGCTGGGCAATAACATCATCATGTCCAATGCCACCCAACTGGCCGGAGAGGTCGTAGTCGATGACTTCGCCATCATCGGTGGCGGCACCCTCGTGCACCAGTTCAGCCATATCGGTAGCCATGTCATGGTACAAGGCGGTTCACGTATCAACAAAGATATACCGCCTTACGTCATCGCCGCACGCGAACCCATCGCTTACTGCGGTGTCAACTCCGTCGGACTCAACCGGCGCGGCTTTACCCCCGAGCAGATCCATACCATCCAGGAGGTCTATCGTCTGCTCTATCAGGGCGGAATGAACACCACCCAGGCCCTCGATCACATCGAGGCTACCATGCCCGCTTCCCCCGAACGGGATCTGATTGTAGCCTTCGTCCGTGCCTCGACACGAGGTGTCATTCGGGCATAACTCAGAATACTCAGATTATTCAGAATACTCAGAAATTTTCCTATGGAAGAGCAAGAAAAAAGTCTAAATTTTATTGAACAGATCGTCGAAAAAGATCTGGCAGAAGGAGTGAATAACGGTCGTATCCAGACGCGTTTCCCGCCGGAGCCCAACGGTTACCTGCATATCGGTCACGTCAAGGCCATCTGCATGGATTTTGGCATCGCAGAGAAATACAACGGTGTCTGCAACCTCCGTTTTGATGATACCAACCCTGCCAAAGAGGACACCGAATACGTTGAGACTATCGAGCGCGATATCGCATGGCTGGGCTTCAAGTGGGGCAAGATCTTCTATGCTTCCGACTATTTCCAGCAGCTCTATGACCTCGCCATCATGTTTATCAAACAGGGCAAGGCGTACGTCGATGAGCAGACCGCCGAGCAGATAGCCGAGCAGAAAGGAACACCTACCGAACCCGGTGTAGCCTCCCCCTACCGCGATCGTCCGATCGAGGAGAACTTACGTCTCTTTGAGGCTATGCAACGCGGGGAGATCGAGGAAGGTAAGATGGTACTCCGGGCCAAGATCGATATGGCCAATCCCAACATGCACTTCCGTGATCCGATCATGTATCGTATCATCACTTCCCACCCGCACCACCGTACGGGTACCAAATGGAAAGTGTACCCCATGTACGATTTCGCGCACGGTCAGTCGGACTATTTTGAGGGCGTGACCCATTCGATCTGTACACTCGAATTCGAAGTACACCGTCCGCTATACGACTATTTCATTGACCAGTTCAGCGGACCGAACTTCTGCGGCCTCTCACCCTACGGCCCCGATTATCGACCCAAGCAACGGGAGTTCAACCGTCTCAACATCACCTATACGGTCATGTCCAAACGCAAGATGCTCCAGCTCGTCAAGGAAGGTCTCGTAGCCGGTTGGGACGACCCGCGTATGCCGACCGTCTGCGGTCTGCGTCGTCGCGGTTACACCCCCAAAGCCATCCGTGATTTCATGGATCGTATCGGTTACACCAAGGTCGAAGGAATGATCGACCAGGGCCTTTTGGAGCACACCATCCGCGAAGATCTCAAAGAGACCGCACCCCGTGTATGTGCCATCTTCGATCCCGTCAAACTGGTCATCACCAACTACAACGGATCCGGCGAGACCATCGTCGCAGAGAACATCGACGGACACGAGGAACTCGGTACCCGTGAGATGAAATTCGGTCGCGAGCTTTGGATCGAACGAGGCGACTTCCTCGAGGAGGCAGATAACAAGTTCTACCGTCTCTCCCCGGGTGGCCGCGAGGTGCGTCTCAAAGCGTCCTACATCATCCAGGCTACCGGTTGCGAGAAAGATGCAGAGGGCAACATCACCACCGTCTATGCCACCTACGATCCCGACTCCAAGTCCGGCACCGAAGGAGGTAACCGCAAGACCAAAGCCACCATCAACTGGGTCGAGTGCAACTCTGCCCTCGATGCCGAGGTACGACTCTACGACCGACTCTTTGCCGTCGAGAACCCGAGCGCCGAGGAAGGTGACTTCCGCGACCTACTCAACCCCGACAGCCTTAAGGTTGTAACCGCCAAAGTGGAGTCATCCCTCGCGAAGGCCAAGCCACAAGACCACTTCCAATTCCTCAAACAAGGATACTTCGTGGTCGATGATGACGCGACCCCGGATCACCTGATCTTCAACCGCACGTGCTCCTTAAAGGATAACTACTTGAAATAAACTAGTGCGTACGCGCGTATATAATAATAAGGAACAGATCTTCTGCGACTGGCGGCACCGCTGGGTCCGCCTCACGCCCGAGGAATGGATACGTCAACAGTTGCTTCACCGTCTGGTGGAGCAACTTGATTTCCCCACTTCCCGCATTGCCGTCGAGGTGCCCTTCGATCGCTATCGCGCCGACGCCGTCGTCTACGACCAACAGATGCAACCGCTGCTCATTATCGAGTGCAAAGCAGAGATCGTTCCCCTCACCCAAAAAACACTCGATCAGGCCATCACCTACAATCGTAAACTCAATGTCCCCTACCTGCTGCTCTACAACGGAGCGCAGTCCTACTTAGTACATGGAAACAATATTTACACTTCAGGACTCCCTCGATACTCCGACCTTTTACGGAGTGAATAACAACAACATCCTCTGCCTCAAGAACCAACACCCCGACGTGCGCGTCGTGGCTCGTGGTTACCAAGTCAAAGTCACCGGATCCGAAGCCGCTATCGAACGCTTCGAGCACTCGCTGCACCTCTGCGAGAACTTTTGCATCCGCAACAATCGCCTCACCGAACAAGACGTCCTCATGCTCATCCGCGGCGATAAACCCCAGGAACAGGCCACCGACAATCTCATCCTCCACGGTGTCAACGGCAAGTCCATCTATGCCCGCTCCATGAACCAACAGGCACTCGTCAAAGCCTACGAAGAGCATGATCTCCTCTTCGCAGTCGGACCCGCCGGTTCGGGTAAGACCTATACGGCGATTGCACTCGCGGTCAGAGCACTCAAAAATCGTGAAGTGCGGCGGATCATCCTCTCCCGTCCTGCTGTCGAAGCAGGGGAGAAACTGGGCTTCTTACCCGGCGATATGAAGGAGAAAATTGACCCTTACCTCCAGCCCCTCTACGATGCACTCCAGGATATGATTCCGGCAGCCAAACTGACCGAATACATGGAGAAAGGAACCATCCAGATTGCTCCCCTCGCTTTCATGCGCGGACGCACACTATCCGATGCCGTCGTCATCCTCGATGAGGCACAGAACACCACCGCACTCCAACTCAAGATGTTCCTCACCAGACTCGGATTCGGAGGAAAAATGATCGTTACCGGAGATATGACCCAGATCGACCTGCCTCCTACCCAGAAGTCCGGTCTACGCGACGCCCTCGAACGATTCAAAGACATCCGCGACATCAGCATCATTGAGTTCAATGAGAAAGATATCGTGCGCCACCCGCTCGTCAAAAAGATCGTGGCGGCCTACAAAGAAAACAAATAATCCAAGGCTTCCAAAGCCTCGTCCGGGGTGATCACCTGATTAATCACAGGCTCACCCACACCCCGCAAGAGCGTGCAGTTGATCTCAGCAGCACGCTCGTTCTTTTTGTCCTGCTGCATCAATCGTACCAACTTTTCCCGGTCCGAACACTTGCACTGCGGCCTACCGTAATAATGCAACATCACCTGCGTCAACTGCTGCAAGGGTTCTTTCTCACACCCCAGCTTCGTCACACTCAAGTACAGTTCGGCTATAAGTCCATACACCACCGCATACCCGTGCGGCATCGTCCCGAGTGAGACCTCTTCGAGGGCGTGACCAAATGTGTGACCTAAATTGAGAATCTTCCGCAAACCCTCCTCTTTCGGGTCTGCCTTCACAATCCTTTCCTTCACCTGCAAGCACCGCTCGATCAACGGTTTCAACTCCTCCAGCGGCATCCGCTCCAGATCATAGTTCAGCAACCGATCCCATAATCGGTCTGTATTCTGTACTCTGTATTCTGTACTCTCAATAAGACCTGTTTTGAGGACTTCACCAAATCCGCTGAGAAATTCCTTCACCGGCAACGTCTCCAACCATTTCGTATCGATAATCGTCTCCTGCGGCTCGGCAAACACACCGATACTGTTCTTCAGTCCCCGGTAGTTAATCCCGGTCTTACCGCCCGTCGAGGCATCTACCATCGCTAACAAGGTCGTCGGGACATTCACATACGGTACACCACGTTTATACGTTGCACACGCAAAACCCACCATATCCGTCAGCGCACCGCCTCCTACGGCCAACACCTCGTCCCGACGCGTCAGACCCAGTTCAAAAAACCAATCCCAGATCTGCTGCACCGTCTCCAGGCGCTTGCTCTGCTCCGTCACATCCAGCGCCAGACTCGGGCAATCGGTCGCATACGCCAGCCTACTATCACGAACAACTACTTTCATTTCAACCAATAGATATCTTTATCCGTAATCAACACCCAGAGACCACCCTTCACCTTTGTGAATACGAGCGGGAACTCACCCATCTGCCGCAACGGTCGTTTCATCTCGTACAACGCACGCGACAAGTTTAGCACACTCACCGCCCCCTCATTGTCCGTCACCACACATCGGTACCCGTTCTCGTCCGGCAGCAGACAGAACACCTCTTCGCCCGGCAATGTCTCGTACTGGATCGTCTCTCCCGTCACCGGATGCACATACGTCGCCTTATGCTGGATAAGCAGCGGGGCTGCCATATCGATCAGATGCTGTTTCATTAGTTGTATCGCGCTGTCCGGTTTCGCTTCCCTGCGTTCCGCCGCAATAGACAGCAACGGCACCATCTCCCTTACCGACGCCGGTGCGGCGCTGTTATCGATCGTCTGTTCCGCTACCGCATTCAGCACTTGCTCTTCTAACACCTTAATCGAATCCACCTGCGGACGCTGCACCTCCAGTCGCGCACATCGACCCAACAACGATGCATCCATCTTTCCCTCGATCTTCCGACCCATCCGGTAATCCCGCATCTGCGTCTGCAGATCCCGCAAGGTCCGGTCGATATCCGCGTACAGCGCTTCGTACTCCGTCTTCTGTTCGTACAAGAACGTCAGCACCCAGGTCCGGTAATCCCAAATCGCAATATCGTTCTGCAGAAAATCCGTGTACGTCAGTCCGTCCAGACGATACAGCGTGATCGCCTCCTTCCGAAAGACCGGATTATAACCCGGGATAGGCTGCAAGGCCAAGGCCTCTTGGAACTCCTTCATATCCGTCTCCAGACTGTCTGCCGCTAACAGCAGGTCCATCAGCATCAACCGCTCTTCCTCCCGCAACGCCAAATGCGCCATCTTCTCTCTCTTGTACTGCTTCATGAACGCGGCAAACAACGCATGACACCGGTCATACCGCTCCGTCATACGCATGAACGTATTGTGAATACTATCGCATGCCGTCTGTTGCCGTTTCACCTCCGCCAAGCGCGGACGGATATACTGCTCCAGCGTCGCGTACTCGATCCGCTTCTCGCCTTTCGCCAATACATCGTACTGCCAACCCGGTAACTTCTGGTCCTTGGCAAAATGCAGACAGTTGCCGTAAAACAACTTCGACCGGTACAGCAACGCACTCAGCTCCGGATAGTGATGCAACGCATCACGCGTCGGAATCAGGTCGTAACACAGGTTACCTAACTCAAAATACACACCCGCCATCTCCGGTTTCCACTGCTGATAGTCCATCAACTGATAGATGGCCTCATACGGACTCAAGGTCCTGGTCCGCGCCAGCACCTCGCTGTATTTCTCCTGCGCCTGCGCCCCTATCGCACAGAGCACCAAAACGACTATAAAGATTTTACGCTTCATAACTCTTCACTATTCACTCTTCACTCTTCACTAGAAATCCAATACCTTAATCTCTACACGCCTATTGATAGCTCGGTTTTCCTCGCTATCATTTGCCACTAACGGTTTGCGTTTACCGTAACCCACGATCACCATCCGCTGACCATCCACACCGCGATCTAACAACCATTTCTCCACAGCTTTACCACGCATCGTGGACAACCGGTCATTGTATTTATCCGAACCCTGATCATCCGTGTGACTCGATAACTCGATCCGCAGCGTCGGGTTCATGAACAGCAACTGCGCCAGCGCCTCCAACTCCTCGTTTGAACTCTCCGTCAACTCATACGAGTCGTGCTCGAACTGGATGTTCCTTAACTGCAGCACCAGGTCTTTCGTCAGCGGTACCAACCGCATCACGACCACATGCTGACTTGTCGTATTACCTGTAGTAAACAGCGTATCATCAAACACATACCCCTTCGCGCTCACCTGCAGACTATGTTCTTCGTTCAGTCGCAGCAACGTATCCTTCGCCGTCGGTCGACCGTCCATCCGTACCTTCGCATCCATCAGCGCACTGCCCGTCATCTTATCGACCACAATAAAACGGTGCCTGCTCTTCTTCGCCCGCATCGCGATATCTAACTCTGTCTCCGTGAACACCGTCGGACGTTGTGTGTTCACTACCAAGGTCGTATCGTGATAACCGTTCTGACTCAAACCCAAACGGTGGATCTGACCTAACGGCAATACCCGCTTTTCTTTATTCAGTATCGCCTGCGTCTCGCTGTCATACGTCTGCAATGTCAAGCTCAACTCATCGTCCAACGCCACCTCTCCGTAGTCCTGTTCTCTCCGCGCCTCCAGTCCGTCCGTGCGGATATCAATGTAGTGATACGAATACCCCGGTGCCGTCAACGCCAAACGGTAATGCCGGTTCTGCTGCAACGCCACGCGCCAGCGACCCGTTCGCGGATGCACCGTCGCCCGTTGCAACAGCTGCTCGTTCGTCGCGTCATACACTAATACTTCACCGGTCCCTAAAGCCGCGCGCCCCTTGGCCTTCACCAACGTACCGTTCGCTGCTAAGATCGGACTCGCCTGCACCATATCGTTCATCGGCACCGGATTGGTCCAGTTATGGTCGTCCATCATCACGCTGTACCATCTGCTATAAGCCCCGTCATTCCGCTTACTCTCCTCCCGACGCCAGAACACCAGCGTTTTGTTGTCTTCCATCAACTGCGGACGGGTGTCCCCCTCCGCACTGATGATGATCGGCGCCGCCTCTTCCCAACGACTGTCCCGATACCATGCCCTGACAATACGGCCGTTTTGGATATAGAACAGCATGCTGCCGTCGCTGCTGATCGTCGGCCAACTCTCATCCTCCCTTGTACTGATACTGCTCAACTTCTGGTGCTTGCTCCATAACCAACCCTCCGCACTTACCATATACAGATCATAACTCACTCCTTGCGGCTCTTTGGCAGCAAAATAAATAGACAGCGAGTCCCAACTCATCACCGAGTGCTGGATACTCCAACCTTTGCTCTCCAACCCACGGATCTGAGGTAACTTCAACTGCCCCCAAGCACTGCTGCACAGTGCTATCCCGATTAAAAAAAGACTTATTCGTTTCATTTCGGGCACAAAGGTACGAAAAAATTTGCATATATGCAAGATTTTTTGTAATTTTGCAGCCGAATTTAATTTGGATGAATATGCGTAAAAGTTTTTGGATAGTGGTTTTTAGTCTGTTTGCATGTGTAAACATGCTGGCGGATGATGTGGTTTATTTAACAACCGATCAGTTCAAAGCCCGTATCTTTGATTACAAAACCGAGAAGGACTGGAAGTACAAAGGCACCAAACCCTGTATCATCGATTTCTATACCACCTGGTGCGGACCCTGCAAACGCCTCGCACCCATCATGGAGGAACTCAGTCAGACCTATTGCGACAAGGTCGTTTTCTACAAGGCGGACACCGAACGCGAACGCGAGTTGGCGTACGTCTTCAACATCAGCTCCATCCCCCAGGTCCTCTACATCCCCGTCGAGGGCAAACCCATGCTGCTCAAAGGCCTCTATCCCAAAGAGGAAATCGTCAAAATAATTGAAGAGTATTTGTTGAAAGATGCACGTTGAGTTTTTCCTCCTCATCCTCTCCCTCCTCTTCTTTGTCAGCATTTTTGCGGACAAGATCGGGTATAAGTACGGCGTTCCGGCCTTGCTCCTTTTTCTGGTGGTCGGAATGTTCTTCGGTTCCCGCGGCATAACGTCGCTGATGGGCATACCCGGTATAGAGATCGATATCGATACCGCACAGGGACTCAGTACCGTCGCCATGTGTATCATCCTCTTCACCGGCGGTATGGAGACCAAGCTCAGTGACATCAAGTCCGTCCTCGCACCGGGTATCACCCTCGCCACTTTAGGCGTCCTGCTCACCTGCGTCATCACCGGCTTCATCATCCATCTGCTCTTCGGTTGGATCCATGCGATGGCATCCGTTTCCATCTGGCTCGCCCTCCTTATGGCAGCCACCATGTCCTCCACCGACAGCGCCAGCGTCTTCTCCGTCCTTCGTACCAACGGCATCGGACTCAAGCATAACCTACGTCCTTTACTCGAACTCGAATCCGGCGCCAATGACCCCATGGCCTATGTGCTCACTACCACCCTCATCGGGGTTGTCGTCAGCCTCCATACCGTTGCCGGTATCAACCAACCCGTCACGGCCTTACCCATCATCCAGACCATTGTTATCCAACTCGTCATGGGTACCGTCCTCGGATTTGCACTCGGTCAGGGACTGGTCCAACTCATGCGCCGTGTCAAACTCGGCAACGAAGCCCTGTACCCCATCATGATCCTCACCGCCTGCATCTTTATCTTTGCCATCACCTATTACCTGCAAGGGAACACCTACCTCGCGGTCTATGTCGGCGGACTCATCATCGGTAACAATAAGTTCACCCGCAAGCGCCAAACCAAGTCTTTCTTCAACGGACTCACCTGGCTCAGCCAACTCGTCATGTTCCTCATGCTCGGTCTGATGGTCGAACCCGCGGAGCTGCTCCGGTACCGGGTCTGGCTCCCCTGCCTCATCATCAGCATCGTCATGATCTTCATATCCCGTCCGCTCGCCGTCTGGCTCTGCATGCTGCCTTTCCGCCAGTATCACCAGCGAGACAAACTGATGCTCAGTTGGGTCGGGCTCAAGGGTGCAGTCCCCATCATCTTTGCCATCATGTGCAAGGCGAACGGGGTCCCCAACGCCGATCTGCTTTTTAATGTCATCTTCCTCTGTACACTCGTTTCCTTACTCGTACAGGGCACGACCCTTACTTGGATGGCACGCAAGCTCAACCTCGATATCCCGCGTGAAAAGGAACGCTCCCTCGAGTATTTTGATATGGACCTGCCCGATGAGATCCAGTCCTCGGCACGCGAAGTCGAAGTAACCGAACGTATCCTGGCCAAAGGTAACACCCTGCGCGACATATCCATCCCACCGCGTACACTCGTTATCATGGTGCGCCGCGGAGAGGACTTCTTTGTCCCTACCGGTGCCAGCACACTCGAACTCGGTGACCAACTGCTCGTCATCTCCGATAAGGACGCCCAGGCTACCTATCAGCACATGATCGACGATGCCGAAGAAGATGCACTCTGGCGCGCTCAGGTCCGCACTAACATGCGCCAACGATTCGACCGCGCCTTCGCCTGGATGAAAAAGAAAAAATAAATTTGAAATCATAAATTTGAAATTTGAAATGAAAAACGAAGTTAATCGTGCCCAACGGGCTAAGAAAACTTGCATTTTCTTAACCGGTGCCACCGGCACCATGGGTTACGCCGGAATGATGGAGATCCTCCGTTATCCTGACCAATATGAACTCCGTATCCTCGCTCGCCCGAGTCAAAAGAACAAGGAGCTCCTGGCTCCTTTAAACCTTCAACATTCAACCTTAAACATTATATGGGGTGACCTCACCAAATACGAAGACGTCCTCAAGGGTGTCACCGGTGCAGATATCGTGCTCCATGTCGGCGGTATGGTCTCGCCCCAGGCGGACTACCGTCCCAAGGCGACGCGGCGCACCAACATCACGGCTGCAGAGAACGTCACCAAAGCCGTTCTTGCCCAACCTGAAGACCACCAACCCAAAGTGGTCTATATCGGTTCGGTAGCCCAGATGGGAGACCGGCGTGAGCCGCTGCATTGGGGACGCGCCGGCGATCCAATCTGCGTCTCGGCGTACGATCATTACGGACTGACTAAAGCCCAAGCGGAACGCATCATCACCGATTCCGGCATTAAGACCTGGGCTTCCCTTCGTCAGTCCGGCATCCTCTATCCCGCCATCCTCAAGAACTATGACCCCATCATGTTCCATGTCCCCATCCGCGGCGTGCTTGAATGGGCAACCGTCGAGGACAGCGGACGACTCCTCGAGCGCGTATGCCGTCCCGAGGTACCGGCGGAATTCTGGAACAACTATTATAACATCGGTTCCGGTGCCGAATACCGGCTCTCGAACTATGAGTTCGAATGTCTCCTGCTCGACGCTATCGGTTGTCCCAAACCCGAGCAGATCTTCAATGCCAACTGGTTCACCACCCGTAACTTCCACGGTATGTGGTACATCGACGGAGACAAGCTGGAGAACTACCTCCATTTCCGGGCGAATGTACCCGTTAAGGAGTACTTTGCCCGGATGGCAAAAGCCCCGTCCCTGCCCGCCGGCATTAAGTTCGCCGCCAAGACGCATATCGCCAAACTCTTCCCGCATTGTGTCAAACTCGCCATGCGCTTCATGGCGAACAGCAAAGAGCACGGCACCCAGTGGTGGATCAAGCATAACATCGAGCCGCGCATCCATGCGTACTATGGCTCGCTCGAAGAATATAAGGCGATCCCGGACTGGAAACATTTTGATGTCAGCCATAACAGCGAGACACCCGTCCTGCTGGATCACGGATACGATGAGTCCAAAGACGTGGACTCTCTCACCGATGCCGAACTCAACAAAGCCGCAGCTTTCCGTGGCGGTAAGTACCTCGGTAACGACACCTGGCAGTGCGCGCAAGGCCATACCTTCAAAGCGTCCCGTCGACTCATTTTACTCGGAGGACACTGGTGTCCGGATTGTTTCCCCATGCCTTGGGCGTGGGATCGGGAAGCCAAACGCAACCCCTTCTTTGCACAACTCTGGGCTCCGCTCCACGATCCTTCCGAGGACAACGTCTACGGTCCGGAGATTTTCGACGGCTGGGAAAAATAAATTTGAAATCATAAATGTACTTCGATGAACTCCCCCTCTCCGACGAAGTCTTAGACGCCCTCTGGGACATGCACTTCGATACCTGCACTCCTGTGCAGGAGCAAGCCATACCCGTCATCCTCGACCGGCATGACGTCATCGCTTGTGCCCAGACCGGAACCGGCAAGACCGCCGCGTACATCCTGCCGCTGCTCACCAACCTCGCTTACGATGACCATGACCCCGACAAGCTCAATGCCATCATCATGGCGCCTACCCGTGAACTCGCCCAACAGATCGACCAGCAGATGGAGGGATTCGGTTTCTATGTCCCCTTCTCCTCCGTCGCTATCTACGGCGGAAAAGACAACGGCGCATGGGGCACACAGGTCACGGGATTACAGAAGGGCGCAGACATCGTCATCGCGACTCCCGGACGACTCCTCTCCCAGATGAACATCTACGACATCGATTTCTCCGGCGTCAAGTACTTCATCCTCGATGAGGCGGACCGCATGCTCGATATGGGGTTCTACGACGATATCATGACCATCGTCCGCAAACTACCCAAAGACCGCCAGACCATCCTCTTCTCTGCTACCATGCCGGACAACATCCGTCGCTTGGCGCGCGCGATCATGCACAACCCCGTTGAGGTCCAAATAGCTGTTTCCCGTCCTCCCGAGACCATCAAACAGATGCATGCGTTTGTGGACGAAGCAGAGAAAACGGCGAAGGTGGTGGAGTTGTTGGAAGGTAGAGACCTCAAGAAAGTAATAGTGTTTGCTGGAAAGAAACAACGCGTCAAGGACCTTGCGCGCATGTTACGTTCCCTCAAGATAGACGCGCACCCCATGCACTCCGATCTCGAGCAGCATGAGCGCGACCAGGTCATGCTCGATTTTCGGAACGGCAAGATAGCCGTCCTCGTCGCCACCGACGTCGTCTCCCGCGGTATCGATGTGACGGACGTACCGCTAGTCATCAACTACGACGTCCCCCACGATCCCGAAGACTACGTCCATCGGATCGGACGAACCGCACGCGCAGAGAATAGCGGTGAGGCGATGACCCTCGTCAGCCCCGATGATGTTCGTTACTGGAAAAGAATAGAAAAATTTCTTAGAGATGACGGATCCGCCACTCGTTCGGGTAAAGATTGTTCAACCGGTTCCCGACATTCTTCGCGAAACCGAGGGGCACACCCTCATAGGTCAAAAGGCAGAGGCCCAAAGGCACGTCACTCAGGTTCAAAGACTCGGTCCGCAAATAACTAAGCGCTTGTTCCCTTGTCAGCGCTACATTCGGAAAGGCTTCCTTACGCAGATCCTTCAGCATACTCAGACTATGCTGCGGAGCAATTCCCTTACCGCGCTCTTCACCCAAACCGAAACCGGTCGAGATACAGGTCAATTCCGTACTCAGCCATTCGATGATCTCTTTGTATTTGAACGGATAAGCCGTTGCAAAACGGTCTGAATAACGGATCGCCCAGTCGTCCGGATGTTGCAACCAACTCCGCATCACCGGCAGATACTCCGGATGCGGCATCTTCGCCTCCTTCTTCGGAGTCTTAATCCGGGCTTGGTCCAAGGCTTCGTAGCTGTTCTTGCGTATCGCGCATACATAGAACCCTTCGCCTTTTGCCTTATGCGGATAGAAATGGTAACCTGCTGTCCCCTCCGTGATACCCCAATCGGCATCATAGTCCACCGGCAGGACAGACCCACCTAAGGTCTCCGTCAGCCACTCCACGTTCTTCTCGTTCTCTTCTTCGTTGAACGTGCAGGTCGAGTAGATCAGCACCCCACCGGGTTTCAGCGCTTCCCATACATCCATCAATATCGCCCGTTGCCGCTCTGCACATTGCATCACCGCCCGTACGCTCCATTCCTCCCGCGCTTGCAGGTCCTTGCGGAACATACCCTCGCCCGAACACGGCGCATCGACCAGTATACAATCAAATAGGTGCTTGCACCGCTCCCCGTATTCGGCAGCCGAGTTATGAGTAACGACCGTATTGCCGTTGCCCCATTTCTGAATATTCTCGCTTAAAATGAAGACGCGTTGACGAACGACCTCGTTGCTCAGCAGCAGTCCGTCCCGGCCAAGGTACTCACTGATCAGTGTCGATTTTCCTCCCGGTGCGGCGCAGAGGTCTAATACAATCGAAGACGGGTCCACATACTGCTCTAATATCTGCTGAATGAACATCGAACTCGCTTCCTGCACGTAGTAGCACCCCGCATGGAACAGCGGATCCAGCGTGAACTGCGGACGCTCACTCAGGTAGTAACCGTCCAGATGCCACGGCACCTCGTCCGTGTCGCACTCAAACGTCAGCACATCCAGTTTGGTATTCAACCGGATCGACGTAACAGGCTCCGTTTCCAGGGCCCTTATCAACAGCTCCGCCTCATTGCCTAACTGCTGATGCATCCGCTCTATAAACTCAACCGGCAGCATATTTTCCCAATTTCGCTGCAAAGGTACTACTTTTTTTTGATTTGTGCAAATTTTTCTTGCGTATGTCCAAAAATTTTCGTACCTTTGCTGCCGTACTTCCTTCATTCCGGAGCAGATTTTCGAGGACTATATCAATCCTATTGAATATATCAGTACATCTACCGTCTGTCTTTTCGGCGCCTTTCTGTTGCTGTCTCATAAGGAGCAAAGTTCCTTGCGTCGGTATTGGGCGATTGTGTTGATTGTATGGGGAGGTGTTGATAGTTAGATATTGATATTGTATGTAATAAATAAAATAATATATATATACGAATTTTTCAACTTTGCGTAAAAAATGACATAAAAAAGGTAC
This sequence comes from uncultured Bacteroidales bacterium, assembly GCA_902799875.1. The sequence continues at coordinate 30,631 of CADCCH010000002.1, read as the reverse complement.
TTTGCGTAAAAAAAAAATGCACGTGCGTATTGCGTACGTGCGCCTTTTTTTATAATTTTGTCGGAAAATTTAGATATAGTGTATGACATTAGCAGTTCGATTTCGGTATTTTGGCGCCAAGACCCCGACGTTTGACATTGTGGAGTTGACGGATGATCAATGGCGCGAGTTCTTTTGGTTAGAGCGCAGTATGATGCGCATGGAGTGGATGATTCATTTCCTGAAGTATGAGCACAAGCGGCATGAGTTTAAGGAGTTGTGGTGGATTCCGCTGGATGACCAAGAGGGATTGCAGATCGCCCCGAAGGCAAAGATCTACAAGAAAGAGGAATAAATGTTACTCCCAGGGCAGAAATGCCGTGGGAGTTTTTTGTATAAAAATATTCAAATATTTGCGTATGTCCAAAATTTTGTGTACCTTTGCACCCGCAATGAAAAACACGCTATCATGAAAAGAAAATGGATTTCGCTTTTCTTGCTGGTCATGGGGCTGCAGGGCTGGGCGCAGAGCGACACGGTGCAGGTTTCCGAGCCGTGGGCGTACGGTACCACGATCGGGCAAGAGGACATGAATAATCGCGATCAGAGTTCGAATGCGATCGATGCAATCCGCGGTCGCGTTGCCGGTATGACGGTGGATCGAAGCGGCGAGAATGCGATGAGTGCGGTGCGTCTGCGCGGTACAGTATCGTTGTCGGGAAGTAATGATCCGTTGATTATCGTGGACGGAGTGATAGGCGACATGAGTCTGCTATCGACCGTCAATCCGACGGATATCGAGAGTTTTCGTATTCTTAAAGATGCGAGCGAGACGGCACAGTTCGGTTCCCGCGGTGCAGGTGGTGTGATCGAAGTGACGACGCTGAAGGGTAGTGAAGGCAAACTGCGCATCCATTATAACGGTTCGTTTGCGGCAGGGGTGGTGTATAAGACGCTGCCGGTGTTGAGTGCGGACGCCTACCGGACGTTCTGTCAGGACCACGGGCTGTCGTACATGGACAAGGGCGCGAATACGAACTGGCAGAAAGAGATCACGCGCACCTCCTTCTCCCACCACCATCATCTGGCGTTCACCGGCGGTACCCAACGGACGACCTATCGCGCGAGTGTCGGGTTTATCGATGACCAATATGTAGTGAAGAACACGGGTTCGCAGTCGTTTGTGGCGAACGTCAACCTCACACAGCGGATGTGGGACGATGTGCTGAAAATCAATATCGGTATGTTCGGATCCTTGCAGCAGAGCAAGACCCCGTTCAATGAGCAGAAGCTGTTCTACAGCGCCGCTTGTTTCAATCCCACTTATCCGGCAGTGCGCAACGCGAGCGGAGGATGGGACGGCGATCCGGGAGCGAGTCAGATAGCCAACCCCTTGGCATGGTTAGAGAACATCAGCCAACCTTCGGACGCCCACATCAGCACGAACCTGCATCTGGATTTTAAACTCATAGAGCAACTGCATCTGAAGATATTGGGCGCTTATACGTACCATCGTGCGGATGAGTCGCTGACCGCCCCGACGGAGGAAGGCGGATTAGCATACCGTTCGACCGGCAAGACGCACGATATATTAGCGAATTTGGTGTTGGATTACAACCAGAGTTGGGGTGCACATGCATTATCGGCCATGGCCTTGGCGGAGATCAGTACGAACAAAGCGGAGGGTTTCCATGTAACGACCTATCAAGCGGGAGCTAACCTCATCGGTGCCGACCGTCTGTCGGGTGGTTCGATGCGACCGTGGGATGGTACGGATTCGTACAAGATAGGTGCGAACATGGCGTCGTTCATGGGGCGCGTGAGCTATACGATTCTGGACCGTTATAATCTGACGGCATCCCTTCGTACGGACGGCAGCAGTAAGTTCGGTAAGAACAACAAATGGGGCCTGTTTCCTTCTATCTCGGCTTCCTGGACGATCTCCAATGAGCCTTGGATGCCGCAGAACGAGGTGCTGGACCACTTGCGGTTGAACGGCGGTTACGGTCTGTCAGGAAACCAGTCGGCGATCGACAGTTATCTGACGATGTTGCTGTACGAACCGAACGGTGTGGCGGAAGTGAACGGCAAAGGTATCACGACCTATGCGGCGCTGCGTAATGCTAATCCGGACCTGAAATGGGAAGTCAGTCACACCGGTAACGTGGGGGTGGATTTGAGTCTTTTCAAAGGACGGCTAGTAGCGAACATCAGTTATTACAACACGCTTATCACCGACATGCTCTATCCTTACCGCGTGTCCACACCGCCTTATACATACCCGACGCTGGTGGCCAATCTTGGCAGCATGAGGAACGAAGGTGTGGAGATTTCGCTTGGCGGTACGATCGTGAAGACGAAGGACTGGAAATTCAGCATCAATGCCAACGTGACATGGCAACGCAACAAGCTGCTGAGTCTGAGCGGTATGCACGGAAGCGAATGGTTGTATGCTGCCGATTATCAGGCGATTGCCTCGGTCAACGGTGCGGGTTCGCACGGCGGTGACAACGATATCGTCTGGCAGATCGTGGGCCAACCGCTGGCTACCTTCTACCTGCCGGAATGTACGGGATTAGTCGATAACGGAAAGGGCGGTTATACCTATGGCGAAGGGGCACGGCACATCGCAGGTCAGGCAACGCCGAAAGTGCTGCTGGGGTCGAACATCAGTCTCAAATACAAGAATTTCGATCTGTCGATTCAGATCAACGGTGCCTTCGGACATAAGATCTTCAACGGTACCTCGCTGGCGTATATGAACCTCGGTTCGCTGCCGCTGTATAATGTGCTGGCAGCTGCACCGGAGAAGAAGATCTACGACCAGCAGGTGACGGATTATTGGTTAGAGAAAGGAGACTTTGTGAACTTCGACTATATCACGCTGGGTTATCAGGTGCCGCTGCCGGTCAACAAAGTGGTGGAGACCTTGCGACTGGTGCTGACGATGAACAATGTCGGCACGATCAGCGCCTATTCGGGTCACACACCGATCATCAACAGTACGAACATTAACTCCACCATCGGTGTGGACGATAAACGTACGTATCCCTTATCGCATTTATTCACCTTTGGCTTATCGATTGGATTCTAATGAAAAAAGTTTTCAGATATCAGTTATCAGTAATCAGTTTTTTGCTGGTACTATGGTCAGGTTGTTCATTTTTGGAGGAACATCCTTCGTCGGCCTTGACGGAAGAAGAGGCGTTTGGTTCGATGATCGCATTGCGCAACAATGCCGTGCTGTCGGTGTATATGTATCTGGGCGGTACCGCGGACTCGCAGGGTTTGCAAGGAACAGGTAGGGGTGTGTATGACCTCAACTCGTTGACCACGGACGAGCAGATTATCCCCACGCGTGGCGGTGACTGGTACGACGGCGGGTACTGGCAGGACCTGCATAACCACGCTTGGACAACGGATGACCGATCGATTCGGGATACCTGGGATTATCTTTTCAAGGTAGTGATGCTCTGTAACAGCGGTATCGCACATATCGAGGCGTATAACCAACCCGATAAGGACGCGGCGTTGTTGGCGGAGTACAAAGCCGAACTGCGTGCCGTGCGGGCGATGTACTACTGGTATCTGTTGGATTTGTACGGCAGAGTACCTATCGTGACGCGGACGGATATCCCGACGGACAGTCTGCAGTTAGCGAGTCGCAAAGAGGTGTATGATTTTGCCGTGAAGGAGTTAAGGGAAGCAATGCCGCTTCTCGCGCATGAAGCGGCGAACCAAGCTCTCGGGCAGTACTACGGACGCATGACCTATTACGTGGCGTCGTTTGTGCTGATGAAACTCTATCTGAATCATGTCGTTTATACGGGTGTGGAGCAAACGGCTTTGTACGATTCGGTTGTGCGTTATGCCGATACCTTGTCCCTATACTACGCTTTGGAAAAGAACCTTCAAACCAATTTCTCGTTGGAAAACGACCGTTCGCGTGAAAATATATATGTGATCCCGCGCGAGGTGGGCAAGTACGTAGCCAAATACAAGTACGAGCAGCGGACGATGCATTACAATCATGCGGCGGCACTCGGTATGGGTGGTGAGAACGGTACTTCGGCGAGCTTGGAGACGCTCAAGGTGTTTGGTTACAAGACCCCTCAACAGGACCCGCGGTTCGATCTCTATTTTTATTACGACACAGTGTATGTGAACGGACAGATGATCTACCGCGAAGATGGCGAAACTCCGCTGGTGTATGAGGCGGATAAGGTAGCGATAGACGTATCGGGTACGCCGTACGAGAAGACCGCCGGTGCGCGGTTGAACAAGTACGAACATGACCCGAATGGTATTCAAGACTGCAATGTAGGAAAGAACGATATCGTGCTCTTCCGCTACGCGGATGTGGTGCTGATGAAGGCTGAGGCGAAGGTGCGCCAAGGGCTAAGTGCTTATGCAGAGATTAAAGCAATACGCGATCGCGTCGGGGCCGGTGAGATAGCGACGCCGAGCCTGAACGATATATACGAGGAGCGTTGGCGTGAATTGATGTGGGAAGGTTGGCACCGCAACGACATGATCCGTTTCGGCCAATGGACCGGTCATACAACGGTCTTTCCTATTCCGCAAGACATGCTGTTGATCCATAATGGCTGGAAACAAAATGACGGATATTAATTTGGAAGTAAAATGAATGCAAAATGGCTTTTTGGAGGGCTGGGCTTTGTGCTCGGCGGTCCGATCGGGGCACTGTTAGGTGTACTGGTCGGTTCGATGGTGGACTCGAATGAGACCACCGAAACGGAGTATCGACGTAAGTTATATTCAGGTACCGGTTCGGGTAGTAAGACCACTACTTCCCGTACCAAAACCACATCCGGCGATGTGAACATCTCTTTGCTGGTACTCATCGCTTGCGTGATGAAGGCGGACGGACGGGTACTCAAATCCGAGGTCAATTATATCAAACCCTACCTGCTCAAGATCTACGGCGAAGAGGGTGCGAAAGAGGCGCTGCAGATGCTTAAGTCTTTGCTGCAGACCGACATCGATGCGGTCGCCGTGTCACGTCAAATCGGTCAACACGTCAACTACTCCACCCGTTTGGAGATCGTCCACATGCTTATCAAACTGGCCAATACGGACGGTGAGTTCGTGCAGCAGGAAGAAGACGTCATCCGTCGTATCAGCGCGGCGATGAGTATCCAAACGGCCGATCTGGAGTCCCTGCTGGCGATGTATCATCAGGCCAAAGATCCCAATTGGGCTTATACCATCCTGGAGATCGAACCGACAGCTACCAACGAGGAGGTCAAGAAAGCTTACCGGCGCATGGCCATGAAGTACCATCCCGATAAGGTGGCGAATGCCGGCGAACAGATCAAGCAGCAGGCTACCGAAAAGTTCCGCACCATCAACGAAGCCTACGAGTATATCAAATCCCTCCGAGGCCTCCAATAAGATAAAAAATAAAGAATATTTTCGGAATTTTACAAATAAATTTGTATATTTCATTTTTTTTCATTACCTTTGCAGCCGGTTTGGATGCAAAGGCGATACACACGCATGTGTGCGTGCATCCGGACGTATTAAGACATGAATAAAATAAAAATATGAAGACTCAGGAAACAAAACAAATGCCGTTTGGATCCGAAGATATCGGAACCGGAACTTCGCAGCAGAAGTACTTTACTGCAGATGAAGCCATGGCTTTTATGGAACCTCGTATCCGTGCTATGTTCAGATGAAAGAAGTAGTCTATACACGGCAGGCTCTTTTGCAATTTGAGGAAAGTGTAAAAGAGTTGGTGGAACAACGGTACTTTAGCGAAGAGGATTACGCAGTAGATTATATGCGTGATATCTTCCGATATTTTGCACTAAACCTGCAAAATTCCATTCGTGTGAAAGCGCCTGAGTATTTTGAAAGATACAAAGTAGATGGCAAAGATTTGTATTTTGTACGTTATCGCAAAAGCAGCCACACTACTTGGTACGCATTTTTTGAAGAATTAGAGAATGTATATAGCATTGTTTATCTAGGCAACAATCAACTTATAGGCCATCGATTAGACATTGCATTATAACATACCGCTGGGCTCAACAGCGTAAAAAAGTGAGTACATATTGAAAATAGCGTTTATTGACGCTTGTTTTGGCTACTTGAAATCTGGTAAATTTCTGCACTTCCAAAACATTGCGACACTAAAATGCTCTATGTGCGTTTTTTTGTATATGCTTTTGCGTATACTTTATATTGCATATAGCGTGGATTACAGTGTTGCTGTTTTGAAGTAAAGGCAATACCAGAGCCTCAAGTAGCGGAACAGCAAGATTGTGGTCCCGCTTTTATTATAGAAAGTGGCTCGGCTACGAATAACCGCCATTGTTAAACAATTTAAAAACTTTAATTTATGCCGGTAAGTCATGCATTAAGTGAAAAAGCCATCAAGAAGTCAGGCTTAGACAAGAAAAGGGAAGAAAGCCCTTTAAGTAAAGTGGTTGTTAAAGAATGGGCAACCGAAAAAGAATATTGGGAAGAATGGGAAGCGGAATTGGAAGATCGCCATGCGAAATGGTCAACAAAGATTAAAAATTTCTTTAAGTACCGTATTGGCTGGCGTACGCGTGATTGGTGGTGGAATATGAAATGGTATTTCCACAACTTGAGAACCTTTCAACCAATTCTCAAAGAATGGCGCTCTTTTAACTATGAATATCAAGTTGATTTATTCAAGTTTGGTATTGAACAACTTATCAAAGCCAAAGAATACTATGGCAATGAATATCCTGCAGATGCAGAAAAACGCATTGGTGCCATGAAGGCATTAATCGCGGAAATTGAACGTGATTATGAAGAAGATGTTCGGGAGCGCTTAAACTATAAGCATAGAAATGGCGGGCGTGTAACAAAATATGCTGATGGGTCTGTGTGTTTTCATAATGATAATGAAGAACACAATAAGCAAACGCATATTTATTTTGAAGAAGTAGCAAAAGAACGCAAAGCCCATTACCAAAAGATCTTTGATTTAATTATAGGGCAGGATAGCGAATGGATCTCTCAAGAGGTGGATAGACGCATTGCCGCGATGTCTGAAGAGGAAAAACAATCCATCCCCGAAAACGAATTGCGTCATAAGGTGTATTATGAGGTGTGGGACGGTTCCGGCATTGAAGGATGGTATGATTAAAAAAACATCCATAAAAGTTGAGTTTATGATGAAAAATGTAACACAACGTTTTATATCAGAATGCCAAAAGAATAGCAACATAGAGATGTCTGATGAAGACATCCAATCCGAAGTAGACGCTGTACGCATTATAGAAATGAACTGACAAGTATTCCTTGGCGGTTCGTTTTTCTCATTTCTCCCTTTTTACCAGCAAAATAAAGAATATTTGCGGAATTTTACAAATAAATTTGTATATTTCAATTTTTTTCATTACCTTTGCAGCCGGTTTGGATGCAAAGGCGTTACACACGCATGTGTGCGTGCATCCGGACGTATTAAGACATGAATAGAGCTACAACCATAGAACAGATCCAGACGATGGGAAAACAGATACTGCCGGAAGGGAGTCATCTGTGGTTGTATGGTTCGCGTGCGAGAGGAGATCATCGCCCAGATTCCGATTGGGATCTGCTGATCCTGCTCAACAAAGACAAAGTTGCCCTGAGTGATTATGATAATGTGTCATATCCTTTTGCTGAGTTGGGATGGGACTTGGGTGAGGCGATTAATCCTGTGCTCTACACGCATAAGGAATGGGAACAGCGCCATTTCACGCCATTCTATCATAATGTAGAAGATGACAAAATTGTTTTGGTATGAGTTTGACGAACGAAGAAAGAGATATAATGAAGCAACTGCATCTTGATAAAGCGCATGCGTGTTTGTCCGATGGTGAGCAATTGTTGGGGATGGATTCTGTATCAGCTGCAGCCAATAGGTTCTATTATGCGGTTTTCCATGCTATTCATGCTCTTTTTGTAACAAACGGCATACAATCAAAGTCTCATAATGGCACTATAGCACAGTTCCATCAGCATTTCGTTAAAACCGGCGTGATCGACCCGAAGTATGGTCATTTCGTGGCTCTTATGGAAAGTATGCGCGAGAAAGCTGACTACGATGTGATTTATGATGTGACGCGGGATGACTTAGAGGCTTTAAAACCGGTAGCGTACGAACTCATACAAATAATTGAGCAATTGTTGCAACAATAATAACAATACCGCTGGCACCGGCAGCGTAAAAAAGCGGTGCGTCAGATCTGAGACGTTAAATGGGATGACATAATGAAAGACGTTTATTGAAACGTTGTTCACGACTCCTTGAAACTTCGCAACTTTCAACAGAATAAAGTCGTAGCAACAGCAATGAATGTCCATGTGGGTATGTATAATTGTGCCCCACGCCCATCATAGGGTGGGATGGGTAATACATATCGGGCGTGGATTTCGGTTGTTATTCTACTTTATTCGGGCAATGCGAAGGCCTCAAGGAGCGTGAAGAGCAAGTGGACTTCACGCTTTTTCTGTATGGCGGTGAACGAAGTCAAAGACCTGTCAAGAACGATAGTAGACCGACGGTGAACCGACGGTCAACCGACAGTCAAGGCTAAGATGACAGGAAGGAAAAAGGAAGAAAGAAAGACAAAATAATTCGTTAACTGCTCTATATGACAGTTTCGAGAACAAAGGAGAATAAAAGATAAATAACCATAAAAACGCAATATAGTTATGGCAGAGAAGGAAAATTTACAGCAAACACCTATTACATTTCTTCATGGCGAAGAAACGGATGTTGTTATTGCTCGCACAAAGGAACAAATGGAGAAATCCTTACTGAATGAGCAGTACAAGCAAGCGTTGAGTGTGTTAAATGAAATCATTCAAGGTGCTTCTCATGAAGCGGAAAAAGGAACTCCGGTTTCTAATGTTGTTGCCTTTTGTGGTGACCGAGGAGAAGGAAAAACCTCCGCATTGATGACTATTCATAATATACTACAGGATAGCATTGCGTTTGAAAATGCTGTGGATGCGAAGTTATTCCCCGAATCTAATAACAAAATCACCAAAGACACATTCAAGGTCTTGAAATTAGTAGAGCCTGCCTTCTTTGATGAACAACATAACCTATTGGAATTGCTAATAGGTCAGATGTATGCTGATGTTTTGCGCTTTGACCAAGAAAAGGGTCACGATATTGACAACTGCAATTTTGAGTTCCGCGAAGACATAGCCAAACGTAATCATTTAATGCAACATTTTCAGGACGTACGATCTAGTTTGAGAATTATCAACCAGCCTTCTAACAAATCCGCTTATGATAATCTGGAAGAAATAGATCAACTGGCTGCAGGCATTGAACTGAAGGATAAACTGAACGAATTGTTGCGTTGCTATGCTAAGTATTTTCATAAAGATCGGGTGCTTATTAGTATAGACGACTTAGATTTAAATGTCTCCGAAGGTTATCGCATGGCAGAAGAAGTCCGCAAATACCTATCTTCGCCTCAAGTTTGTGTGATTATGATTGCCATTAAGATAGACCAATTGGTTGAAGTGGTTCAATCGTATCTACGCAAACAAATGGACGACATCGTTTCAGATATCACCATAACTGAAATGGCTCTTCGTTATGTAACAAAACTATTGCCTTTGTCGCATCGTGTAATGATGCCGACGGGTGAAAGTATTGCCGAAAAGCCTTTAAATATAGTCATCAACAACAATACTGAACCTTTCGAATCTGTCAAGGATGCAGTAGTTCGGTTAATATATCGTAAGACTAGATATATCTTTGTTAATGGGCGAAATCTTTCACCTATCGTTCCTACCAATCTGCGCGCTGTTCGTCATTTGATAGGTCTATTGTGTAATATGCATAATGTAACCAATACAAGTGGTGATGATATTATGCGTAATAAGGCAGCATTCAAACATTATTTTTATCATACTTGGATTAGAAATCTGGATAGTAAAGATGCTGAATTTGTAACAGAATTGGTGCAAAATGAAGATTTAGTAACTACCAACAAGAGTATTATCTTATATTTGCGCCAAAAATTATTACTCGTAATCAATGACAACAAGTATAAATTTGAAGGAACATTAGCAACTCTTCTTGATCCTTTAAACACAGTGCAAAATGTGTCGCTTGGAGATGCGTATTATGTCATAAAGTATTTTGATGATATTGCTACGTCCAAAGATGATAAGAATCTCGTTTTTTTCTTGCGAGCCTATTATTCTATTCTCCTATACGATATGTATAACTTCGTCTCTGAATCCGAAGACCATTTGTTTGTCAATAGTGAAGATAAGAAACCTTCTATATATAAATATGATGAAGAATTGCGACATCTCAATAAGCTACAACGCTTGATAAACGGTTCTTATTTTACATATGAACTTGGATCTTTCATGCCGATTGAGATATCTATTCCCCGTGAAAAGAGGCTTATTAATGGGAGCGCTTTGTGTTACCTGTTTAAATCTTTGGCAGAATTAGATGGAGATGAAAGAGATAAAATTTTAAATATCTGCGAATTTTTTGCCCTAACAACTTGTTATCCATCATACATAAAGCAAGGCGTTGAATATAATAAAAAGATGAGTGCACGTTCCTATTATGTGCAATTTTCCTCTTCCAATAATTATATGGTATTTGATGTTTTGTCCCTATTTTACAACCTTATTAATGTAAAATTTACTTATCAACGATGGGATAGTGTCTTTGGGGGAAATTTCTATGAGTATGCTTTGCAAAAAGGGAATAATTCTTTGCTTAAACAAATACTTGAAAAATGCGAAATAGAACATCCTACTCCAGAAAGTAATTTGCCAAGCCAATTACATAGTTTAATATCGGAGGTAGTTATTCGCTTTAGCGAAGTTCAATTAGCTATTTTGGATCATTTATATAATCGTAGAGATACTTCCAAAGAAGGAGGAAATGCAAATAATATCCGTATTGTGTATGGAGCCATTCAAAATATTGGCATTAAATTATATCCTTTAACAGAGAATGGAGATAGACACGAAATGAAATTCCATTTCCTCACTCCCATTATGGATTTTCTGAAAAATACAGATCAGTTTACGTTCGATGAAGTGTATAGTATCTCAAATGGTTTAGAAGAGAGTATCGAAAGTATTAACTCTTCATTGGATGAAATTTTCAAAAATAGTTTGGCTAAGAAGGGAGTAAAGTATCCTAAAAACAAACAACAGATTTTGAATAAATTATATACCGCTGATTCCAAACTAATCCGTGCAAATGTAGCTTTCTGGGAGGCAGTTATAAATGACGATGCACAATTTGATTCTTGGCCTAGTTTACGTAATGAATTGAGCGGATATATTGAACAAATAAGAGAAGTGTATGAAAAATTAAATAAATAATATGGACTTCGAACGAGCAAGCATAAAGGCATTATTCTACGATTATCCGGTAGAAGCGGTGGTAAGAGCCATTGAGGATGCACGTAGAAATAAGGATGGCTACATAGACATCCTGCCTCAACTCGTGCGTTGGCGTGAAGATGCGTTCACTACTACTGAAGCTCGTCTAATGGAGAACATGGCACAGGACTTCTGGATGAATCTAGATACAGACAATGCATTAGAGGAATACGTAGATAAACCTAACTTGTCCAAGATACCATTCATCTATCGTCCATTCTTACTCGTTAAACACATGGCGAACAAGATGGTAAATATAGATGCAAAGACCTCTCATCCAGTAGTCGAATTCAACCAAATATTGCGTTGGAAAGATATTACATTATTCCTTGGAGAAGATTTGTTAACGACTGCTTATCTTGCAAATAGGGACTTGATGGCGAAGCAACAGACCACTCTCTTTAATTGGCCAGATCTCGTTAACCATAATAATGTGGAGTTAAACGATATATTGACTCGTGGTCTGTCCGACTTGCATGCCCATTATTTCGCTACATGTGAAGTATTCTCGCTTAACTGGATTGACTTGACGAACTCATTAAACGGAATTGAGAAAAAGACGGCAAAAGTCAAATCTTATCAAGACGTAACGCTTTCAACTGCAGGCATAGAGAAGTTATATTCCTTCCAACGGATGTGCATAGCCGCTACATTCTTGAGATTGCAGTTCTTCAAGCTACTCAATAGGCTCTATGAAAAAGACGAAAATCCGTGGCAACAGATAGCAAGCGTTAAGAATATTTTGGAAGATGACTTCTATGCCAAATCGATTTGCCGAAAACTAAACGCAGAAATCAGCGTTTGGCGCACTTATGCTTTGCAAAGTCGAAACGGTAGAACTCTGGATTATGCAATTAGACCGGATGAAGAGGTGAAGAAACACATCACAGATGCAAACCTCATCTTTCATGGCGAACGCAAACTGATGTATCAGTTCTTCTATTGCTTCTATGGTTTTGATAAACAGATATGGGCATTGGCTCCTTACTTCTATTTGTATATCGTGCTGAAGACGCGTATCCGAAAAGAGTTTATACAAATCAACCAACTCAAAGGCTTCGAGAACTTCGAAACATATCAAGACAGAAAAGACATCTTTATCGAAGACAACTCTCCTATTGCGGATGTCATAGATGCATTAATCTTACAGACCACGCTCCGTAATAGCAAAAAGGACTTTTTGGAGGGACGTATCAAACCGAAAGACTTGCCCCAAATGGCAAAAGCTTCACGTTTACACGTGCGCAATTATAATAAAGGAGTTTTCACCAATCGCCAAGTGTTGGAGAATGCTGCTGACCACATGTCGTTTGTGATACATTTTATCAAAGCTAACTACAGTAGACAGGAGCACGAACATGATTTGTATTTGAATAATAGACAAGATTTTGCACGCTATGCCAATTATCGCAAACAGATAAAAGAGGAAATTGACATCGTTCTTTCGCAGTACTACAGACAGAGGAAGCAACAGTCTTTGGTAAAAGTAGTAGGTATAGATGCTGCCAGTACGGAGATGTTCTGCCGGCCGGAAGTGTTCGGACACGTTTTCCGCTATGCACGCAAGAAAGGACTGATCAACCAAACATACCATGTAGGAGAAGATTTCTTTGATATCGTAGATGGTCTCCGTGCTATTGATGAAGCATTGTTGTTCTTAGGATTTGACTCGCATTGCAGAATAGGTCATGGTTTAGCGATGGGCATTAACGCAAAGCAATATTACAACGGCCGGCGTTTTCGTATTATTGCACCAAGGCAATATGTGCTAGACAATTGCGTCTGGCTTTGTATGAAGTGCAGTAAAGAGGATGTGGAAATCCCTAACTCGTTGGAAACAGAACTAAATCGTTTGGCAACACAACTATATAAAGAGATAGGTTATAGTAAGTATATACCGTTTAATCTGCAAACCTATTGGAATAGTATGCTGCTTAGAGGAGATGAACCTGTTAAACAAGAATCAAAACCAGAACAATCGCTTTGGGCGAAAGCCTCTATGACAGAGTGGCAACGAACATCTGATGTAGAAGAGGATATTGTTGTTTTAGCCCGCCAAGACAAAGAAGCTTGTCGATTATACCAACTCTATCATTTTGACCATACTATCAAAGCGGAAGGAGAAAAGCGTTATGCAGGAAAATACCCGACTACAATTATCAATGTAGTGGATAAATTGCAGGAGAAAATGCGACGGAAAGTTTGCTCCAAACAGATTGCTGTAGAAGCGAATCCGTCTTCTAACCTAAAGATAGGTTACATTGAAAATTGCTATAATCATCCGCTGCTAACTTGCTTTGATCCAATAGAGGAACAAACTAATGCGAACTACCCGTTATTAAAAGCATGTGTAAATACAGATGACAGAGGTGTGTTTGCGACAACGCTATATAATGAGTTCTCGTTCTTGGCATTAGGAATGATGAAACTGAAAGATGATAAAGGTCAAGCTAAATACGGGACTCGCCAGATAATGGAGTATATTGAGCACCTACGCCAAGCTGGAGAAAAACAACGCTTTAAAGTATAAATTTAAATGTACGTGCGTATGCGCGAAGAAAGAGATAATAATTAAATGATCAATAATATCATGACAAAGAAAGGATTTTTAGACGGAATAGCGAATTTCCGAAATCAGTTGATCGCCCAACGAGATGCTGAAAATAGGCAGTTTAATGACAATTGTAATGCTTTTATTCAGCAGTTAGAGATGTTTGGTATTGAAGATGTTCAGGACTTGATAGAACGTAAAGATAAACTGAGTAAATCGCATCATGATTTTTATCAAAAATATTTGGATGCTCTAAATGAGAAAGAGAAGGATGCTAAAGAGGGCAAACTGGATCAATATTTTTTAGGATAAAACTAACAAATATAAAATATAATCTATTATGAAAAACTTACTTAATTTTAAAAGGCTATTGTCATATAGCCATGAAAAACAAACGCCGCAGAGGTTTGGACGATATGCGGCAATGCTAATCATGCTCCTCACCCTCAGTGTCGGACAGATGTGGGGTGCTTGGACAGGAAATGCCGGTATCTGTGTCAATGGTACATGGTATAAAGCATCCTCCAATATTAATACTGATCACTGGTTAAATAGTAAATCCGCTATCAATGGTACCAATTTAGGTGCTATTACGTCACTCGAACTTGGTGGCCAGTATGATAACTACGACAACAGCCAAGATGATAATTGCAATTGGAATAGTAACAATGGTATTTGGATAACTATTACTACCAATAGTGGAACCCAAATAGATAATTTCAAATTGTCTTGTTATCGTGCTGAAAAAAGTGGGAACAATAATGTTTGGAAAACTACTGGTACTACTGGTGAATGTGGTGATGGTAGTGAATGGGCTGCATATTCAGTAGATATATCCGGTTATGCAGCTGGTGTCTATAAATTGAAGGTTCATTGGTTTTCCGCATCAGGAGTCGCGTTACCTTCATCGGGTGACGATGTTGCCACCTTTACTATTGCACCAGTAGTGACATTCAAGGCTAATGGTGGTACCGGTTCAGATTACACGCAGAGAGTAACATATAACACGAATACTGCTCTTACCGCGAATACGTTTACCAAGACCGGATACAATTTTGCAGGCTGGGCTACTTCAGCAGATGGCGATGTGGTGTATGCAAATAGTGCTAATGTAAAACTGACAGCTCATACTACTCTCTTTGCAAAATGGACTCCGAAGCAAACAACGGTGACACTGTATGGCAATGCTCCGACAGGGCAAACAGTAACAGGCGGAGGAACAACGGTAACAGCGACATATGATGCTACATTACCAAGCTTTACTGCATTGACATGTAATGGAGGTTACTCGCTGACAGGATACTGGACCGCTGCGACAGGTACCGCAACTAAAGTTATTAATGCAGATGGTACATACGCAGACAACAGCGGTATCTGGAATCGCACTGATGGAGCGACACTTAACTTATATGCTCGTTGGTCTGCTGATCCGGGTGTGAGTTTGGCAGCTGCTAAGACCAGCGGAATTAACGTTGGTGAAACCGTGCGCTTGACCGCAACAGGAAGCAACGCATCAAGCATAACGAAGTATGTGTTCTACGAAGGAGCTACTCCAATTCATACTGAGACAACTTCTTCTGGAACCGCTACATTTGATTATGTTCCAGCCGTTGCCGGTAGCAAGACAATGTCTGTTGTTATGTATTATAACGGAGCTTCAAATGATACAGAAACTTCTAACAATGTAGTTTTGACGCTCAATGCACCTTCCGTTAGTTCGTTGACAGAAGCCAACACCACAACCCAGATGTGGATAGGCGTTGATGCTACATCTGCTTTGACTTTCACAGCAGCTTCCAGTAATGTAAGTAGTGGTGCAACAGTGACATGGTCTATTACAGATGCATCCAGCGGTACTTTCACGCAAACAGGTGCCGGCTCTTATACTGGCAAGTCCTGGACATATACTCCGGCATCTACAGGAGCAAAGACCATTACTGTTACCATGAGTATTGGCGGTAATAACTATACTCGTACATACAACTTAACCGTTTATGAGCGGTGGAATATTTATGTGCAGAACAACTGCGGATGGGCAAATGGTATCGCTTTGTATTTCTACGGAAGCTCAACTCCGGCAGCTTGGCCTGGTGTACAAGGTACAGGAACAGGCTGTGAGGAATATGCTCCAGGAAAGAAGTGGTATAAAGTAACGTTAGACAGTAAATATACCAAATTCATTTTGGATAATAATGTTAATGGAGGAACCGGAGAAGAGAAACTTGTTAATAATGTAGCTGTTAATAAGGCCACTTATGCGGCAGACACATATTGGGATTTCGCATGGAGTAGTGGTGATGGTCCTAAATACTACACTTTACACTCTGTTTCTCCTTCTGTTCCTACAGTAAGTATAACCAGTTATGAGGTGATCAGTAGTACGCAGATCAAACTGACAGGTACGATCTCCAATTACGGTAGTGATGGTTCGTCGGCTGCAAGTCACATGAAAGAGGTAGGATTCTATTGTGGCGAGACGAAACACTCCACTACGCACACATCCGGTAATACGTTTACCAAAGTTATCACTGGACTTAGTGCAGGAACGGAATACACCTTTAAGGCTTATGCCGTGAACGTTAAAGGCGAAGGTAAGCAGGCAAGCGGAACTAACGTGACTACTCGTGCAGGCGGAACCTATACCATCAAAGTACGTACAGCTGTAGGTGCAAGCACACCGAAGATCTATGCGTGGACAGATGCAGACGCAAACGATGGCGTCAAGGAAGAGAATGCTATCTACGCTACCGGTGCAGCAATGACAGCCGCTATCACGGGTACAGTATATAAATGGTGGTCATACGAGTTGAACAAGACATATAACAATTTCTTGATTTACCAAGGCACAGATGGCACCAAGACCAATGATATTACCGCTCCACAAGCGGCTACGTGTTATTGGTATAATTCCGCTAATGCTATAGCCAGCCGTTACGGTACGATGGATTGTCCGCACGCAACGCCACAATTATACATCGAGACCACTGCAGGCGGTGGATTATACGACTATTATGAGATGACGGGAACGGGCACGATTAGCAAATCGTTGACTCTCACTGCGAAGAGTACCTATAACTTCAAAATTTTCTATAATGGTGAGTACTTTGGTAAGGGTAGTGCAAAAGCCACACGTGCTTCTAATGGTGTGGACGATTTGAGTGCTGCTGTTGACGACTATGTGCAAATAGAAACAGATGCTGCTGGCAGTTATACGTTTGAATTTACTACCGGAGGTAAGGATTTGACCGTTACTTATCCGGATGCGCACAAGATAACCTATGGTATCGGTGCTATTAATGGTAGTAACGCGGCTATCGGAGCTACCTCGAGTCCTTCATTCACCAGCGGTGACTATGTGCTGGATGCTACTGCCGTTACCTTCACGAAAGGTACCACGAAGAATGGTTACCATTGGGAAGGTTGGTACAGCAATACTGCCGGAACAGGTGATGCATGGTCAACTACGGATGCAAACTGGACAAGTGCTGCTAGTACGCGTAGCGCGGATATAAAGGTTTATGCTTGCTATAGTTATAATAATTATACAATCACTTACCATCTGGACGGTGGTACGAATGATGACGATAACCCGTCCGGCTTTACGGTTGTAACTCCGACTATCACGCTGAAAGCTCCGAGCAAAACCGGATATACTTTCGACGGATGGTACACGGATGAAGATAAGACCGTTTCCGGTAATACTATTCCTGTCGGAACATATGCTAACAAAGAATTTTGGGCTAAGTGGACAGCGAAGGACTATACTATTACGTTGAATCAGAATGGTGCTACTACCTCAAGCGATCCGACAAGTTTGACGGCTACGTATGATGCGACAGCACCTGTTTATGACGCAGGAGCAAGTGCATATAAGTACACTATCACCAATCCTGAAAAGACAGGTTACACGTTTGCTGGCTGGTTTGAAAATGACGGTGGCGCAGGCCATGAAATCATTACGCAATACGGTTTCTTCAAGCATGAGGATAACCCATACGTAGATGCTACCGGTCACTGGAAACATGACGGAGATGTGACTGTTTATGCAAAATGGACCGCAAACAACTACACCGTTACGCTGAGTGCGGAGGATGAAGATGGATACGGTGATGCTGGTGAAAACGAATCGGTTAGTGCAACATACGGCTCGGCTATGCCGGCTATGGGTTATGCACCGACTCCGCTGCCGGGATGGAAGTTCATGGGTTACTTCACCGGTCATAATGGATCTGGTACGAAGTACTATAATGCAGATGGAAGCAGTGCAACAAACTGGAATATCGCAAGCGCTACAACGTTGTACGCTCATTTCCAGAAGACTGTGATCTCTACATTAGAGCATCTGGCAAGTATTGCAAAGGGTGATGTCGTCACTTTGGATGTCAACCCTGTATTAAACCAGACCGATGCAACAAATTATATGGATATCTGCTGGTCGCTTCTCTATGATAATGATAACCCTGTAGAATCAGGCGTGGCTGTTGCTTCCAATCCTGCAGTAGGCAAACCGAATCAGGTTCGCTTTACTTTGACAGGTTTGTCTGCAGGTTATTATAAAGTAAAGGCGGTACTTAAAGCCAATGCTTCTTCGTTTGTTGCTTGCGATGCTGGTACCGAACTATCTACCTTCAAGAGCAATGTTCGTATCGCCGGTAATAGTAATGTGACAATCCTTTATCAGGATGCCAGCGGCAATACAATCCACGAAAACGGCTCTGTTGAAGTAGCCCGCGGAGAAACAGTTGAGGTTACTGCTCCTGAAATAATTGGTTATGCGTTTGATACATGGGTTTTGGGTGATGTATTGGCTACTGACGATGCGTTGACCGACAATCCAATTTCTATTAGTGCTGAATATGACGGACATCTGACTGCTAAATATAATAAGAAGCAGATGATCTATTTCAACAATACGTTGGAATGGGATACTGTATATGTTTACTTCTATAATAATGGTACTTATTGGGGATCTACCCAAGGTTCAGGTGCGGATGTTTCATATTTTTCCGGAGCTTATACCGGCAAACATGGCGGTATGTCGAAGATTGCAGGCACGAATATTTACTACTTTGACTTAGCAGCAAATAGTGTTTCTACCAGTCTGACCAATGTTGCCTTTACAGAGAAAGATCAACATGGTTATGGATACTTCAGCCATAACAATGTTATTAAGCTTAGCGATTATAGCGCAACACTCTCAATGTATGTTCCGTTGATAGGTCAGACGCCGGAAGAAAAGAATAAACCGGATAATACATCGAACTACTATTGGAAAGGTTACTGGATGAACTATCCGGAGAGTACGGGTTATACGTTGAAAATCTATGATAACACAGGAGGTAGCGCTAGTTTAGTTAAGGAACGTGATTTCGCATTCTCAGCAGATAAAGCGATGCCGATGTCTGTCACGGTGGATCTTGAAGGCGGTAATAAGACTTATGGATTCAAGATTTATCGAGCAGATGATACCTGGTTTAGTAACGGAGGAACGATGACTAACGGTCATAGTGGCGATACCGGACAGACTGTTTGGGGATTTGGTAATGATGTTTCAGACAACTGCGGACTGACTACGACCAGTGCCGGCAACTATACGTTCACACTTGATTACAACTCAGGCGGATACCATCAGGTAGGTGTTCACTATCCGGAATCAACGGGTGACTTCCGTGTGATGTACACCGATGATGTACGTATCGCTAATCACGATTCCAATGAGGGAAAATCATGGCTCTTGTCTTCAGTTATTCCTGCCGATACAGAGCATGACACGATTTCATATTTCGTACGCGCAGAGAATAGTAAGAACCCGAAATATAAGATTCAAAAATGTACTGTGTCGGACGATCCGTTGCATCCGGGTGCAGAAGAATATAGAACCGTTGGTTGGGCTGATCAAGGTACAGCCATCAATGTTCCGGACAGCATTACAAGAGATAGTGTATATAACTTCATCTTTACAAAGGATAATAGTGGAAACCTTGTTCTGGAGAAGATTGAGCCGTACGAGGGTAACTTCTACATCCGCGTAGATGGCGCCGGTTCGAGCAACTGGGATAACTTCCGTGCTGCGGATCACTTGATGCCGTACTCTGACTACTCGTTCCATCAGACCGAAAATCCGTATAGCCACTACTTCACAAAGTGGTATAAGGTCGAAAAAGTTGGCGGAGAAGTTAAAGTGAAGAATATTAAATTCGTTGTGGCGAATGATTATAGCGTCTGCGTTTCGGATACTATCGTAAAAGATGGTGTGGCAGACGATTATGTAGATGCTAACGGTTATATCACGCGTAGTGCAAACATCCGCTTCATGTACAACCATAAGACGAATGTGGCTACTCGTCGTTACGTAGATGGTGCACAAGAGAGCGGCAGTGAGTTCCTTATGATTATTCCTGGCAACTCGAAGATATACGCAGCGGCTACCGGAGGCGATCCGTTGACCCAACTGACCTTCTCGGATAAGGGTAACTGGGTATATGAAGCAGAAGTATATGCATTGCCTACGGCTACCTACAAACTCAGATCGAAATTTGGTGAGGCTCCGAAATCCGATGCAGGCGATTGGGAAAGAAAGGGTGTGATTACTCAGTACTTCAAAGGTGACGAAAGCACAACCGAGACCCTTATCGGTGGAGATTCCGAATCGACCACGCGCGTCAAGATTCGTTTGCTCTATGACTTCAAGACCAACCGCGTTGTAGCTGCATACCAACCATCATCCGGTACGATTTCCGAGGATATGGCAATCAATGCAGATATTATGTTTATGCGTGAACATCAGGAAGATATTGAGCAAATTACATTCGCTTCCGGCAAGTCCATTTCGGAGATTGAGAACATCTATTGCGGATTGCGTTTCAACAAGTGGACTCTGAATAATAAGAGTAAAGAAGCTGGACATGCAACCCTTAGTCCGCTCCTCTCCCGCTATGAGCGTGATATATTCTATGTATCCTTCCCGTATGATGTGCGACTGAGCGATGTAATCGGTTTCGGTACGTATGGTCAGCACTGGATTGTTGAGTACTATGATGGTGCTGCACGTGCAAAGAACGGTTTCTGGGCTGACTCGGAAACGTACTGGAAATTTGTCACCCCGTCGATGAAAGATACCTTCGAATTGAAAGCAGGTACAGGTTATATTGTCGCACTTGACTTGGATGAGTTGTACTACATATCTCCTTCAGCCCACGCTAGCATTTGGGATAATACGGACGAGGTAGAACTCCTCTTCCCGGGTAAAGTAAGCAGTATATCCAACGTTGATGTCACTTACAACATGCCATCTCACGAATGTAAAATCAACCGCGGTACGACAGCCGGAAACCGTACGAAGAAGGATAGTCACTGGAATGTTCTCGGTGTACCGACCTTCAAGAATATTACAGGTGCTGCCTCGGCAGATGGTGGAGGTAGCGGCGAAATCAGATTTGCCAACGTGGCATTGCTTGATACTCTTGTTAATGATTTGAAGTTCATCTATGATGGTAACTTGGCGGATAACTCATTGACGCCGAAGGCAGTCAAAGACTTTGAGTTCAAAGCTATGCATGCATACGTGGTTCAGTATTGTGGCAATGTGACCTTCACGACCAGTGCAACACCGGCTCCGGCATCTGTCGCAGCCCGCACCTATGCAGAAGAGCCGATAGATGTGGACTTCCGTCTGGAACTGAACAAGGACGGCGTGGTAGAAGATCAGACCTTCGTTAGCCTGAGCAACGCTGAGAACGCAAGTGCAGACTTCAGATTCGGTGAAGATATGTCGAAGGAGTTCAACAGCAACCGTGCGAACATCTACACCTTCATCGGAACCGAGTGGGTGGCAGGTAACACGCTGCCGATGACCAACCAGACGACTATCGTTCCGGTAGGCGTGAAGATTGCCGCAGACGGTGAGTACACCTTCTCGATACCGGAAGGAACCTACGGCGTTGGTATTACTCTTATAGATAATGAAGCGGGCGCGCGCGTGAACCTCGGTCTGATGGATTACACCGTAACGTTGGCTGCCGGTCAGATCGATGATCGCTTCGTACTTGAGATCTCGCCGGTTCATCAGTCGCCGACAGGTGTTGAATTGCTCAATGGTGAGAATGGTGAAAATGGTGTACGCAAGGTGCTCATTGATAATATCCTGTACATCGTGAAGGACGGCGTAGTTTACGACGCTCAAGGCAAGCGTTTACAATGATGCGAATGGTGCAAATGGTGAAATGGTGAAATGATGAAAATTATGAAAGATATGAAAAGAATTGTAATGATATTCATGGCGGTGGCGCTGATAGCGCTGCCGACCATGGCGCAAGAGTGGGAGTCCACCTCATCGATGCAAGGCTCGGGTAGCGCGTATAGTTCGCAGGTAACGGCTGTGGGTGCCACGCAAGCGGCAAATATGGGTACCACCACAACTGCCAATCAGACACCGGGAAGACCCGGAAGCATCCGCAGAGGTTTCGATACCGGTGGTGAGACCGGTAAATCAACCGAATCGCCGATTGGTGAGCCTTGGGTGCTGGCAATCTTCGCTGCCGTTTTTGCAGGCGTGATTGCTGTGCGCCGGAGACGTGCGTTAAATCGTTAAGCCGTTAAACCGTTAAACGGTTAAAGAAACCCTCCGAAAGGAGAGGTAATTTTCATAATATTTTTATATCCGCCACCGCCACTCGTGAGAGCCGCGGTGGTTTTTTTGCACTTTTATTTGCACATCTCAAAAAAAAGCAGTACCTTTGCAACCGCAAAGGTGAAAACAAAGCATTATGAGTTTACAATGTGGAATAGTGGGCCTGCCGAATGTAGGCAAAAGTACGTTATTTAACTGTCTGAGTAACGCGAAGGCGCAGAGTGCGAATTTCCCGTTCTGTACGATAGAGCCGAACGTGGGTGTGATCACCGTACCGGACGAGCGACTGATCAAATTAGGGGAGCTCTGCAAACCCGAACGCGGTGTAATCCCGACGACCGTCGAGATCGTGGATATCGCCGGTCTGGTGAAGGGTGCAAGTAAGGGTGAGGGTCTGGGAAACAAGTTCCTGGCGAACATCCGCGAGACGGACGCGATCATTCACGTACTGCGTTGTTTCGACGACGAGAACGTGGTGCATGTGGACGGCAGCGTCAACCCCGTGCGCGACAAAGAGATCATCGACGCAGAGTTACAGTTGAAGGACTTGGAGACTGTCGAGAGTCGTATTCAGAAATGCGAGAAAGCCGCCAAAGCCGGTGGAGATAAGAATGCGAAGTTGCAACTGGAGGTGCTGGTCAAATACCGCGAGGCGCTGTCGCAGGGTAAGAACGCCCGGACGGTGGAACTGGATAACAAAGATCAGGAAGCCGCAGCGCGGGACCTCTTTTTGCTGACCAACAAGCCGGTGATGTACGTATGCAATGTCGATGAGGCATCCGCCGTAACGGGCAACGCATACGTAGAGCAGGTGAAAGAGGCGGTCAAGGACGAGGACGCACAGGTGCTGGTGCTCGCAGCGAAGATCGAGAGCGAGATTGCGGAATTGGAGAGTTACGAGGAACGGCAGATGTTCCTCGAGGAGATCGGTCTGCAGGAGTCGGGTGTAAACCGTCTGATCAAAGCAGCATACGCCCTGCTGAACCTGCGTACCTTCCTCACCGCGGGTTCGGATGAGGTGCGTGCCTGGACCTTCAAGGCCGGTGCCAAAGCACCGCAATGCGCGGGTGTGATCCATACGGATTTTGAGCGCGGGTTCATACGCGCGGAGGTCATCAAGTACGAGGATTTCATTGCATTAGGCGGTGAAGCGGCGTGCCGTGCGGCCGGTAAATTAGGCATCGAAGGTAAGGACTATATCGTCCAAGATGGCGATATAATGCACTTCTTGTTTAATGTATAAACAAAAAGCGCAATTTAAGATTTAAGATTTATGATTGAAGATTTATTGGCTTTCGGCTGGTGGGTTGCGGCAGTATTTATTATTGTCGGCTTTGTGGCGCTGGTAAAGGGAGCAGACTGGCTCGTGGACGGTGCGTCGGCAATTGCCAAGCGATTCGGCATCAGCGATCTGGTGATCGGTCTGACAGTCGTGGCGTTCGGTACGTCGATGCCGGAGTTTGTGGTGAACATGGTATCGGTAGCGGAAGGATCGACGGATCTGGCGATCACCAATATCCTGGGTTCGAACATCATCAATACCTTCGTCATCTTGGGTCTGACTGCCCTGGTCTATCCAATCGTTTCGCAGAAACGCAGTCGCGATTTCGATATCCCGATGTCCATCATCGCCGGAATTCTGGTACTGGCCTTCGTAGCGGTCGAGCTGCCATTCGGAGAGTGCGGAAAAGGGATAGGCCGGATGGGCGGCATCGTCCTGCTAATGATGTTCTGCTACTTCCTCTATAATACCTTCCGGCACGCAAAAGAGCATCCGGACGAAGGGGTGAATGGATTAACGGATGAAGGGGTGAAGGGATTAACGGTACGAAGAGCTATCGCTCTCATGCTCGGCGGTCTCGTGGGATTAGTAGTGGGCGGTGAGCTGATCGTGAAGAGTGCCGTGGATATCGCGGTTCGTTGCGGGGTGAGTGAGGCGATTATCGGTCTGACGATTGTCGCCTTAGGTACTTCCCTACCCGAGTTGGCGACTTCGGTCATTGCGGCGGCTAAGCATAACAGCGATATCGCGTTAGGAAACGTGTTCGGTAGTAACATCTTCAATGTGTTCTTTGTGCTGGCGACCAGTGCGATCGTACGCCCCTTACCGGCGTATGAGGGTATTGAGTTGGATGCATTGATGGCAGCCTTAGGCAGTATCATCGTCTGGTTAGCCGTCAAGACCAACCACGAACGCAAAGTACAACGCTGGGCAGGTGCGCTATTGCTGTTCGTCTATGGTGCGTATTTGACATATCGATTAATGAATATATAAACTAAAAACAATTAGACCCATGAAACATTTTCTCACTCTTTTCGCAAGTCTGCTGGTATGCCTGCATACGATAGCAGCACTTCGTACTCCGGAAGAGGCCATGCGTATTGCAGCTTCTTTAGGTCAAGACAACCAGGCAGCCCGTATTCCGGCGCGTCAACCGCAAGATCTGACGCATTGCTATACGGCACTTCAGTCCAACGGTGATCCGGCGATCTATGTCTTTAACCGCGGTGAGGACGAGGGATTCGTACTGATCTCTGCCGAAGACCGCGCCAAGACCGTGTTGGGTTATGCAGACAATGGTCATTGGGATGAAGCCCATATGTCGGACGCTACGCGCATGTGGATCCGTAATTACTGCAAGCAGATCAGTCGTATCGCTTCCCAACCGGCTAATACGTTGAAGGCACCGGTGGGGGTTAAGAAAGCGACCCAACAAAAGCAATACAATGCCATCAGCCCGATCTGTCAGACCACGTGGGGACAAGATTCTCCGTACAATGACCAATGTCCGACGGTGGGCGGTAATAATTGCGTGACTGGTTGTGTAGCTACCGCCGGAGCGCAGATCATGAAAGTGTTTAACTACCCGACCTCCGGAACGGGAACGCACTCGTACAAATGGACGAGAGGAGAGAATGATGTAGTCCAGATGTCGGAGACATTTGGTGCCACGTATAACTGGTCGAAGATGCTGAACGATTACAGCTACACCTCCGGTACCACGACGCAGAGGAATGCGGTCGCCACGCTGATGTACCATTGCGGTATCGTGAGCGAGATGCAGTACGGTGTGTACGGCAGTTACACGTCCTGTAACCTGATGCTCGCCGGTATGGTGAACCATTTCAATTATGACGCCGGTGTTCAGGCGTTGATCAAAGACTGTATGACCGATGCGAATTTCGTGGCCGGTATCGTGAGTGAACTGGAGCAAGGTCGTCCGGTGATGTTCAGCGGTCGAACGATCAAAGACGAAGGACATGCTTTTATCGGCGACGGTGTGGATGCCGACGGTCTGATTCATATCAACTGGGGTTGGAGAGGTTACTGCGACGGTTATTTCCAGGTATCCGCCATGGATCCGGAAGGACAAGGTATAGGTGGTTCGCTGACAGACGAGGCGTACACCGAACAGATCGTGGCTTTCACGCATATCCGTCCGAACGTCGGCGGTTCGTACCAGTACACGCTGGTGTGCGATACCGTGCATCCGGACGAAACGGTCATCGATCGTTCACAAGGTTACGTGATCCTGTGGGCAGACACCTTGGAGAACACCTCCCTGATTGCGTTAGCTAACACCTCTTCGGCGCTGAAAGTGTATGACGAGAATGGTAATTTCCTCCAATACTGCACGTATAATTACAGTTACGACGGTTTGAAACCCGCCTACTATTACTATTCCCAACCGGTGATAGGCGATGTATCCTCTCTGGGTGTCGGTAAGTACTATATCAGTCCGGTGATGAAGATCGGCAGCACGTATGTACCTATCCAGGTGCGCGGTTATTCCGATTACCGCTGCTCGATGCAGATCACGCAGGACAAAATCTACCTGAACGCACCGGAACCGAGTCTCGTCAATGATATCGATCCGACCACGGCAGACTACACTTTGTTACTCACCTACAGTTACCCCAGCACGATTAACTGCGGTCACTATTGGACGGTTCAACTGAGCACAGCAAACTTCTATAATGCCGATGCCACGGACCAGATGTTGCTCTTCCTCGGTTTCACCACCGC
Organism: uncultured Bacteroidales bacterium; assembly: GCA_902799875.1. The sequence continues at coordinate 4,018 of CADCCH010000002.1, read as the reverse complement.
TTCCCCCCGTTCGATTGTCGGTTCGTATGTCGCAGACGGTGCCACCAATTTTCAATTGCACGCCGCCAGCGTTTATCAGGGTAACGTCAATACCTACCAAAAGGTAGCGGCCCAGAATGGCGAAGTGACGATTGTATACAACAGCCTCAACGACACCTACACGATTCATTACATGTTGGTGATCAACGGCACCACCTATATCGGTCAGTCAACGATTCCGTCCGATAAGGTCTGGTCCAGATACGGCGAAGATTACCTGACGCACAAGACATCCGATACGATTGTTCTGGATAACACCCAGTACACCGGTCTTACGGTCAGTCAGGCGATCAATTTACTCGATTTGAACGGTTCAGGCTGGGAGTCGGAAATCCCGTATATCATCGAAGGAGAGATCAAGTCGCTGAGCAACACCCCGGCGCAGATAGTTAATTACGGCAACTGCCGTTTGTACCTGACCGACGGCGATGAAGAACTCTACAGCTATAACACCAAATGGCTCCACGACCAAGCATTCCAGACGGGTTATGAGATCGAAGTAGGTGGTGTGGCAGCTATCATTGGTAAACTCAAATACTACGGCACCACGAAGGAGATTAATGCGGGTTATTTCTACCAATACGATACACCGGGTACGATTCGCGAATACGGTATCATGACCGATGCCGAGAACGAGAGTTACCACGAGGTCTTCGACTCTTACGAAATGGAGATAAATGCCTTAGACGAGTCCGGGTCCAGCAATTACTACGCTTATATCATAGCCCAACAAGACAATGCGATCGCCAAACTGTTCCTCTTCCCTGCGGCAGGTGTCGACACGTTGAGTCCGGGTACGTATGTCTTCTCGGATGAGATAACGCCCTTCGGGGCTTGGCAAGGATACGGTGTGAATTCCGAGAACAACATCATCGGTTCCTACGCCGCACATACCAATCAGAACAGTATCCTGATTCCGTTGTGGTACCCGCGTAGCGGAACGGTGACGGTCAATTCCAGAGGCGTGATCACGGTCAATGCGACCAACTCTTACGGTCAGCCTATCTTCTTCCGTATGGCGAACCTGGGCGGTAGAGGTATCGAGCAGACCCAAGCAGAGGATCCGGCCGCACAGAAGATCCTGCGCAACGGTATTCTCTATATCCGCCGTAACGGCATCGAATATACTATAGACGGTGGTGTTTGCGGTAGAAATACAGCAAAGCCTTGATGTGTGCCCGTCCGACGGGCGAGAGTGGTCGGCGTGTGGTCATACGCTGACAATGATGCATGACTTGCACGGATGGTAGGCAAACGACCTGCCATCCGTTTTTATGCAGACGGATACAGAAATCCGCATCTTCCGGACCATAGAAAATCTGTTCATCCAGCAGTCCTACTGCCCGAAACGCTTCGGCACGCACGAACTGGCAGGCCCCGATGACGTATTCGGGTTCAAAAGGCTGCCCAGCCTGCAGTTGCGCCGCATACTCCATCGTACGACGACGGGGACAGAGCACATTGCGGATCTTGCGGCATAAGCCCGGATAGTGTTTGGCGCTACCCTGTAAGGTACGATCCGGGTACACCAGAGAGGGTGCGACCAGACCCGCTTGGGGATGCATATCCATGTATTGTTCCAACGCCTCAGCGGCTTCGTCCGTCAACTCCAGATCATTATCGACGATAAAGAGGTACTGACCCTTCGCTTGCTCCAGTGCCCTGTTACGCGCATAGGCCACGCCTTTGTTTTCCGTCAGACGCGTATAACGAATCTGCGGATACGTCGTACGGATGAAAGTGTCGGTTCCGTCTGTCGAACCGTTATCGCAGAGCAACACCTCCACCTCCGGCCGCGCCATCTGACGGGTCAGGGACGAGAGCAGACGTTGCAGATAAACAAGTCCGTTCCACGAAATGATGATATACGAGATCTTGATCGAACTCATCCGAAGAGTTTGATTTTGAGCGAACGTAAAGCATGCGTGAAATCCGAGAACGAACGGAACTTACGCATCTGGGTCCATACGAAACGCGGCGAGAGGAAATAGCTGAGGTTCGATTGGAACAAGAGCCGCTCCATCTGCTTGGTGGACAGTTGCGGATAATTGAGAATCGACTCGCGCTGCACGTCCGTCGGGGTATAGACGCCGCCCTTGATCCACCCGTTCTCCTGCGCCATCTGGTAGAACTGTGTTCCGGGGAAAGGCGAAACGATATTGATCATCAGCTGGTCCACATGCAGTTTCTTGGCCTTACGAATGGTGTCGCGGATGGTCTGCGGGGTCTCGAGCGGACTGGTTCCGATGAGGATGTTCAGTTTAACCGGCACCTTATACTGCTGCAGCAGACGGATGGCCGTGTAGATCTGTTCGCTGGTGATGCCTTTGTGGACATACGCCAGGATCTCGTCGTTGAACGACTCAACACCCAGATCGACATACCGGCAACCGGATGCACCGAGCATTTGAGCAATCGGTTCGGTGATGGCATCCACGCGTGCCTGACAACCCCATACGATCCCCGTCTCACGCATCACGTCACAGATAGCGGCCGTACGCTGTTCATTCCAGATAAAATTATCATCCATGAAGCCGATGGCCTTGATGCCTTCCTGCGCCAGTTGACGCACCTCTTCCGCCACCTTCTCCGGTGAACGGAACGCAATCGGGGGCTTGCGATGGTTGTACTCCTTATATTCTATCTCGCGCGCGAAGGTGAGCGAACTGGGTACACAGTAGATGCACCGGAAGGGACAGTTACGGGAGGTAACCATCGTGGTGTACGGCGTACATTTGAGTTTGGGATTGCGGTAAACGATATCGCTCACCAGATGCCGCGCCGGGAAGGGCAGCGCATCCAGATCTTTCATCAGCGCCCGCATTTTGTTGCGGTGATGCTGCCCGTCGGCGATGTAGGAAATACCGTCTATGTCTTGCCACGCTTCGTGCTTGTCGAGCAAGCCCAGCAGCTCCATGACAGTCTGCTCGGGTTCACCGTGTACGACGATCGTACGCTCATCCACGTGGCAGTCTTTGTAGAAATAACCGGCACCGGGTCCCATGAGCAGTACCCATGCCTCAGGTGCGATACGATGGATACGACGGGTGATCTCGATATCGTTCTGCACGGAGAGGTTAACCGTCCACATACAGTACACCTGAGCCGGTTGCTTGCGCACCTGCTCCTCCAGTTGGTCCACCGACAGGGCATGGTTAACGCAGTCGAGGTAGGTTACCGCATACTGCTGCTCCACGCAGGCAGCTACCTGCAGTTCGTAGATATTAGGCGTCGGATAGACCACACGCGTACAACCCGAACTGCGTTCAGCCGGATGTTCACCTATCACCACGGGAGGAACTAAAAACGTGACGTTCAGCATATAAGATAAAAAAATTTTCGTTTAAAAAAGCAGAAAGCCCCTAACTGACGTTTCGGGGCTTTTTTCGCTACTAAAAAGATGGTGCTTAAGCCTCCTCTTCAGCGGGAGCCTCTTCGCCCTTAGCCTCTGCCTCTGCAGCAGCAGCTTCTTGTGCAGCCTCTTGAGCGGCAGCAGCCAACTCAGCGGCAGCAGCAGCACGCTTCTCTGCGATAGCAGCAGCTTTTGCCTTGTTGGTCTCTACCTCTTGAGCGAGGAGGGCCTTGGCAGCAGCACGCTTCTTGTCAGCTTCAGCAGCACTGATCTTACCATTCTTAGCATCTTTCTCAGCTTTCCAAGCGTCGAAACGCTTCTGAGCCTCTTCTGCACTAAATGCGCCTTTTGCGACACCACCATTGAGGTGCTTCATCAGCAGTACGCCCTCGTTGGAGAGGATAGTACGTACGGTGTCTGTCGGTTGTGCTCCTACGCCTACCCAGTACAGAGCGCGATCGAAATTGAGGATCACAGCTGCGGGGTTGGTGTTCGGGTTGAACGAACCGATACGTTCGATAATTTTGCCGTCACGCGGCGAGCGGCTGTCTGCTACTACGATGTGGTAGAAAGCGTAGTCTTTGTGACCATGACGAGCCAAACGAATCTTTGTTGCCATTTAGACTT
>CADCCH010000001.1:111834-131328 GCA_902799875.1 uncultured Bacteroidales bacterium | reverse complement strand
GAGGAGCATTTTGGTACAAGAGTGTTGACCGCTCTTGCTCGGTTTACTGAGTGCTCCGGATACGTGATCGATACCGGTACTCCATTCTACTTTTGCCATTTTCGTTAAGGTTTTTAGGGTTAAACAATAGGGTTAACTGAGTTTTGCGTACTCCTGAGCGAAGATGTAGCCCGGGAGGGTGGCGTATTTCTTCTGGTTCTTGAAGGCGAGCGCATAGGCTGCTTTCTGTTCGGAGGTGAGTGCTTTGACGGCAGCACGTGCCTGGGTGAACTTCTGTCGCGCGGCGATCTCATCGGCTGAGAGCGGGTGCTTGGAAAGGTCACGGGGGTTGCAGATGCGACCGGTGCAAAGGGTGTTACCACGTTTCTGAAAGTAGGTGTCCGAATGGGAGCAGATCTTTCCACGGTAGTGATTCACCATGTCGATAGGTTCATACTTTGCCATAGTTGGTTTTGGTTTAATGGTTTAACAATGTTCTCGCGCGAGTGGCGCCGGAGTGGCGCGAGAGTGGCTGTTTGGAAGGAGATTAGCAGGGGCTTATCTCGAAATCCGATGCAAATATACGATGAACATTTTGCTTTTTCCAAATTTTTCCGCAAAAAAATTTCAAAAAAATGCATTTTCTCGATTTTTCTCATACCAAGATTCTTAGCCGCAAGGGCACGATAGATTCACAGATTCACAGATTCACACATCTGTGTATCTTGGAAAAATCTCCATAATAATATAATAATATTTATATTATATATTTATTATGACCAAAATCCTCTCTCAAATTTTTATGTGAATGTGTGAATTTGTGAATTTTACACATTCAAAAATTTGGATATGTCAGAAAAAAGCAGTAATTTTGCAGGCAGAATTCCGGAATGAGATTCCGGGCTAAACAACGAAGAGATATGGAAGAGAAGCAGTATGTAACATTGGAAGAGATGGAGGAGTTGTTTGCGAAAGAGGCAAGCAAGTTTGAATTAGACCTGCCTATTCAGTTGCCGGAGGGACGTAAACTTGTCCCTGTGCCGAGTATGATGGGGCCTCTTCTGGAACGGCATTTATATGCCGAGAGGTTATTGCAAAGAGACTATCGAGAGGTAGATTGGTCAAATGAGTGTCCGCTCCCAGCTTTAATCTCTGAATTTGCAAAAATCTGGATGCATCCTTTGGTGTGGCAAGATGCTTCTAAATATAAAGATTTGGTAATAGATGGTCGTGTGGCGACAGAGGAATATGATGATGAACGGTTATACGAAATAAACGAAATTGTGAACTATATTTATGAGCAAGATATTCTTGCCTATTCAGACGAACCTGTTGACTATGAGGAGGATTTGCCAGAAATAGGATTTCCGAAAGGGATGCACGATTGGAGTCCGTTAACATGTGATGTAAAGAGTAATCTAGATAAGATATTAGCGGGGAATGCTCATAATGAAAATGAGGCAGAGGGTAAATACTATGATTTTGTTCGTTATCGATATAATCTTAACATTATAGCTAAGCACCGTGGAGGAAAACGAGCTGCAGAGTTATTGAAGATGTTGCAAAATGAATGGTCACAAATAAAACTATGGAAAACCGGTTTCGAGGGGATGGAGGAGAAAGACATTTTAGAGTTTGAGAGAATGTTATTCCATGGCTTTGATGATTTGATGACAGAATGGGAAGGAGAAGTGCAAGAAGAGGAAGTTGTGACGGCAGGGAAGCGGTTTAGTTTGTTGACGGATGCGTGTATAGCGGAGGGAAAAGAGGCAAAAGTCATTTCAGAGTTACGCGCTGCTTGCAAGGGTACAGCTCCGGCATTGTGGAAAGTGATTCGGACAAATGAAGCGTTGGGTTATTTAGGTACGCGCGAATTGGAAGCATCCGTTATCTATCGTGCGTTTACTGAATATTTTGGTAAATTGCCCTATACGGAACGCAATTTCAGAGACGCGCGAGGAAAGGTGTAATTTCTTATTTCGCGAGCTCAAACGATTACTTCCGAAAACTTCCGCGCGAAATTTCCGAATATTTCCGAATATCAAAAAGTTATTTCCGTTTATTTCCGAAATGCAGTTACGATTTTCGTAGCTGCTTTTTTTGTACTAATTTTGCAGTCGAAATCGGTAAGAGACCGGTTATAAACATTATTAAAATCGCGAAAGTTGAGTGTGAATCGCACGTGCAATGAGTGGCCACTCGCATACGAGACCAAGCACAAAACTTTTGCAAGATGAAAAAGCAAAATTATTTATGCGTAGATTTGACTACGAAGATGAAGAAGAGCGATCTTCAAGTGTTGGACAGCCGTAAGGGAACGTTGCATCGGACGGACGAGGACAAGTTCACCTTTATAGAAAAAGGCGTGCGTACGTATGAGACGCGACCGGCGTTGCATTGGCGACTATTAGACAGGACCAAGCATGGTAAAATCAAGTACAACGCACAGCATGTGATGGTACAGATTTATGTATCGCACGATGACTACAAAAACGGTCACGAACTGGCGGACATTCTCGCGTCCGAGATTGAGACGATGGGTGAGACACTTTGTCAAATTGACATCAAATCGGAGGTAGAAGCATGTTGCTAATTGCAATCAGAAAAGGCGGCGTGAAGTGTAGTAGCGCCTGTCCCTTCTACACCGAGACTGGCAAAGTGACCGGTGTACGTGGCGTGCCGTTGAAAACGCATTGCCGCATGACGATGAACCCATGGATGGTGGATTGCGATATATACAACCCGTGCAACATTCACAAGGTGGAAGTGTCGGAAGAAGAGTTTCAGACGATGCTAAAAGCAGTTAAGAAACGGGCTATCAAGCAACGGAAATTGTATCCGGAAGACCACGAGGAAATTCATGCTGTAGGATGTGAATGGACACGCCGGTTTAGAACCGGAGCAAGCCAGCCATGCGGCGACAAAGGCAAGTGGAATGCCAACAAATCCGCTAACGTTAAACAGTAAACATTGTATCATTATGTTTCAATATCAAGAAAAAGTAAATGCCGGTGTACCGCAAGTATGTACACCCGAAATCTGGGACAGCCTCATTGACTCTCCCGCAGTCAAGTCCATCTGCGACCAAATCGCAGCACTCGATCCGGCAGCGGAAGACTACAACGACCGCAAGCAGGCACTTAAGAAACGGTTACCAATCATCATCCCTCATGCTGCGTCTTTCCGAAACGGCAAGCGCGTCAGCGCAGATGCTATCCCATCCGGTCTCGCCATGTTGGACGTGGATCATGTGGAGAACCCTAGAGAATGGTTTGGACGCGAGATACTATCTCGCACAAAAGAAGAATCTTTCAAAGCGGATGGAATCTACCTGATTGCTATTACAGCGAGCGGACATGGGATAAGGGTGATAGGAGCTCGGCGAGATAGCGCCGAGAAGTCAACAGCCAGCGGTCAGATGGAGAGTATTGAAGCGGCACAGATGCGGATGGCACAGGTGCTCGGGATAAAGGAGTACGACGCGGTGACGAAGGATCTGGCGAGAGCGAGCTATGTGGTACCGAGAGAGTATGTGCTGTATGAGGATCGGGAGGGATTGTTCGAGCAGCAGACAAAGAGATGCTGGCACTGCCGGCGCATGTGGAGAGCGGCGATAAAAATATCGCCGAAGGGTGCAATACTTTATCCTACCGAGGGATAGTGTATGAGGATATCGTGAAACAACTGCTTATCGCTACGGGTAACTGTGACGGTGCTGTACAGGGAGAGCGTAACACCGTGTTCTTCACCTTGGCGAACTATATGCGCTATATCTGTGACTTCAACGCAGATTTGATGCTCCGAGTACTTCCAGATTTTGGACTGTCTGAGCAAGAGCGTCGTCAAGTGATTGCTTCTGCAATTGGTCGTCCGCGCAAAAGTCAAATACCGATGGTGCTCCAATCGGCTATCGCTATCTGCGAAAAAGAGGCATATCTGGACGAACAATCGCCGCTGGAGAAATCAACCGCGCTACCGTTACCTCGTCTTCCTCGACTACTCGACATTCTTTGCGGCAGACTTCCGGCTGATTATCGACCGGCAATGGTTATCGCGAGTTTACCGGTATTAGGCACCTTAGCAACGAAAATCCGCTTCGAGTATCTCGACCGTCAGGAACAATCGCTCTCGTTCTTCTCGTGTATCACAGCTCCGGCTGCATCGGGTAAGTCGTTTATCCGTAAGCCTATCGATCTGTTGCTCACGCCCATTAACGAGCAAGATGCGGTAGAACGCGAGAAAGAGCAAGCGTACAAGGACAAACTTCGTGCATCGAAGAACTCCAAAAACCAACCGGAAGATCCGCACGCTTGTCCGCGTAACAATGGTATCTCTATCAGTATTGCTAAGTTACTGCAGCTTCTGACCTATGCAGAAGGCAAGCACCTTATCGGTATCGGAGAGGAAATGGATACGCTCGTCAAGAGTGAACGTGCCGGAGTGTGGTCGCAGAAGTCTGACATCTATCGTTTAGCTTTCGATAATGCCGAGTACGGACAGGCGTACATGAGTGATGCTTCGTTCAATGCGCACATCAAAGTGTACTACAATCTGTTGCTTACCGGTACTCCTAACTCGCTCAAGCGTTTCTTCAAAGATCTGGAGAATGGTCTGGCTACGCGTGTTTGTTTCGCACAACTGCCGGACACCTCGTTTACCGAGATTCCCGTGTTCGCTCCTTATACCGAGGAGGAGAAGGAGGAAGTTATCCGTTGGGCACGCAGACTGGACACCGAAAAAGGTACCATTGTTTGCCCGGAGATCAATAAAGTGATTGCAGACTGGCTTGAGCGCAAACGCCAACAAGCTATCGATGCAGACAGTCATGCTATGGATGTACTCCGTCGTCGTTCCGCAGTCATTGGCTTTCGTGCCGGTATGTTATGCTTCCTTTTGGAAGATCATAAATATACCGAAATCGTGGGACAATTCGCAGAATGGGTAGCCGAATACGTGTTCCGAAATCAGATGGAACTCTGGGGCGACCAGATGGAGCAAGAACTGACCGGAGCATTAGAAGTTATCTCGAGTGATAGAGGCAGTGTTCGTTCATTGTTAGCTTCCCTTCCGGAAGAGTTCTCCACCGCAGACCTTATTAGACTGCGCGCGCGTAAAGGGCAATCTGTCAAAGGTTCCTCTATCAGTATGGTATTAAGCCGATGGCGAAACACAAACCGAATAGAGAAGATCAACGAAACAACCTGGCGAAAGGTGTAAATCACACTTTCACACAAAAATGTGTGTTGATCACGTTGTTTTGGAAATGAAAAGCACAAAAAACACAAAAAAATTTGTGTATTCCAAAATTTTGTTGTACCTTTGCAGCCGATTTTGACAAAAATTATAAAATTATGTACATATTTTTAACTATTTTGATTGTTATTGCGGCTGTACTGCTCACCCTCTTGGTGCTGGTACAGAATAGCAAAGGTGGTGGTCTGGCAGCAGGTTTTGCTTCCGGTAACCAAGTGATGGGTGCGCCCAAGACAGCTGACTTTCTGGAGAAAGCTACCTGGACGATGATTGCCCTGATTGTAGTATTCTCGATTGCTGCCGTTGGTTTCAACCACGGTCAGGAAGAGGCTGCTGCTGATCAGTCGGCTATCCAGGTTGAGGCTCCGGCGGCTGTTGAAGCTCCGGCTGAGGCTCCTGTTGAAGCTGAGTAAGAAAAACAGAAAAAACACTGATAAGAAAATTATATTAAAAATAACTTTTTGAAAAACAACCTTCGTTGTTCCATACTTTTGCTTAACAATCTTCAATCGTAAATAAATTTACATTGAACATTCTTAATCAAAACTATGATACTAGCGTATCTTTCAAAAAGGCAATTATATTAATTATACTTTTCTTCATCAGAAAAAACAGAAAAAAAGCACGACCCGGAGGCCGTGCTTTTTGATGCTCGCGGGAGTAGCCGCGAGAGCTGAACCGAGCGGTAAAACCGAGGGCCGGAGCTTATTTTACGATAGCACCAACAGCGTTGTATTTCACGCCGTTTTTATAGATCACTACCTGACCGGCCTTGAGGCTCTTGATAGCCTGGCGGTCGGTGCGGATGTTGGTAACCGCTTCCCCTTGGGGATCGGGAGTTACATAGTAGTCGTACTCGGCTGAATGGGTCGTAACGAACTCATAGATATCGCCCTCGTCGGAGACAAAAGTACCGTCCAGATGGAGGGTCGCGGTACCGGAGGTCTGATCGATATCGGTCATGACGATGGTTACCTCGCCGTCCACAAAGAGGATATCGGTGATGGATTCTGCATGGTCCTCGGAGATGGTGAGATAGGAACTCTCGGCATCGAAGGTGAAGTCCTGATAGGAGTAAGTGCCGTTGAGATCGTTGGGATCATCGGGGGTCACGTAGAACTCGAGCAGGATACCGTTGGAGGTGGGGGTGTTGTAGTCATCGAGGTCGCAGGTATAGAGTTTGATACTGGTGAGTTCCATATCCTCGAAGTACTCATTCGAGACCTCAACGGTGGCATACTCGAAGTCGAGGTACTGCACTTCCCGGAGGCGGAAATAGCCATGGTACCAATCGTCGCCCTCGCCGTCTCCGTTGGGACGGAAATAGATGTCATACGCGCCCCATTTAGGCACCTCATAGTTTTCTGCTTCGGAATAGGAAGGATAGTAGGTGACGTCTTCGCTGCCCTCGATGGGGCTGATGACCTTGATGCCCCCACCCGCCGGAAGACGTATACCGCGAAGGATGTACTCGCCCGGGGTGTCGGGGATGGGCGCGAAATGGTAATCATCGTAGCAGACATCGTCCCAACCTACGAAAGAACCGGTGAGGTAGTACTCGGTAGCCATGATGCTGCCGGTGAAGACGATAGCAGCAATAAGAGATAAGATTTTTTTCATGATTTTTTTAGGGATAAATAAAAAGAATGGGGCGAAATCGTCCCATTCCTTTTATTTGGTTAGACCATTAACGAACTACAGTACCAACAGCGTTGTATTTCACACCGTTTTTGATGATAACGAGTTGACCGTTCTCGAGAGCCTTGACAGCCTTGATCTCGTCGGCAGCAACGTTCTTTACGCCTGTCCCTTCACCGCCGTTTGCGATAGTGATTGTAATGTCGTGACCGAGCGAGTTCTTAGCAACAACACCGATATTGAGTTCTTCGCTAACGGTTACAGTACCGGAAACGAGGTACCATACCTTCTCCAATAATCCCTCACCATCAACAATACCGGCATAGGAAGGAAATATCATCCCTTCATCGAACAGACCGGCAGCAACAGAAGAAGCCTCATAGGAGTCGTTGATCGGATAGGTACCTGCTACCAAACCAGATGCACTTAGCGGAACATAGAGATCCAGAACAACCTTATAACCGGCTTGCTCATCAAAAGCCTCAATGATAACATCTCCATCGTCAAGCAGATACTCGTCATCAACGGTGTAGGAATTGAAGGCATAAGTGAGGTCAGCGTCCTCATCGTACTCGATGCCTTCGCCGCTTTCGCCGCCGCCTTCACCTTCGCCGTAGATCTCGATCTTGGAGAATTGGGTGTTGTGAGAGGAAGTAACTTTAATTACATACACATTACCAGCCTCTTGGTAAGCCTCATCAATAACGTACTCGTTGGTTACGTTCTTTGCACCGGCGGTCTCGGTACTTACAGCGTTCTCACCAACGAAAATGTTTTGCTTAACAGACTCCGAAGCACCGGAAGTACCGTAAACAAGAATCTTAGTGGTCTTCCACTCAAATGCCGGAAGAGTCATAGTAGCACCTTGCTTTCCAAGAAGCAGATACGATCCGTTAGAATACCAACGATAACCGTTACCGGATGTACCCTCCAAGGTAATGGTATAGGTACCGTCAGAGAAAGAAGCTGCAGCAATTGCTTTTGCATCAGCGGGGAACTTCCAAGCTTCATTGGACGAGAAATCAAGGGTAGCCTTGAGTTCCTCAGCAGCCATCATGCTACCTGCGAAAAGCACGGCAGCGATTAAAGAGAAAAGTTTCTTCATAAATTTAAAAAATTTAAATTTCTGGAGCTTCGGCTTCGTCGAGTTGCGTAAGCAAGCTTACACTCGATTTGCACGAACCTTCATACTTTAGTTAAACAAAAAAGTTAATTATGTTGTTTGTTTTTAATTTCTGCTGCAAAGTTACGACTTTTTTTTGACATGTGCAAATAAAATGTTAAATAACATTTATTTTTTATGCGCAACGACCATCAATTGAACTGAATTGAAGATATTTTGCCACACGATATAGGCTGCGGCTCCCAGCGACGACATCGGATCCAAGAACGTATTCGCCATCCAAACACCGAGCGAAGTGTTCTTCTGTCCGAACGCCTGTCCGGCCGTGATAGAACTCACCCCTGCCATTGTCTTCGGTGCAGCCGCCGGATTAATCAGTACATCCTGGTAGTCCCTACCCTTACTCGGCGCCGGTAACCAGTACCCGATCAACTTACCGAGACTGAACTGAATCAGACAAATGAAGAAAGACGATACTAATAAAATGACTATATTGGATATTTGATAGTGGAAATTGGAGATTACCGTCTCCGTCACTACCGACGATAGCACGATGATCGAGCAGACCCAGAGATAGAACGGCACCACCGCGATCTTCACCGGCAGTACAAACTCCTTTTTGGTGCGCCATTTATAGATGAGGCGCACGATCCATGCGGCAAAGAAGGGTCCTAAGAGGAGCGGGGCGATGCGGCGTAGGATGAGTAGGAACGCCGGCCAGAAAGTCATGTCGGCGGCTGGGTTAATCAGCGGGAAAGTAGCCGGAACGATAATCGCCGTCGCGAAATTACTCAATAAGGTAAAAGTCGTCAGATTCTGGATCGAACCACCCATCTTACCCGCAATAATCGGTGCGGCCGTCGCCGTAGGCATAATAAAACACATCAGCAGTCCCTGCGCCAAAATCGGATTGCCGGTGAAATGGAGTATTCCGGCATACGTGCCAAAGGAGAAAACCAACTGTGTGACCAGTACCACCCAATGCCATTTATGTAACCGCAAATCCAAGGGATTCACCTTGCAGAAGGTAAAAAAAAGCATGAAGAATATCCACCACGGAAGGGTCGGCTTCAACGGCAAAAAAAGCTTGTAACCCACGGCACCGATCAGCATCGAGAGCCAGAGGGCGTTCGCATCAAACAGACGTTTGATATTTGAGATTTGAAATTTGAGATTTGACATTTTTTCGTTATGACGTTATGACGACCATTTATCTACAATCTCATCCATAATTCGGAAGACTTCGGCGACGGTCTCGGCACGGAGGAGGGCGATACGGGTTTGTTTGAAGTTATCAAGGCCTTTGAAGACCGGCGATGCGGCAAAATGGCGACGCGAGTGGATGATGCCTTTGCGCTCATCGTTGCCGCACCATTGTATGGAGGCGAGGACGTGCTCTTTGAGAACCGCGACTTTGTCGCTCATGGAGCGAGGGATCGTGATCTCGTGATCACGTGATCTCGTGAATGAGGGATCGAGATACTCTTTCATCTCGGCGAAGAGCCAGGGGGCACCAAAAGTAGCCCGACCGACCATGATGGCATCGACACCGTATTTCTCAAAACACTCCTTCGCGCGCTCCGGCGTACAGACGTCCCCGTTACCGATAATCGGAATATGCATGCGCGGATTGTTCTTTACTTCCCCGATCAGCGTCCAATCGGCATCCCCTCTATACATCTGACTACGTGTTCTTCCGTGAATCGCTAACTCCCGTATCCCGCAGTCCTGCAGGGCTTCCGCAAGGGAAACAATAAAATACTCCGGCACCCCGGTATCTCGGAATCCCGGTATCCCGAGGGGATTAATGCGAGGCGTCAAGTCTTTATCATCCCAACCCAGACGGGTCTTGCAGGTCACCGGCGTCTTCACCGCATTCACCACCGCCTTCGTGATCTCCAGCATCTTCGGTACATCCTTCAGCAGACCTGCTCCTGCACCCTTACCCGCTACTTTCTTGACCGGACAACCGAAATTGATATCGATAAAATCCGGTTTCGCCTGCTCCACGATCCGTGCCGCATCCGCCATCGACTCGGGATCCCGACCGTAGATTTGGATCGCTACCGGACGCTCCTCGTCATGGATCGTTAACTTACGCGTCGTCGAAGCGATGTCACGCACCAACGCATCCGCGTTCACGAATTCCGTATAGACACGATCCGCCCCGTAACGCTTGCACAGCATTCGGAACGCCGGATCGGTGACATCCTCCATCGGGGCGAGATATAATTTATTGTCGTTCATTTTTCGTGATCTCGAGGTCACGTGATCATGCGATCACGACCGGTTATTATGTAGGGTTGGATAGGAAATACGATGATGGTTCATGGCTACGAGACGGGAAACGAACACCCGACGGATATCCTCTACGTCCTTGAAGCTCAGCGGTGTCTCGGCGAATTGTCCGTCTGCTATCTGGGCGTCGATCATCTGATTCACTGCCGCCGTGATGGACGCTTCGGTGAACTCGTCCAGACTGCGACTGCGCGCCTCGATGGCATCGGCCATCATGAGGATAGCGCCCTCTTTAGTACTCGGTTTGGTACCCGGGTAACGGAAAAGCGACTCATCGACCTTCTCGTTCGGATGAGCGTTGCAGTACGTGTTATAGAAATAGCGCACCAACGATGTGCCGTGGTGGGTCGTGATAAAATTGATCACCACCTCCGGCAGATGATTTCGACGCGCAATCTTCTCTCCTTCGGTGACATGCGCCATGATGACCTGTGCGGCATCCCGCGGGTCCATCTTCAGCAGCGGATTCTCTGTTCCCACCTGATTCTCTACATAGTAGAGCGGGTCGGAGATCTTACCGATATCGTGATACAACGCACCGGTACGAACCAACAGTGCATTGGCACCAATCGCCTTCGCTGCTTCTGCCGCCAAATTGCTCACCTGCATCGAGTGCTGGAACGTACCCGGAGCCCGTTCGGCGAGGGTGTGGAGTAACTCGGAGTTGATATCCGTGAGTTCGACCAGCGTGATGGACGAGATGAAACGGAACAGTTTCTCGAAGGTGTAGATCAGACCGTAACAACCGATCGTCAGCAGCGCGCAGATGACGAAATAGAGGTACATCCAAGGGTTGATGGACGCCAGTGCACCGGTCTGTGCAAACGAGATAGCGGTGTAGGCGATGACCTGTGCGGCGAGTATCCATGCGGCCGTCTGAACCAACTGCGCCCGACGCGTCATGTCACCCAAAGATGAGATCGCTACCATACCGACTACAATCTGAATAAAGAAGAACTCTACCGGTGCCGGTACCACGATGGACGTGATGAGAATAGTCGTGAAATGCAGGAAAAGCGCCGTACGCGAATCCAGGAAGACACGCGTCAGAATCGGCACCCACGCAAACGGAATAAGATACACCGACAGACCGAAACGCAACGCCAGACATGCCAAGGCAATCACGATAAACATCTGCAGCGCAAAGAAAAGCACTGTAGAGGTCGACCGCAAGTACGACAGCCGGAAGACATACAGATACACCACGAAGAGGCAGAGGAAAAGGAGGACGAGCAGGGTCTCACCGAGGATAGAGAGCGTCCGCTGTTTGGTCCCAAGCGATTCATCGTCATACGCACGACGAAGCGACTGCAAGATCTGATACGTACGCTCGGTGACAATGTCACCGTGGTCGATGATCTTCTCCCCTTTTTGCACCAATCCCATCGTAGGTGAGAGTGTTGCCAACAGTTTCTCACGCATATTCTCGGTTCGTACGGTATCGAGCACGAGATTAACCGCACAGTCGTAACCGTATTTCTTATGCGCTGTCATGGGCGTATAGAGTTCCGAAACAGGATACCTGGTCTGATTAATCGCTACACGTGTAAAACCCTCGTTCTGAATCCACTCCATAGTCTGAAGCGACACCACCTTCACCTCGCGTTGCACGTGCGGTATATATTTAAGGTATGGCGCGAAGGTCGAGAGCAGTTGGGTCTGCTCTTTGTTCAACTGCTCGTCCGTCTTATAGATAGGAAAATCGAAATCGGCAGTCAGGGCATTATACCCCCAAGGCTTACCGATCTCGTAGTGGTAACGAAAGGCGTTGTTGTAGCGCGGAAACATCAGCACGATGACGGCTGCGAGCACCGCAAACACTCCTAAACGATAGTATCTGTCCATTATCTTTTGGTTTTAAAAAATTCTTGCATCAATGCCCGGCACTCGTCTTCGAGCACTCCGGCTGTCACCTTCGCCTTCGGATGAAAAACACGCGGCGCGTAGGTGGTGTAGCCGCGTTTGGGATCCGGTGCACCGTACACAATACGACTGATCTGCGCCCAACCGATTGCACCGGCGCACATCGGGCAAGGTTCAACCGTGACATACAAGGTTGCATCCGGCAGGTACTTGCCTCCCACGGTCTGGGTGGCTGCCGTGATGGCTTGCATCTCGGCATGCGCCGTGACATCCTCCAGCGTCTCGGTGAGGTTATGTCCCCGACCGATGATCTGGTTCTGGGAGACGATGACGCAGCCGATGGGAATCTCATCCTGCTCCAACGCCTTGCGGGCCTCCGCTAAGGCGAGGGACATATAGCGCTCGTCGTCGGCCAAAATAGAGTCCTTAGGGTCTTTAAGGTCTTTAAGGACTTTAAGGAAAGCCGACAATTCTTCGGGATGTTGCTCAAAGTGATTACCGATAACGACGATATCGGCACCGGCGGAATAGGCGGCGTTCATCGCTTCGGGGGTACGGATGCCTCCTCCGACGATCAACGTGACCGAAGTCACGGCACGCACCGCACGAATTATGTCCGATGAAACCGGGGTTTTTGCACCGGAACCTGCTTCCAGATAGATGGCTTTCTTACCCATCAGTTCCGCCGCGATACAGGTGTCTACTATCGTTTGAAGGTCAGAGGGGTTGATAGGTTTCGTACCCGTCACTTTCATCGTCGAAGTCTCTACACCACCGTCAATCAGGATATAGGCCGTTGGGACGAAATCGATATGCGAATCATGGATAGCACGAGCGGACTTAATCTGCTGATTTACAAGGTATTCTGGGTTATTCCCGGATAAGAGCGAGAGAAACAAAATGCCATCCGCTTTGGGACTAAATTGGGAGGCGTTGCCCGGGAATAAAATGATAGGAATGAATGAATGGGTGAATGGATGAACGGATGAAAGTTTTTCTTTAAGGGCGAGGATAAAATCCGTAGTATCCCCACCGGTAGAACCGCCGACAAAGATATAGTCTGGATGGCAGTCTGCCGTGATAGACAGTGCATCCGGATTTGCTTTCTCCGGATCCAGCAGCAAGGCCAAACTATGTTTTTTGTTTATTTCCATTCAAAACTCTCCACCATGCGGATCACATCTTTCCGTAAATATTCATATACCGGCGCCAAAGAATCGGCGTTAGGTGCGCAGTTGCAGTACACCGATGCCCGGAAGAAATGGTGTACCGAGTCCGTCACAAAAAACTGGCAGGACGAGGCGGTGTTGCCCTCCAAATCAAAGAGTACGCCATACACCCGCGCCTCAGGATGCATATAATCCTGCTCCGGGATAGAGGACGCAAAAGAGGCGTTGCGATAAACGAACTCCAACGCATCGTTGGTTAACTCTCGCAAGTTACCCTGCACAGGCTTGTACGAACAGTGAATCGTTGCATTCGCCGCCGGGTAGTAGAGGTTCATCCAGTACGGCTCGTCGGTGCGGGGTTGCACGATCGCATTACGCGAAAGCGCAAAAGTATACGGATACGTGGGATACTGCAGATCGAAGTCCGTATATGCCGTATCGGGCATCGTGATCCGATAGTAGCCGTAGGGCTTCGGAGACGACACCTTGGTGCATGAAACGAACAAGGCGACCAGTACTATAATTAAGCCGATTTTTCGCATTTGGGCACAAAATTACAAAAAAAAGTCGAAAGTGGAAAGTCGAAAGTGGAAAGTTTCGGGTTTTTTACACGAAATAACACTTTTTTTATAAAAAAACACGCGCGCACTTGCGTATATAAAATAAATGTTGTATCTTTGTGCCCAAATTGTATATACGATGGTTCAAAATAACAATTATTGTGTGATCATGGCGGGTGGCATCGGGAGTCGATTCTGGCCGTTCAGCAGGGAAGAAAAACCGAAGCAGTTCCTGGACTTCTTCGGTACGGGTAGAAGTTTACTGCAGATGACGGTAGACCGTTTTCGGCCGATCGTTCCTATAGAAAACATGATAGTTGTGACGAACGTAGCGTACAAAGAGCTAATCCTGGAGCAGATACCTGATATGCACGAATCGCAGATTCTCTGCGAACCCGCACGACGCAACACGGCGCCTTGTATTGCGTACGCGACAGCATGGATAAAAGAGCGGTTACGGGTTACAGGTTACAGGTTACAGGAAGCAAAGATAGTTGTGGCGGCCAGTGATCATCTGATTCTGGAAGAAGAGAAATTCCGAAACGTGATCCGGAAGGCCTTTGAGTTTACGGGAACGCACGAAGCGATCTGTACCTTGGGTATGCAGCCTACCCGTCCGGAAACCGGTTACGGATATATCCAGTATGTAATGGATAAAGGGGTGAATGGTATTTATCCCGTAAAGCAGTTCAAAGAGAAACCGGATCTGGAGACCGCGAAGAAGTATCTGGCGAGTGGTGACTATTTGTGGAACAGCGGTATCTTTGTCTGGAGTTTGGAGACCATCTCGAAAGCAATTGAGGCCTATCTGCCGGAAGTAGCAGAGATATTCCGTAAAGGTGAAGGTCTCATCGGAACGGATAAAGAGGCAGCTTTTATCAATGAGTATTTCCCGCAATGTCCGAATATTTCGGTTGATTACGGCATTATGGAGAAGTCGGACAATGTGTTTGTGTTGCCCTCTTCGTTCGGTTGGTCGGATCTCGGTACCTGGGGCAGTCTGTATGAGTTGAGTGAGAAAGACGAACACGGCAACGTGAGTCTGCATAGTGAGACGCATTACTATGAGGCAGAAGGGAATATTGTGGTGCTCGAACCGGGTAAAGTAGCGATTGTACAAGGCGTGAATGATATGATTATTGTGGAGGAAAAAGGTGCCTTGTTGGTATGCAAGAAAGCGGAGGAGCAGCGGATTAAAGAATTTACAAACAAATTACTTAATACTTGAATTCATCATGAGTTATCTTAATTTTGACAAGACAGTACTTGTTAATCTGGAGCGCAGTCTTCAGAAAGAGATGATTCGGACGAACCGTGCAGGTGTGTACAACTCGACCACGTTGGTAGATTGTAACACGCGTAAGTACCATGGTCAACTGGTGATGCCGATTCCGGAATTGGGTGATGACAATTTTGTGTTGCTCAGTTCATTGGACGAGACGGTGATCCAGCATGGCGCGGAGTTCAATTTGGGCTTGCACGAGTACAGCGACAATCATTTCAGTCCGAACGGGCACAAGTACATTCGCGAGTTTGACTGCGAGTTAATTTCGCGTACGACCTATCGTGTAGGTGCGATGGTGTTGCAGAAAGAGCGTTTGTTGGTTAGCTTCGAGCCGCGCGTGCTGATTCGTTACACGTTGCTGGAGAGCGGAAGTCCGACCACCCTGCGTTTTAGACCGTTCCTGGCTTTCCGCAATGTGAACGAGTTGACGCACGAGAACCCGCTGGCGAATCCCGACATGAACGACTGCGAGAACGGTCGTTTCAACCGGATGTACCCGGGTTTCCCGAACCTATACATGCAGTTCAGTAAGGCGGTGGAATACCACCACGATCCGACCTGGTACAAGGATATCGTGTACCGCAAAGAGCGTGAGCGCGGGTATGCGTTCAAAGAGGATCTGCTGGTACCGGGTTACTTCGAGTTACCGATGAAGAAAGGCGAGAGTGTCATCTTCGCTGCCGGTGTAACCGAATGTAATACCGCCCAACTGAAGAACGTATGGAAGAAAGAACTGGAGCGCCGCATTCGTCGCGAGGATATGTTCTCTACTTTGAAGAACAGCGCCAGCCAGTTCTATAAACGCGAAGGCGATAAGTGCTATCTCTTAGCCGGTTTCCCGTGGTTCAAGGCAGATGCACGTACAACCTTCTTCTCAGTAGCCAGCTGTACACTCGATATCGACCGACCGGAGTACTGGGATGCTATTGTGAACAAGACTGCGATTGAGGAGATTCAGAAGTTCATGAACGGTCGCGGCAATGAGATTAAGATGACGGGTATGGACGAACCGGACGTGCTGTTGTGGTTCATTCGTGCGTGTCAGAAGTACGCGCATAAATATACGGTGAAGGAAGCAGCCGAGTTGTACGGTCAGCTCTGTCTGGATATCATCACCTGGTATCGCAAGCAGAACCATCCGCGTGCCAAGTTGCACCAGAACGGTCTGCTCTGGACCGATGGTACCCAACGTCCGGCAACCTGGATGAACGCGACTGAGAACGGTTGGCCGATCACCCCGCGTACGGGATATATCGTAGAACTCAACGCCCTGTGGTACAACGCGATGCGATTCACGGCAGAGATGTTGCGCGAGATGGGTAAAGAGACCAGCGCCGACCTCATGGAGTACCAGGCTGAGATCAGCAAGGATGCGTTCGTAAAGATGTTCTGGAACGGACTCTACCTGAATGACTACGTCGTAGGTAACTACGAGAGCCGCGAGGTTCGACCCAACATGATCTGGGCAGTCGGTCTGCCGTACAGTCCGCTGGATAAGAAACAGCAGAAAGCAGTGGTAGATATCTGTACGAAGGAGTTGTTAACGCCGAAGGGCTTACGTAGCTTGAGTCCGAAGAGCGGTATGTATCATCCGTTCTACGGCAGCAATGCAACCGAGCGTGACCGCAGTCTGCATAACGGTGTTGTATGGCCGTCCACCATCACAGCATATTCGCGTGCGTACATGAATGTGTACAAATACAGCGGTGCGAGCTTCATGGAGCGTCTGCTGATCGGTTTCGAGGCCGAGATGGACGAACTGACGATCGGTACGCTGAACGAGTTCTACGAGCCGAATCCGCCGTATAGGGGACGTGGCGGTATGAGTAGCGCGCCAAGTGTGGCTGCCGTGATCAGTCTGATGGATACCCTTAAGAAATACATACAAGCCGAGAAAGAGGCGAAAGAAAAGGAGGCACAACAATGAAAGCGTTAATGTTCGGTTGGGAGTTTCCCCCTCATATCTTAGGTGGTTTGGGTACAGCCAGCTACGGTCTGACCCGAGGCATGAGTGAGCAGAAAGATCTGGAAATCACCTTCGTTATCCCGAAGCCTTGGGGTGACGAGGATCAGTCTTTCTTGCGTATCATCGGTGCGAACAGTGTGCCGGTGGTTTGGAAAGATGTCGATTATAACTACGTCAAGGACCGGATGGCAGGTAAGATGAGTCCGGAGGAGTACTACCACCTGCGTGACGGTATCAAGTACGACTATCGTCGTATCGGTACGGACGATCTCGGTTGTGTGGGTTTCTCGGGTAGGTATCCGGATAACCTGATTGAAGAGATCGGTAACTACGAGGCGGTAGCTTCGGTGCTGGCGCACAGTCTGGACTTCGATATTATCCACAGTCACGACTGGTTGACCTATCCGGCAGGTGTGTTTGCCAAACAGATCAGCGGTAAACCGCTCGTGATCCACGTACACGCTACGGACTTCGACCGCAGTCGCGGTAACGTCAATCCTACCGTTTACGCAATCGAGAAACGCGGTATGGACGAAGCGGATCATATCATTTGCGTAAGTAACCTCACCCGTCGGACGGTGATCGAGAAATACGGTCAGGATCCGCGTAAGGTGAGCACGGTACACAATGCTGTAGAGCCGCTGGCGCATCCGGAGGAGTTCACGAAGCCCGAACGCAAAGACAAACTGGTTACTTTCCTCGGTCGTATCACGATGCAGAAAGGGCCGGAGTACTTTGTAGAGGCCGCAGCACGTGTACTGAGCAAAACCGATGGCGTACGTTTCGTCATGGCCGGCTCAGGCGACAAGATGACAGAGATGATTGATCTCGTAGCCAAACGCGGTATCGCCGATAAGTTCCACTTCCCGGGCTTCATGCGCGGCAAGCAGGTACAGGAGATGCTGGCGATGAGTGACGTGTATATCATGCCGTCCGTCAGTGAGCCCTTCGGTATCAGTCCGCTGGAGGCGATGCAGGTAGGCTGTCCGTCCATCATCAGTCATCAGTCCGGTTGCGCAGAGATCCTGCAGCACGCTATTAAGACTGATTACTGGGACATCGACGCCATGGCCGACGCTATCTACGCGATTGTGAAGTACCCGGCGATGTACAAGAGTCTGCACGAGCTTGGTATGAAGGAAGTGAATAACATCAAATGGTCCGACGCAGGCTTGAAGGTAAGACGGATCTATGACGGAGTAATTAATCATACATTGTAAAAATTTAATCATTATGAAAAATATATGTTTATGCTTCCAGATGCACACACCGTATCGTCTGAAGCGCTATCGTTTCTTTGAGATCGGTCATGACCATTATTACTATGATGATATGGCCACCGAAGAGCACGTTAACTGGTTGGTACAGACCTCGTATCTGCCGCTTTGCCAGACTATCAAAGACATGATCAACCTCTCCAAAGGTAAGTTCCACTGCGCCCTGAGCGTCAGCGGTACGATGCTGGAGATGTTCGAGCAGTTCAACCCGGAGATGATCGATATCCTCAAGGAGTTGGCTGCCACCAAGGCCGTTGAGTTCCTTGCTACCCCGTACGCTTATTCGCTGGCTTCGGAGTATAATGAGGAGGAGTTCAAGAAACAACTTAAGTTCCAAGGTGAATTGCTGGAGATGATCTTGGGAGTGAAGGCACAGAGCGTATGGAACACAGAGTTGCTCTATACCGATGAGCTTGCGTACAACCTGAATAAGTTGGGTTACAAAGCCATCCTCACCGAAGGTGCCAAGCATGTCATCAGTTGGAAGACCCCGAACAAGGTTTATCAGAGCGCCGGTGCACCGAAGATGAAAGTGCTGCTGCGTAACACGAACCTGAGCGATGAGTTGAGTTTCCACTTCTCGGATCCGGGTTGGGCTAATTTCCCGATCGATGCGGAGAAATACGCAAACATGCTGCAAGCTCTGCCGGAGGGTGAGGATATCATCAACATCTGGGTAGGTGCCGAGACCTTTGGTGTGCGTCAGAATGCCGGAACGGGTATCTTCGACTTCCTCAAAGCGCTGCCGTACTTCGTGCTGGAGCGTGAGATGGGCTTTATGACTCCGGCTGAGGCTGCCAAGAAACTGGCGGCAGAAGATGTACTGTCCAGTCCGTATCCTCTGACCTGGAGCGGTGAGGCGAAAGACCTGAGCATCTACAACGGAAATGATCTGCAGCAGGAGGCGCTGAACAAACTCTATGCCGTCTCCGAGCGTGTACACCTCTGTCAGGACAAGGCACTGAAGACCAACTGGTTGCGTCTGCAGGATGTGAACTACCTGCACTTCATGAACCACATTGATCAGGGCGAGACCCAGTTCGAATCCGCTTACGATGCGTTCATCAACTATATGAATATCCT
>CADCCH010000001.1:807-111694 GCA_902799875.1 uncultured Bacteroidales bacterium | reverse complement strand
ATAGTATTAGTGCTGTTGGCAGCGACCCTTGTGGCCGCTGCCAAACCGCCTCGTGTAACGACGCAGGTGAAGACCTGGAGTATGCCGGGTTGGACGGCGGTAGCGGACACATTGACGTTCATGGATACGTTGATGCTGAACTACCATGATGTAGATGTTCAGAACAACTGGTCCATCAGTAACGCGATGAACGGAAACATCCTCGTCTCGCCCCTGCAGAGTCGGGTGATCAACAACCGGATCAAGAACGTGGATGATCCCTTCGCCTGGAGTCTGGCGCCGTATGTGGTTAGTCCGCAACAACAGCGGTTCTTCAATACCACAACACCCTTCTCGACCGTGGCGTACAAGAAAGGATTTGTGACCGGACATGAGGAGAACGATATCGATTTCCTCTTCACCGGTAACCTGAGCAAAGCCCTAAACTTAGGTCTGGAGATGGATTATCTGAGTTCGGTGGGTCACTATGCGAGCACCTCCGGTAAGCTCTTCCGCGGATCGGTCTGGGGCAGTTACAACGGAGCTCACTACACCTGTCACGGTGCGTTCAGTTGGAGTCGACTCAGCTCCTTCGACAACGGTGGATTGTCGAATGTATCGGACCTGCGAAGCAGTCTGGATCCGGAGGATCTGCCGGTGCGCATCAACGTGATGACGGCCTACCGGTACCTGAGCGGTTACCTGCATAACCAGTACGCCATCACCAAAGAACGCGAGTATCATGACTCGATCGAAGTGATCGAAGACGGACAGCGCATCTGGCGGGATACGGTGAAGATCGAGTACATCCCGCTGATGACCTTCAGTCACGTCTTCGAGACGAATAACTCCAACCGCCGATACGTGGAGAAGAGTGTACCGAGCAGTTTTTACGACACCACCTATTACGACAAATCCAAGACAAACGACACGACCGATGTGCTCACGATCCGCAACACCCTGGCGGTGACGTTCTGCGAGGCATATAACACGAAACTCAAGTTCGGTATCACCGCTTTTGCGATGAACGAGTGTCAGCGGTTCCTGACGGACAGTGTACCCTATTACCGGGACAGTACGGTGCACTATAAATGGCTCAATAACACCTTTGTCGGCGGTGCGTTGCACAAGCACAGCGGTGAGAATGTACATTACAATGTAGAGGGTCAGGTATGCGTGCTGGGTTATAAGATCGGAGAGTTTGACGTACACGGTAAGTTAGAGACTAAGTTCATGGCAGAAGGGTATCCGCTTTCAGTGAACGCCCGGGCGTATGCGAAGAGCGAGACACCGAACTGGTACCTGCAGCATTTTACGTCCAACCACTTGATGTGGGAGAATAATTTCGGGTTTACTTACCGGTTCTTAGGCGGTGCAACGGTGGCGTACGGGTATAAATGGATCAAACCGCGGGTGGATTTCAGTTTTGAGAACCAAACCAATCCGATTTATGTCAGCGCCAGTGACTGGAAGCCACGTCAGTACAGGGGCAATGTACAGATCCTGACCGGAGATGTAGGCGTCGATCTGACCACACCGTGGATCAACCTGGAGAACCATGCGGTGATTCAGCATACGACCAACGACAGCGTGATGCCGGTACCCTTACTCATCCTCCAGCACCGCTTGTATTACCACGGTACGTGGTTCAAAGCCCTGGACGCACAGATCGGTGTGGATCTGAGGTACTTCACGAAATATCATGCGCCGGTACTTTGTCCGGCGACCAGTATGTTTGGCACGCAACAGACGACGAAAGTAGGTAACTATCCTTGGATGAGTGTGTATGCCAGTTTTTATGTGCGATCGATTCGCTTGCGTTTCTTCGCACATTACCAACACATAAACCACCTTTTCATGAAAGATAATATTGACTATCTGACCATGCCCAATTATCCGACGAACCGCGACGTGTTCCGTGCGGGTTTGGCTTGGCACTTCTATAATTAGACACTATGACAATGGTAGTATCAGAAAATACAAACAAGATTATTTTGTACGCACAGGAAGAAGCAGGACGTTTAAATAGTGCGTGCATCGAACCGGCGCATTTGTTGTTGGCCATTATCCGTTTGGGAGATGGCTCCGCTTATAACCTGCTTGCGCAAGCCGGTTTGGATCCTGAACAGGCCAAAGAGGCTTTGGAACAATCGGTGGCGGGTGAAGTAGAGTCCGTCAATAAGCCGTTGAGTTCCACCTGCGAGCGTATCTTCCGTATCGCGGAGGGTATCAGTCGGGAATACCACTCGGAGATGGTTTGCTCGGCGCACATGCTGCTGGCCATCCTAAGGGAACGTATCAACAAGACAGCTGCGTATCTGGAGCGCGAATGGAAAATCTCATTCAATAAGATCGTAGATCTGTACGGTGAACCTCATGAGACGATTGCCTATACGCAAGATCGAAACGAAGAGAGCACGGATATCAACGACAGCGGCTGGCAACCCCAACGCGAGGCTGCGAAAGGTAAGAAAAAGACCACCGCACTGGATAAGTACGGTCGGGATCTGACCAAGTTGGCCGAAGAAGGCAAACTGGATCCGGTCGTAGGCCGTGAGAATGAGATCGAGCGCGTGGTGCAGATTCTGAGCCGACGTAAGAAGAACAACCCGATTCTGATTGGTGAACCGGGTGTCGGTAAATCCGCTATCGTAGAGGGACTCGCCACACGTATCGTACATGCCGACGCGGGGGCACTGCAAGGTAAACGTATCGTGACCCTCGATATCGCCTCGATGGTGGCCGGTACAACGTACCGCGGTCAGTTTGAGGAACGCATGAAACAAGTGATCACCGAGTTACGTGAGCATCCGGAGATCATCCTTTTTGTGGACGAGATACATACGCTCATCGGAGCCGGCAACGCTTCCGGATCACTGGATGCGGCCAATATCCTCAAGCCGGCTTTGGCGCGCGGTGAGGTTCAGTGCGTGGGTGCCACCACGACAGCAGAGTATGCCAAGACCATCGAGAAAGACGGTGCCCTCGAGCGCCGTTTCCAGAAAGTGATGGTGCGTCCGACAACCGGTGAAGAGACCGTCAACATCCTCAAGCGTCTGCGCGAACACTATGCCGATTATCATCACGTGGTCTATACCGATGCGGTGATAAAGACCTGCGTCGAACTAAGTGAACGGTACCTGACAGACCGGGCTTTCCCGGACAAAGCGATTGATGTGCTGGACGAGGTAGGTGCGCGTAGTAAGACGCGCCAACAGGAGTTGGCAAAACAAACGACGCCGTACGTCATCACCACCGAAGATGTAGCCGGTGTGGTCAGCATCATGAGTGGGGTACCGGTACAACGCGTGGCCACGGCCGAGAGCGAACGACTCCGCACGATGGCCGATACGCTCAAGCACCGCGTCATCGGACAGGACAAAGCCGTGGAGACAGTAGTACGTGCGATCCAACGTAGCCGTCTGGGCCTTCGTGACCCCAAACGACCCATCGGAACGTTCTTCTTCTTAGGTCAGACCGGTGTGGGTAAGACCTATCTGGCGCAGTGTCTGGCAGAGGAGTTGTTTGGCTCCAAGGACGCGATCATCCGCTTCGACATGTCGGAGTTCATGGAGAAACATGCGGTGAGCCTGATGGTTGGAGCCCCTCCGGGGTATGTAGCGCACGAAGAAGGTGGTAAGCTAACAGAGGCGGTACGGAGAAAACCCTACTCGATCATCCTCTTCGATGAGATAGAGAAAGCGCACCCGGATATCTTCAACGTGCTGTTGCAGGTGCTGGACGAAGGACGTCTGACCGACCGGCAGGGACACTATGTGGATTTCCGCAACACGATCATCGTGCTGACCAGTAACGTCGGTACGCGACAGGTGCAGGAGTTCGGTGCCGGTATCGGTTTTGAAGCCGGGGAGATGAACCAGCAACGTGTGAATGCCACGTTGCTCAAGGCGCTGCAGAAACAGTTCCCGCCGGAGTTCGTGAACCGTATTGACAATGTGGTGACTTTCGAGCCGCTCAATAAAGACAGTATCGGTCAGATTGTGCGTATCGAGGTAGGACAACTGCAACAACGGATGAAGACCCAGGGACACCAGCTGTCCGTCTCGCCGGAAATGATTGCAGAGTTGGTAGAGAAGAGTTTTGACTCCAAGAATGGAGCCCGTCCGGTGAAGCGTGCAGTACAGACGTATCTGGAGGATCCGCTGACGGATATCCTGCTGCGCAGACCGAATCAGAAAAAAATAACATTAAAAAAGATACAAGTATGACAATCGAAATTACAGACGCGAACATCAAGGATGTGGGGGCGTCAGGCGAACCTGTAGTGGTTGATTTCTGGGCCGGATGGTGCGGTCCCTGCAAGATGATGCTTCCTATTTTGGAAGAGTTATCGAACGAGTACGAAGGTAAAGTGGTAGTCGGCAAACTGAACGTGGACGACAACCCCGACACCTGCGAAGAGTACGGTATCATGAACATCCCGACGATGCTCTTCTTCCAGAACGGCGAACTCGTTAACCGCCACGTTGGTGCGTGCAGAAAACAAGACTTAGCACAACTTTTTGACAGTCTTTTGTAAAAAAAGCACACAAAAAGCCGCAAAAATACGATTTTATTTGCATAATTCAAAAAAAAGCAGTACCTTTGCGCGCTTTTTGCGCGCTCTTCCATAACGCAGAGCGCGGGGTTCGGTAGCTCAGTTGGATAGAGCAACAGCCTTCTAAGCTGTGGGTCGCGGGTTCGAATCCCGCCCGAATCACAAACCATATTATACTATATGCGTCAATTAAAAATTACAAAATCTATCACTAACCGTGAGTCTGCGTCCCTCGACAAGTATCTCCAGGAGATTGGTCGGGAGGATCTGATTTCCGTAGATCGTGAAGTAGAACTGGCCGGTCGTATCCGTAATGGAGACCGCGCGGCTTTGGAAGAACTGGTCCGTAGTAACTTACGCTTTGTAGTGTCTGTAGCCAAGCAGTATCAGAATCAGGGTCTGAGCCTTCCGGATTTAATTAATGAAGGTAACCTCGGTCTGATTAAGGCAGCAGAGAAATTCGATGAAACACGTGGATTCAAGTTCATTTCCTACGCCGTATGGTGGATTCGTCAGTCTATTCTTCAGGCCTTGGCGGAGCAGAGCCGTATCGTACGTCTGCCTTTGAACCAGGTCGGTTCGATGAACAAGATCAACAAAGCTTACCAACGTTTCGAGCAAGAGAACGAGCGTAAGCCGAGTGCGGAAGAGTTGGCAGAGATGCTGGATATTCCGGTGGATAAGATTGCGGAGACCCTTAAGATGTCGGGTCGTCACGTCAGCGTGGATGCGCCTTTCGTAGAAGGAGAGGACAACAGTCTGATCGACGTGATGGTGAACGAAGATTCGCCCCGTGCGGATAGAGGTCTGATCAACGAGTCCCTTTCGACTGAGATCAACCGTTCGTTGGCTACCCTCACACCCCGTGAGGCGGATATCCTCCGTAAGTTCTTCGGTATCGGTGTACCCGAGAAAACGCTGGAGGAGATCGGCGATGAGCTGCATCTGACCCGCGAGCGTGTACGCCAGATCAAGGAGAAAGCCATCCACAAACTGGAGTCCGGTCAACGCAGCCGCATACTTAAGACCTATCTTGGGTAAGGAATGAAGGAATGAAGGGATGAATGGATGAACGGATGAATGAGTGAATGGAAAATGGTGAATGATCAGTCGAATAAAGTCGGCTGGTCATTTTCCATTTTTTTGAGGATCGCCCGCATCAGGGATTCACGAATAACGCGACTACGGTTCTTCACACCGTATTTGGCGCAGAAACGATCAAGTGTACGCCACTCGCTCTCATTGAGCAAAATCGATATCCTATGTTCACGCGGAGCCTTTGCCATCAGAAATAAAAGGTAAATTTGGCACCGAAAGCAATCAGACTTCGGCCGGTATAATTAGTAAACACCGCCTGTTCAACCGTCTCTGATACGAGCACTTTAGCCTGCTGGAACTGGGTATAAAAAACAGCACCTAAGGCCGTCTTGGGGTTAAGTTGGTAGCGGTAACCGAGATCGACACCGGCGTACAGTCCGCCTATGTAGTTCTTCGACAGCGCGACACCGTATCCGACACCCATACCGAAAACCGGCGCATGTTTGGTTTCCATAAACGGCATACGGATGACAGCCTGGATGGGAAGGAAGTTATATTTGTCGCCTCCCACAAACAGTCCGTGGTAACCCAAACCACCGCCGACGAATATATGCCGGTCGCCTATGTGATGCGAGCCTACGAGCAGGTCCGCCGACACGGCAGCGCCCATCATTTGGTTCGGAACAGCAGCACCTCCCGCCGCTATTTCCAGAAGGATGGAAGCTTTCTTGGAGGTTTTGATTTCCGGATCTTCTCTCGTGATCTCGGGATTCCGGGATTCCGGGATCTTCTCCTCACTCACAATCTCCGCTACATCGGACTTAGGGTACTGAAAACGTGCCCCTTCGGCGTTGCGGATAATGACTACTTCCTCATTCTGGAAGACAATCGTTCCCTGCACACGCGCGCCTGTACGCAAAATTATCGTTTCCGCGTGCACGCATACGCACAAGGCGAGAAGAGTGAATATGACAGTGAGTTTTCTCATATCGGCTGCAAAGGTACAACTTTTTTTTCAATTATGCAAATACTAAATCAATTAGGCTGCGATTTATATCCACATTTTCAATTTTTACCGTCACCGCGTCACCCAAAGTGTAGCGTTTGATGTCCCCGATCTTCGAGATATGAATCAATCCTTCGCAGCGGTTCTGATCCAATTGCACAAACAACCCGAAGTCCATCACTGCGGATATGTAACCGGTAAAGATCTCGCCTATATGGTCGCTCATCCAAAGGGCCTGGAACTGTTTGATCGAATCGCGTTCCGCCTGTGCCGCTTCCTGCTCGCAAGCCGAGCAATGTTCGCACATCAGCTCCATCTCTTCGCGGTTCATCTCCACTTTCTTGCCGGTTAGAATATATTTCTCCACGAGCCGGTGCACCATCAGGTCCGGGTACCGCCGGATGGGAGAGGTGAAATGCGTGTAGTGGGAGAAAGCGAGTCCGTAGTGACCGATGTTATAAGTCGAATACACCGCTTTCGCTTGGGCTCGGATGGTGAGCATCTCGATGGCGCGGCGCAGTCCTTCGGTGGACTTGGAGGCATATCGGGATCCGCGTTTGCCGGTTTGCTGTTTCTTGAACCGCTCGACTTCGTCGAGTTTGTCGGCATCAGGCAGGTCGTGTACGCGGTAGACGAAGGGTCGTCCGCTGCCTACGGCTTTGGCGATTGTTCGGTTAGCCAGCAGCATAAACTCCTCGATCAGGTGGTGGGCTTGGTTGGGTTTCTCGAAATAGATCTCCGTCGGATGGCCGTGGGAGTCCAACTTAAACCGCATCTCTTCCTGCTCAATCGTCAATGCCCCGTTGGCTATCCGCTCTGCACGCAGTTGGTCCGCCAGAGAATGAAGCGTTAAGAGGGCGTTCGTGATCTCGGAATCTCGAGAACTCGAGGTCTCGACAGAATTGCCGCCCTCAATAAGTGCCTGCGCTTCGTCATAGTTGAGCCGTGCGTCGGACCGGATGACTGTGCGGCACACCTTATATTTTATTACGCGCGCGTGGGCGTCCATCGTGAAGACGACGGACATACAGAGTTTGTCTTCGCCCGGACGCAAGGAGCATTTGTCGTTACACAATTCCTCCGGAAGCATCGGAATGACGCGATCAACGAGGTAAACAGATGTACCGCGTTGGTAAGCCTGATCGTCGATTTTGGTACCGGGCTTGACGTAAAACGAGACATCTGCGATATGTACGCCGATTTGGTAGAGCGCTTCGCTGTTAGAAGCTAGATCGCCTTCGGCTGTTAGAAGTTGGAAAGAGATGGCATCATCAAAGTCCTTCGCATCGGCGGGATCGATGGTAAACGTGAAGACCTCTCGCATGTCGCGGCGGCGTAATATTTCCAAAGGAGAAATCATAGATTGCTAATTGTAGTACACAAAATCGTAAAATCCGGTGCAAAATTACAAAAAATCTTGCATATGTCAAAATTTTTCTGTAACTTTGCACGCTTTTTTGCGTGTAAAGTCGCAAACAAAACGAAAAAAATATAAAACGGAATATATTTATGAAAGTTAGAGTAAGTAATGTGAATCAGCCTGCATGGAAAGAGTGCAATATCCACGCTACCCTTCCTGCAGAGTTGAGTAAATTGCAAGAGCTGGCCTATAACGTATGGTGGAGCTGGAATGCAGAGGCAAAAGATCTGTTCCGCTATATCGATAACGAGGCTTGGCATCGTGCAGGCTCGAACCCGGTTGTGCTGCTCAACACGATCAGTTACGACAAGATGGTAGAGCTCACGAAAGATGAGAAGTTCATGAAACAGCTGAACGAGACGTATGCCGAGTTCCGCAAATACATGGACACCCCGAAAGACAAGAAAAAACCGACGATTGCTTATTTCTCGATGGAGTACGGTCTGACGCACGTGCTGAAGATTTACTCCGGTGGTCTGGGAATTCTCGCCGGTGACTACATCAAAGAGGCTTCGGACTGCAATGTCGATATGACGGCAATCGGTTTCCTCTACCGTTACGGTTATTTCACACAGACGCTGAGCCCGGAAGGTCAGCAGATTGCTAACTACGAGGCGCAGAACTTCAGTAATCTCCCTATTTATCAGGTAAAAGACAAAGATGGCAATAACATGATCATCGATGTTCCGTACCCGGGTCGTACCGTACATGCGTACCTCTGGCGCGTTGCTGTAGGTCGTATGGATCTGTACCTGTTGGATACCGACAATGAGTTGAACAGCGAATGGGATCGCTCGATCACGCACCAACTCTACGGTGGCGACAACGAGAACCGTTTGAAACAGGAGATTATGCTCGGTATGGGTGGTATGCTGGCGCTCAATAAGTTAGGCATCAAGAAAGATGTCTATCACTGCAACGAGGGTCACGCAGCGCTCATGGGCTTGCAACGTCTTATTGACCTCGTTGCCGAAGGTTTGACCTTCAACCAGGCGAAGGAAGTCGTTCGTGCTTCCGGTCTTTACACTTGTCATACCCCGGTTCCAGCCGGTCACGACTATTTTGAGGAGGATATCTTCTACAAATACATGAACGAGTACGCTCCGAAACTCGGTATCGAGTGGGACGAGCTGATCGGTATGGGTCGTACGAATCCGGAGGACAAGGGTGAGAAGTTCTCGATGTCTGTGTTCGCTTTGAACACCTGCCAGGAGGCTAACGGTGTATCGTGGCTCCACGGCGAGGTAAGTAAGAAGATGTTCAGCCCCGTTTGGCCGGGTTACTTCCCGGAGGAGCTGCACGTTGACTACGTTACCAACGGTGTGCACATGCCTACTTGGGCTGCTTCCGACTGGAAAGTGATCTATAAAAAATACCTGCCGAAAGGCTGGATGAATGACCAATCGAACCTCGATATGTGGAAACCGTACGCAGAGATTCCGGATGAGGTAATCTGGCAAACCCGTTTGGGCTTGAAGCGTAAGATGGTGGCCTATATCAAGGAGAAATTCCGCGATGACTGGATGAAATCGCAGGGTGATCCGGGCCGTATCGTTCGTGCGTTGAGCGAGATGAACCCGAACAACCTGATTATCGGTTTCGGTCGTCGTTTTGCTACCTACAAACGTGCGCACCTGCTGTTCACGGACCTCGAGCGTCTGGATAAGTTGGTGAACAACCCGAACTATCCGGTTCAGTTCCTCTTCACCGGTAAGGCGCACCCGGCAGATGGCGGTGGTCAAGGTCTGATCAAACGTATCATCGAGATCAGCCGTATGCCGCAATTCCTCGGTAAGATCATCTTCCTGGAGAACTACGATATGCGTCTGGCTAAACGTTTGATCTCCGGTGTAGATATCTGGTTGAATACTCCGACGCGTCCGTTGGAGGCTTCCGGTACATCCGGTGAGAAAGCACAGATGAACGGTGTACTCAACTTCTCCGTCAAGGACGGTTGGTGGTACGAAGGTTACGTAGAGGGCGCAGGCTGGGCTTTGACCGAGAAACGCACCTACGAGAACCAGGCGCACCAGGATCAGCTCGATGCAGCTACTATCTACACCATGCTGGAGCAGGAGATTATTCCGCTGTACTACGCGAAGAACTCCAAGGGTTATAGCCCTGAGTGGATTCAGTACATCAAGAACTCGGTTACCAAGATTACTCCGCGTTTCACCATGAAGCGTATGATCGACGACTACTTCGATAAGTTCTACAACAAGCTGGCTAAACGTCACAACTTGTTGATGGCAGACAACTACAAAGTTGCCAAGAACATCGCAGAGTGGAAAGAGAACATGGTAGCTCATTGGGATGAGATCGAGGTAGTGAAGAAAGAGGCTCCGGATTTGAGTACCCTCACTGTAGGTGACAAGATTCGTATAGCGGTTGAACTTGACACCCACAACCTCAACGACAAGGGTCTGGGCGTAGAGCTCGTGGCGGTTCGTACTTCGACCCACAACAACGACAAACTCTACGAAGTAGAGCCGTTGAAGTTGGTGAAGAGCGAAGGAAGTCATCTCTTCTTCGAGAATATCTACCAAGTGGACTATGCCGGTGGAATGAAATTCGCCCTGCGTATGTATCCGCAGAACGAACTCCTGCCGCACCGCATGGACTTCTGCTACGTTCGTTGGATCTGATTCCGACAAAACCAAAAATAGCCTGCAAAACTGCAGGCTATTTTTTTGTGCTCGAGGATTATTCGAGGTATAATCGAGGACTAATCGAGGTATAATCGAGGACTAATTAGCTTACATGAATTATAGAATCAACGTACAATTGTACCTTGAGCGTTGTAAACGACACCGTTCTTTTCGATGAAGAGTTGTCCGTTACGGAGCACTTTTACCGCCTTTACGGCAGCGTTGGTGTTGGCACAACCTTCTGTCTCCTCACCCGGCTCAAAAGCCATACCTTCGATATGCACGTTTCTTAGGCAGATATATTTACCTTTTCCGACAGAACTGGACTCGTGCCACGGAAGAACACGCACATGTAAGGTCTCTCCAGCCGGAATCGTGATAGTCGGTGTCCATTCGTAATGGACGATGGTCTTATTAGGCATGTTTTTGAGTTCTACGAGCTCTTGACCATTCGTAATACCAGCGCCGATACCTGCA
This sequence comes from uncultured Bacteroidales bacterium, assembly GCA_902799875.1. The sequence goes on along the minus strand of CADCCH010000001.1, from coordinate 100,568 downwards.
CGAACGCGGCAACACATCGTTGCTGTACTGTGCGACGCGAGATCCATGGAGATTTTCGTGATTCGCACCTCCATCGTGGACGGGGCTGTCATGGAGAAATCGATGTAACGGCCGGCGTTCTCATCAATCTCACCGGCAGGCCAGTCAGCCTTGTTGCCATTATCATCCGCATTGCTGTACCGTACGAGCGAGACGTTTTGGGTGTTGTCTACGTCGGTAAACTCGGCTTTGGAATCCGGAGCCATCATGTGGCTCAGCGATAGTTCTGCAGAAACAGGGCCTTCAATGACAGCGTCAGCAGCCGGTCGATCCAGCATGGTCCAGAGCGCACTGACCGTACTGCCTCCATCGAGAGATATCACCGAAGCCGTGACCGGAATAACAACGCGAACGTCTCCGGATACTACGACAACGGAGTCCTCTTGTTCTCCGGATTCCGAATAAAGGGCACGGATGTAGAGCTTTTGGAAAAGATTTCCGCCAGTATATGTGCAGGTGACAGAAGGAGCGTAGTTCGCGTTGTCTAAACTGAGCAGCAGGTTGGTACTTGCTGTCGCGTTAATTGTTCCATCTACAGGCTCTAAACCGGAACCGGTTAAAAGCACTTCTTTGTTCTGTGCTACACCGCTATAGGTCTCTCCGATAGCAACGCTTGTCGGATTCGCACCGATAGTGGTCGGAATATTGATATACTGCGACAAGATACCGGCGTTCTTAAGCAATTGAGCAGCCTCGCGGGCTACTAAAGTAGCAGCTAATGCATTGAGATGCGTGCCATCTCCTGTGGTAAATAACTGAGAACCACAAGCTGCTTGACCGTATTGCAACATCAGCAGACGGGTTGCTTCCATCATGTCAATGAAAGGAACATCCTCTTCCTGACTAACAATACGCATTGCTTCTACATAACTCATACTCAGATCATTTGCCGGCAGACTTTGGTTGGTGAGTAATTGGCCGTCTTCAATCTTGGCAAACTTATCTCCTAAATCGTGCTGTCCCCAACGAGAGATATTGCCATTACTCCAGTTATTACGGCAAATAGAGCTGGCCAGAATGGGGGTTACACCTTTTGCGCGTGCCTCGCTGATGTAAAGACGAAGATAATCGCGAAATGTCGTTTGCGGGTTAGTACCACGTTTCTCGGAAGGAACTGGGAGTTCGTTATCCTGACAATAAGCCTTGTACTCCAAGTTATCCAATCCACGCAGGTTGTTATCATTGCCTTCGTCATTGTGACCAAATTGAATAATCAAATAGTCACCGCTCTGCATGATTGCTGACACCGCATTCCAATCGCCCGGTTCTGAATAGAAAGTACGTGAATCACGTCCAGAGTGACCGGCATTGTTAACGATTACGTATGTCGGATCGAAAAATGCCTGAAGGAACATGCCCCAGCCACGTTTTACATTCGATTCGTCATACTCAGACATCGTGCTATCGCCGATGGTATGAACCTTAATGGCGGCGGACATTGAGCCGAAACTCAATGCCGCCGCCATAAGAAGCGAAATAATCTTTTTCATATTTTTACTTCACGATTGCACCTTGTGCGTTATAAAGGACACCGTTCTTCTCGATGAAGAGTTGTCCGTTACGAACCACCTTCGTTGCCTTCACAGCAGTCTCGATGTTGTTGACAGCGGTACCTGCGCCACCGCGCTCAACTTTGAGATCGATAACGAACAAGTTGGTATCACCATAACGACCTGCGTGCAGCTCGGTAGCGTCTTCTGTTAATGTGTATGTCATTTCGACAGGATCGTCTGCAGATAATTGGCCATTAACCACATTATCAGAGTTCCACATATCTACCATATCATCAATACGAACTCTTAAAGCAGCATATTTTTCCGCGTTAGCGTTGTTGATGGCGCCTTTAAATTTGATAACATCACCCGCTTGGAAGCCTCCTTCTGCGGGTTTGATGACAATATAGAAATAGGAGTAAATTTTCTCGCCCTCAACGGTTTGGCTGGACGAATAACCTTTCGTGAATTTGATAGCATTCACTTGATCTTGATTTCCATGAATTTTAACGGAACTTGCTAAGTCAATCTTGCCTTGTTCTGCTTCTTGAATAGTGGTGGTACCGATGTGACCTGCCCAATCATAGATAACTTCAGCACTCATTGTTGCTGCTGCCAATACTGCTACAGCAAATGTAAAAATCTTTTTCATTGTTTTTTTAATTAGTTAAACGAAAAAATTGGTTTTTATATAAATTTATTTTACGATTGCACCTTGTGCGTTATAAACGACACCATTCTTCTCGATGAAGAGTTGTCCGTTACGAACCACCTTCACAGCCTTCACGTTAGCGTTGGTGTTGCTGATCGCAGAAGCTTCATCCTGCTCGAAGGAAGCGGTTACAGTAACGTCCTTAGCCGGCATAACGAATGAGTAAACGCCTTCAACTGCGTTCAGTGAAACGCCGTCAACCTGTACGTCAACTACTTTGTAGCCGCTATTAGGAGTTACGGTCAGGGTAACAGTCTCGCCTATCGGTGTGCGGTATTTCTTATTCGGCCATGAAGCCTTAATTTCTCCGTGTTCAGCCTCTTCGCAGGATACCAGATATGCACTTGGAGCCGGAAGAGTAACCTCAGCAATCTCGTCCATCATTAGCTGTTTCAGTACAACGGTACTGCTACCGGTTGTGGTGAATGTTACCAATACCTCCTCGGTGAAACCATATACGGGGAATTCATAATTTTGTTCTGCCAATTGGTCTTTGGTGTAGGTTGCTTCCAGGTCGGTGTTAGCGCCCTTGACGGTTACCTTGATATCGCAGCCCACGTTACCGAATTTCACAATCAGCAGACCGTCTGACGGCAGCCAACCTTGAACGTATGCACCTGTGGTTTTGAGTTTTAGCCCCAAGAAAGGTTCGTTACGTGCTGTTTTGTTCTCGATATCGTTGAGTGTATCCAGATCGTTGAGGTCCTTATAAGCCCAACCTGCAGCGGTGAGAGCGGAACGGATGTCATAGCTGGTGCCGTAGTCTAAAACGAGTTGCTCGATATTGACATTCGCGTGGAGGTATGCCTTTGTGAACATAGCATAGTAGATAGCATCAACAGAGATAACCTCAGCTGCTATATTGGCTACAGCCTGGGTCAAATCAGCGTCTTTGTACCATCCGCCGAAGGTTGCAAGAGGCATGGTCTCATATTGTGCGTATTCTGCCGGATTTCCGTTAGCCGCAACGATTTCAGTACCCAGAACTTGCTCGCCATACATGTAGGTAACGGTGCGGCTGGCAGCTTTTGAAGTATATACATAGTATGAGTTACCATTGATCGTAGCAGAAGCACTCCATGTAGTAGTTTCTGGCTGGGAGGTTACTTCAATGACTTCGTCTTTCTCCTTGGTCGATTGATCATCGTAGGTGATGACGGTGTGCTTCGTGAACTTAACGACCGGAGCGGTAACATACGCATCCGCAAGGAAAAGATACTTGTTTGATACTAGAGAGGCGAGATCAGTTGCGCTGATAGCTACGTCGTTAATAGTAACGGCCGTCAGAGTCTCTACCGTCGAAACGATGGTCTTTTGCTCGGGACGAACCACTTTGATAGCTGCTACACCAGCAGAATTGCCATTGGCACGAGAGATGTAAATCTCATTAGTCTCTGCAAAACCTTCAGGAAGAACTACATAGCCAACTGCACAACTGCCTTTAGCGTCTCCAGTAGCTAAAACTTCTGCAATGATAACTGCACCGCCATCAGCCGTTGTGATTTTTGCAGTACTGGTAGGGTCTTCAGATGTGGAAACAATGTACTCTTTGTATCCGCAGATAAACAACGTGTCACCTGCTTGGAAGTTGCCGGAAGCAGGAGAAATGCGGAGATGAGCACCGTTGTTACCCAGTTTGCAGACCTTTGTGATAGCCGGTTTCAGGTCATCGTCTGTAACGGTTGCTGCATAGGCACTCGTGCCATCAGCAGATGTTTTCTTCTTTTCGTAGGTAACGAATTTAACAATGCCGTTAGCATCATTTGCAACATCGAAAATACCATTGTTGCTACCGTCTCCATAAATAGAAGATCCGTCATACTGCCAAAGGAATTCGGTTGTCTGCGCATTCATCGTCAGTGCAACCAGAACGGCAGCAGCTAATGTGAAAATCTTTTTCATAATTTTAATAGAGCTAATGTGAAAATCTTTTTCATAATTTTAATAGATTTTAAAATTTTGGAGCTTCGGCTTCGTCGAGTTGCGTAAGCGAACTTACACTCGACTTGCACGAACCTTCATTAATGTTTTTGGTTAAACGAAAAAATTGGTTTTTATTGTGTTTTGTAGTTTTGCTATATTCACTTTGCAAATCGGGTACAAAAATACTGCTTTTCGCGCACATACGCAAATAATAAGGTGAAGATTTTGCATTTTTTTACATAAATCGTCAATTTTTACACTTTCAAATTTGCGTATGTGCGATTTTTGTAGTACCTTTGCACCCGATTTGTAAATCACGGATGAAAAGAACGAATGTATATATAACTTTGTGCTTACTGACGCTCTGTCCGCTTTGCGCCAACGCGCAGAGATGGAGCGAGGAACAGGAATTTCATAAGATTTCGGGTAAAGAGCTGACGTACTCCCCGGACAATCGGGTAGGTACAACGGATTTTGTGACCTATACCTGCTCCGGACATAAAGATGCCGTATTTGGTTTATATCCCCCCCTCCCCTCTATTGGTGGTAAGGTATCTATTATATTACCTAAAAACGGAACGGTAACAACCACAAAGATATCGGATTTGGTAGGTTTGCAGATCACCCATGATCCCTATTCAAAATGCGAAAATGTACAAGTTTATATTTCGCAGGATAGTGCTAAATGGGAATTGGTCTCTGTTGAAAGTACTTATCAAAAAGGCTCCATCGATATCCCATCTATTATGCACGACAGTTATTATGTGAAAATCACCAATACCTACACTCCTACCGTTGCTATCCGGACCATTACCTATTTTATGGAGAAATGTAACTGTTTCCGATACGTCGAATAATGAAGATCGCGAATGACATATTGATTCCGGAGTTGGCTCGTTTGTTGGCTGAAGGGAAAGAGGTGCGGTTTACGCCGTCCGGCGTGAGTATGCGACCGTTCATCGAGGGCGATCGTGATAGCGTGGTCCTGGCGCCGTTGAAGCGTGAACCGAGAAAGGGCGATATCTTACTGGCGGAAGTAGAGACGCTCTGCGGACATAAGACGTACGTGCTGCATCGTTTGATTCGGATAGAAGGGCAGACGCTCGTGCTCCAGGGGGACGGCAATCTGGCTGGAGAGGAACGCTGTAAGGCGGCGGATGTAATAGGTCGGGTTATACGAATTGAGAACCCGAAAGGTCGTCGTAAGATGCTGACAAGAGGCAAGTTATGGTTCGCCCTTAAGCCGGTACGGAAATGGTTGCTGAAAATCTATCGGCACACTGCAGTGAAATGGCTATATAAATAAAAATGATATGAGAACAATTGAAGGATTTAAGTTGCGTAAATTAGGCAACGAGTACATTTTGGTGGGAGAGTCGATGGCGCTCATCAATTTCAATAAGATGATCACTCTCAATGAGACAGCCGCTTTCCTCTGGAGCGAAGCCGAGAAAGGGGAGTTTGATGCCCAATCGCTCTGCAAAGCGCTCTGTGCGGAGTATGAAGTGAGCCCCGAACAGGCCATGACAGATGTTACGGCTACGATTGAGTCTTGGAAAGAGGCAGGAGTCATTGAAGCATAATAGGTCTGTACTCTGTATTCTGTATCCTGGCAGTCAAACGGTCTTATCTTTAAGAATCGGCTACACCTTATTATTAATCGCGTGCGAAAGTGTGCGATTTTTTTGTATATTTCAAAGAAATATTGTAATTTTGTACGTTTTTTGGTGCAAATATTAAGATTTATATAAAAAAGTATGAAAAAATTATTTACTATTTTGTTTGCCTTTATGGCAATGAGTGTATCTGCTCAATCGTACTACAGTGGACAGTGGTATTCGTTATTATCGAATCAGGAATATTCCATTTCGGTTAGCGGCTTATGGGGAGACGAGACGCAGGAACAAGAGTTTACTGTATTTTCTCCTTCAGAGTCCACGATGACCTTTCAATGCAAAAACCGTAAGTACTTTGTTGGAAACAACTACGGAAGTTTGGATCTGGATTTCTACGAGAGTACAAACGGCAGTTCGTATGGGGAGGCAACTCGAGTAGTTGAGTATGGCGTGCGTACAGATAAAACTTCATTCCAGAACGAGTCTTACTCTGTACAGAATCCAAATACTTTGCGCAAGTTCAAATTCTCAATGCATACCACTTATGGTTGTACGGTCGCTAATTTGCGTTTACCGATGAAGCACCACATTCTATTTGAGAATGGCACCGTTAATGGAAAGGCCACCTGGGAAGACAAAGCATTCGGTGAGTTGGCTATTGATGAAGTGTCCGAGCCGTATATGGTAAATTTCCGTTCGTTCTATACCAACGGTGATTTGACCATTACCAGTAGCATTCCTGAAGTATTCCGCGTAGGTAGCGCAGATAATACAGCTGCATTAGTCTATGCAGTAGGAGCTAACGCTTGTGCTACAAAGACTGGTAACGGTGAAGCCGGCGGAAGCAAATTGGGCAATGTGGCAAATTATAACTTCGGTGTATATTTCTGTCCACAAGCAGAGCAAGAATATGAAGGTACTATAACCATTTCTGACGGAACAAACACATGTACATTTAATGTAACCGGTACGGGTCTTAAAGTAGACCAATCTATCAACTGGGAACCGGCTGAGGAGTATGCTTGGGAAGATGCAATAGTTTTGGCGAGTGCGACCAGCGGTTTGGATGTAACATACGAAATTTCGAATCCTGACGTTCTGAAATTTGAGAACGGTTCTTTTGTTAAGCTGTATGCAGGCGAAGTGTCGGTGACAGCTAAGCAAGCAGGTAACTATAAGTTCAATGCCGCTGCGGATGTAGTTCGTACGTTCACAATTGCCGGACAAGTTACTTCGGCGGAAGAGAATATGACGATTACATATGGAGATGAAAAAGAATGGAATGGAATAGCCTTGAAAGATTCTACAGTAGGCGTACATTATGTTGTTTTTGAGACAACGAATGCGACCGGTGGTCTGCACACAATCACACTGACGCTGACGGTAAATAAGATGGAGACATTGAATGTGCCGGTAGATTTGCAGTTCTGCGAAGGAGGGTCGGATTTCTTCCGTGGTGTGGAATATTCAGAGGCAGGAACGTATCCGGTGAACGTAACGGGCGCTACGTGTGACACGGTTTATAATGTAACCGTAACTGTTCTGCAGCCGACAACGGGTACAGATACCAAGACCATCGTTTATGGCGATGATGCGGAGTGGAACGGAATCTCGCTCAAGGACTCGACCGTAGGCGTACACACGGTGATTTTTGTGACATCGAATGCAGCCGGTTGCGACTCGACCGTCACCCTGACGCTGACCGTCAACAAGATGGATACCCTGGAGGTATATTATCCGATCGGTTTCTGTACCGGTGATTCGGCTGAATACCGCGGCAAATGGTACTATGAGAACGCGCTGGATACGATCTACGCGGAAGGCGATGTACGCGACACGATTATTTACGTAGAAGCTATGTTGCTTCCGACGACCGATCTGATAGTACTGTATGATACGATTGTTAGCGGTAACGAAGTGATCCTTCCGGAAGGCGAGTGGGTTATTGGCGAAGACACCGTTAGCGGCACGTATCCGACTGTAGAAAGCGAGGATGCTTCCGAGTTAATCTTCCATCAGTATTTTGATGAACCCGTTGTATGCGGTCCGAATTATATCGAACTGATTGTGACGGTTACTCCGAAGGAGCAAAACCCGGGAGAGACGACGGCTCTGGAGCGCGTAAATGCCAATTCGGAGGCTGTTAAGGAGTTCCGTAACGGTACGCTGTACATCCGTCGTGGTGAGCGGTTGTTCACCGCAGAGGGACGCGAAGTGAAGTAAAATTTCCGTTTATTAAGATGAATGCGACATAGAGTGATCTATGTCGCATTTTTTATGTTCATTTTTTAAGAATCGGCTATACCTTATTAATTTTGCGCGCGTATATACGTGAGAAAACTTGCACAATTCAAAAAAAAATATTAATTTTGCACGCTTTTTAAGCGGCAAACAAGTAAATGTATTTAGCAAAATCTTAATAATAGGACATTTTGTTAAGTGCGTTTAGCAGATTGCCAAAGTTTAAGAAAAGGAGATATATGCCACAGCAGGAAGTAATAAAACTATTCGAGCAAGCGAAGATACGCACCGTTTGGGATGAGGACCAAGAGAAATGGTTCTTCTCGGTGGTGGATGTCATTGCCGTACTGACAAAGAGTCCTCGTCCACGCAAATACTGGAATGCCTTAAAAACTAAATTGGAGACTGAGGGAAGTGAGTTGTCCCAAAACGTGGGACAACTGAAATTGCAAGCTGCTGATGGTAAAAGATATTTAACGGATGTGGCGGATACCGAGCAAATTCTGCGCCTCATACAATCAATACCGAGTAAGAAAGCGGAGCCGTTTAAGTTGTGGCTGGCACGAGTAGGACAAGAACGTTTGAACCAACTGCAGGATCCGGAATTGAGTATTCAGCAGGCTTTGCGGGATTATAAGCGTCTCGGGTATTCGGACAACTGGATTAATCAGCGGTTGAAGAGTATTGAGATTCGCAAGGACTTGACAGACCAATGGGATCAGCACGGAGTGCAAGAGGGGCAAGAATATGCAACGCTGACGGACATTATCTATCAAGCATGGTCGGGAAAGACCGCGCGGCAGTATAAGAAGTTTAAGGGGCTAAAGAAAGAGAACTTGCGCGACAATATGACCAATGAGGAATTAGTGCTGAATATGTTAGCGGAGTTATCGACAACGAGTATTACGAAAGCGCGTGATCCGAAGACGTTAGATGAAAACAAACAATGTGCGGCTGAGGGAGAAGATGTAGCGAGAGTGGCACGAAAAGAATTAGAAGCCAAAACCGGCAGAGAGGTGGTAAGTCCGCTGAGCGCAAAGCGCTTCTTCGAAGGACAAGAACCGAGATTGGAATTGGAAGACAAAGAAGAGGATTAGTCCCAAAGGACCAAAAATGAGCAAAAAAAGGAAGATGTCGCAATGTCGTTTTGACACTTTGACACTTTCAAAAAGGAAGAAATAAAGATAAGATGCTGTAAAACAGCGAAATAGATAAAAGTGTCAAAGTTTCAAAGTGTCACGACATTTTTTTAAACCGTCAAACCGTCAAACCGTCACGACAGATTTTTAAAAGAGCGACAGAGCGACACAGCGACACGACAAAAAAATCAACAAACAATCGAATTTAAGGTTAAGAAAGATATGAGAAAATTTACTCAGGTAAATAATATGATCTCTCGGGAATGGACCGGGAATGGATCGGGAATGAATCGGGTAAAGTCTAGGATTACCACGGGAAACTCACTGTTTACTATGCTGATTGTACTTATGATCAGCTTGTTTGGTGTAAATGAGAGTGCGTGGGGAAATAGTGTATCCTCTGCTAATTCTTCAAATGATGTGAAGAATGGAAAAATTGTCATGTCTGGCAATCATGCTACGTTTACATTTACTGCGAGTGGCACAAATATCTCTAATGCTGGATGGCCTACATACACTTATGAATTAGGAAGCATTGAGCATGGAAAGACAAAAGAATGTACTTTTACATGGGAGTCTAATGGTGGATGTAGCATAAAAGTTACAAAAATCGAGTTTGGAGTAAGAGGTTATACGTCAAATATCGGAAGAACCGACGAGATGAAAGCTGTCTTCAATAGTACAACAAAAAATATAGGTAGTATAGGTACTACTTATACGACATTCTCAGAAACAAATAACAATGGTTTTTCAAGTGGAATTATATTAACTTTGAAAAATACATGTGGAGGACATGGGTTGTTTACAAGATCTTATGATAAATTTGATTATTATATTGGAGATATTTCCATAACTTATACGATTACGCCTGATGCACCAGGAGTGAGTCCGAAGACGGAAACGGTAAATGTAACTTTGCCTGCAAATACGGCAAATCCGACGACTATAAATTACAAGGATAATTTCTCAACGAGTGATCATTATGGTAGTTATTTTGAGTATGCATTTGATTCGAACCCGAATAATAAGGGTGTAATGTCGGGTGATAATTTCTATGCTACTGATTCGGGTACGTATAAGATTAAAGCAAAAATAAAAGCCGAAAATAATTGCCATGTAACATCTTCATGGAGCTCAAATTTAACCATTACGGTTAATCCGTTGATTCCATCATTTACGGCGACTAATGGAAGTGTAGATATTTCTATCGGAGACGATGTTGTAACTACCGATTTGAGCAAGTTAGTCAGCGGTTATGATGGAAATAGTGAGACATTGACATTTGAGAAGGTAACGAAAGCAGGGTATGAGGCAGGATCCAACGCTACTATATCCGCTAATAATTTCTCGGCAACTAAATTAGGGACGTACCGCGTACGCGCTACTTATGCAGCAACGAAACAATATAGAGCTGTTTCTCGTGAGTTTGATGTCGTTGTTGGTAAGCGTACGCCGACGATTGTATTTGCGGAGCCGGAACATATTTATTCGGGAAATACGCTGAGTAATATGGCGAAGGTGCAGTATAATGGGGTAGATGTTCCGCTGAATCAAGTGGATTTTGACTATTCATTTGATAATCCGTCTTGGTTTAGTCTGAATCCGAAAGACGATAAGCAAATAATGGTTAGCACGGAGTACAACACGGAGCAGACTGCGAAATTGTATGTGACCACGGAAGAGACGAACTATTATGAGTCGGTGTCGGATAATAAGACTTATCATCTGGAGGTGAAGCGTACTCCGGAGTTCTATCTGAATGGTGTGTTGCTGGATAAGACAAAGACGACGAATCTGAATCTGGAGGTGGACGAGACAGCAACGTTTACGTTCGATAAGATCACTGACGGTTTTGAGTATCCGGAAACTCCTTCGCACTTTACCTATAATAATGAGACAGGTGTATTGACGGCAACGGTAGCAGGAGATGAGACGTTCTTCTTTAATGAACCGGGAGATAGCATCACTTTCCAACATCAATGTAATTTGCACTTATATGTACGCAAGCATGAAACAGAATTAGAATTATCATCGTTGGTAGATGATAATGCTGTTTGGATGGTAGATGACTCGGTAGCGGAGAGTTCGATTTATGAGTTGGTTAATGGCGATACGAATGTGCCGGTAGTTATTAGTTCCGATAAGCCGAGTGTTATTGCGAAAGAGAATGGCAAGTGGGTAGCTAAAGGCAAAGGTTCGGCCGTTCTGACTATTGCTCAAGTGAACTCGAATAAATGGACCGGTGACACGATCACGCGTACGATCAATGTAAATCGATATGATCCGGTATTTGATTGGACTGGTCTGCCAGATACGCTTAATTTCAACACAACATTTGTGAATCCTGTTCGTTCTACTTCGGATGGAGCCATTACGTATAAGTCCAACAAATCGGCAGTAATGGTGACGAATGACAGCACGACCTTGCATACAGCGGAGACGGCTGATAATGCGGTGATTATTACGGCTATTCAGAAACCGACGTATAAATACGAAGGGAAGACAGCGACCAAGACCGTTAAGGTGCTCAAACTGAGAAACCACGTTCAAGTGGAGGTGAAGAGTAATGAGACGTATCTTGCTGTTAGAAAAAAGACGGAAGGAGATGTATCATGGGTTGGTGGTAGCGATAATGCGATCCGTTTGGGTGGAAGTGAAACAGGTGCTTTTTCTTCTCCCGCGTGGAACTGGAACGATAAATATATTGATGTGAAGTTTGAGGGTATTCCTAAAACGGTATCGTTTACTACTGGTGTAACATCGGGTGCGGCAACTGCTAAGGTTGTTAAGCCTGGAAGTGGAAATAATAACGGCTTCTGGTATATGATTGAGTATCCGGAAGGCGAGAGTGAACAGACAATTTGGACAGATGCAGAAAATAATAATCCGGGTTATATTAGTCGTGATCTGAAACCGAACACCAATAAAGTTCGTATTTGCTATACAGGTAACTTTGCGGGATATGTAAAGAACTTGAAGATTACCGAGCGTACGGAACTTTCGATTGATAACAATGTGGAGAGTTTAGATTTCGGAAGTACTGACGCAGGTTCCAATGCGACGACAAGGAGTTTCTCTCTCGATTGGTATAACTTGAATCCGTTGACTTTGAGTATCGAAGGCGGAGACGGCAAGTATTCGGTTAGTCCGAGTTCGATAGCTTCGTCGAAAGACAGTTATGGAGAGAATGTGCCTGTGACGGTAAGTTATATTCACACAGCAGGCGGTACGCATAATGCGACGTTGGTAATTTCGGAAGGAACAACAGAACTTAAACGAATTCCTTTGACCGGTACGACGAACAAGGTGACTCCGGAAATTACATGGAAGGAGAATCTGAGCCCGATGTCGCGTGGTGAGAATGTGACCGATCCGGCAGAGGCACTTGTGGCATTGACTTATACTTCGAGTGACTCGACGGTAGTTGATGTGGAGGGTAATGTACTCAAACCGCTTAAGAAAGGTAATGCAACTATTACCGCTTCATATGATGGTTCGGAGAGTTTGATTTATAACTCCAATAGTTCGACGATAGATGTATTGGTAACGAACCTGGCTGTTCAGCATATTCATTGGACACAGACCTTTACTCGTCTGAAATGGTCCGATGACCCGGTATTGTCGGAGAAGAATACGCCGGACTTTGATTTTGATGCAACGGTTAGTTACTATGATCCGGAGACCGAACAAGAAGTGGAAATCACGGACCGTGCTATATCCTACACGAGTGGAAACGAAGCAGTAGTAAAAGTGCTTGAGGGCAATAAACTGCACGTGGTAGGACAAGGTAATACGACTCTTACTGCGCACATTGATGGTATTACGGATTCGCTGTATGAGGCGACAGTAATACGTGATGTGATTGTTCGTGAACCGACATTGGATTGTGAAAAGTGGGTGTTGGAGAATAAATCGGCATCGATGGCTACAGAGATCAGTTCGTTCTCTGGTGTGGAAACTGTTTATGACTTGACAGGTGAGCCGGAATACCTCTCTTTTGAAGCATGGAGAGAAGCAATTCATGTGATAAAAGATTGGACAGACGGAAATCTCTTTGTGGCAGAGAAGATAGGTACAAACTGGCATGAATTGACCGGATCGGGTGGCTTGGAGTTGGATTTGAATTATGCGAATCGCAAGGCATTTGATTCGATTCCGATGAGTCGTGAAGCAACGCAAGTGAAGATCTACAAAAAGACCGGTTCGACGGGTATCCATGCATTCTCAGGCGCGTATGTGACGCTTGCTCGTTATCTGGAATTGGAGAATACGAAGAACAAGAAAACGCATACTATTGATCTTACTACCACAGAGGCTAAGCCGGGTGTGGTAGTTGAGAAGACCTTCACGGTGAACTACTCGAATATCACCGACCAGTTGGATGTAGAGTTGAAGCATGGCGATAAATTCTCCATCGTATCGGACGCTACTATCGGAAATGAGTGCGGTGATAAGGGTAAGGCTACGGTGCGCGTGCGTTTCCTTTCTAATGATGTGGATTTGTACAGAGATACGCTGCTTGTTCATAACCTGACGGATACGGTATATGTCTATTTGTCGGCAGACGTGGATAAGCATCAACAACAGATCACATGGAATCCAGAGACGTTTAATCTGAATACTACGGACAATGTCACCTTCGATGCTACAACTTCCGCTTCGGCAGCCGGTTTGACGATCAGTTATGCCGTTACGGCAGGTAGCGATGTGGCTTCAGTAGATGCAGCAACAGGTGTATTGACCATTATCAAGGATGGTGACGTGACGATAGAGGCACGCTGTGAAGGTAATAACAAGTATTATGATGCAGAACCTGTACCGTATACGTTCCATATAGAGAAAGTGACTCCGACGATTACCAAGAATCCGAAGGCTTCTGATGTCACTTTACCTGCAACTCTGGCAGCATCAACTTGGACGGAGAATGGTACGGCATCTGTACCCGGATCATTCGTTTGGACGAATCCTTCGACAGAATTAGCAGAAGGTGACGTAGCTTATGAAGTGACCTTCACTCCGGAGAATACCGATTGGTATAACACGGCTACTTGTATGGTAGCTCCTCACGTATCGAGGGCTACGCAGACGATCGATTGGTCGTTTAATGCAACGGAGATGTACGGAAATGCAGATTATACGTTTGACGCAACAGCTTCTTCCGGTTTGGCGGTAACTTATAGTTCGTCGAAAGAGTCAGTTGCTTCGGTCAATGACCAAAACAAGCTGGTTCTCCATAAGGCAGGCGAGAGCGTGACGATCACGGCTACGCAGGCTGGTAATGAGACCTATTTGCCGGTATCGGAAGAACGCACCTTTACGGTTCTTCGCTGGACTCCTGACATCGTGGAATTACCTGTAGGTGGTACGATGTATGTAGGACGTATTCTTTCAGACGCTTCTCTCACGGGTGGTAGCGCAGAGGTGAACGGACAGATTATCCAGGGCAGTTTCAACTGGGAAGATGCTAATAGTGCAACGATTAATGTACCCGGTCCTGCAACGCATAATGTGATCTTCGTTCCGCAGAATGCCAACTTCTACAACGAGGTGAATTGTGGTCCTATTGCATTGACCGTACTTCGTTATATGCCGGTGATTGCAAGTAATACGTTGACGGCTGACGGCATTGAGTTCCCGTTGACCTTGGAGCACTCACACATCCACGGATCGGTGACGATGATGGACTATGTTCATGTTCCGAATGTAGAAGTAACCGGTCAGGTTATGTGGAAAGAACCGAGTACGATCCTTCGTCCGGGATTGCAGACAGCAACGGCTCTGTTCGTGCCGGATAATAATGAATGGTATGAGACAAAAGAGATTCCGTTGAATGTACAAGTGACAGGTGGATACGTATTCAACGGAGATAATGATTCTACATGGACAGAAGAGGCTAACTGGGCAGGAAATCTTGTTCCGATGGGAATAGACGATCCGGTATTGATTAATGAGAATGTAGAGATTAAGACGGAGGTAATTGTTGGTTCGTTGACTATTAAGGAAGGTGTTGATGTTGTAGTCAAAGATGGCGGTGTCCTGACGACGGGTAATCATAATAGTGAGGATCGTTCTACATACGGTAACCTGCATGTGGAGAATGGTGGTCAGGTAATCTTAGGTGAGGGTCAGTTGCAAGTAAATGATTTTGTTCTGGATGCCAAACTGGGAGACTTGGACAATGTCGGCAAGTCCGGTCAGGTACAGAATCCTGCTACTTTGGTTGTGAACGGCAATGCTTACTTCGACTTGGCGCTCGATCCTTCGGGTGAGTGCTCGCAAGGATGGTACGACTTTACCGTTCCGTTCCCGGTAGATGCTTTGAATGGTGTAACCCGTTTCGACAATAGTACCCACGAAGAGAAGACTATTCGCAATGAAGTGAACTATGCTATTATGGACTTCTCAGAGAGTCGTCGTCTGGCTTCCGGTTACGGTTGGAAGAAGTTCCGTTCAGTAATGCAACCGGGTCAATGCTACACGATCACGATTGACGATGTGGACAATGTATATCGCTTCAAGAAAACGGCTGATGGTGCCTTCAATAACCAAACGATTGCGCCTCTTGCTTATACAGAGGTAGAAGATAATGGTCGTGGTTGGAATGGTTTGGGTAACGGAACGATGTCTTACATTAACTTGAGTGCCTCGGATATCGAGAAAGTACAGGTATATAGTCACGTTACGAATTCCTATACGGCCGTTCCGATGGATACGTTCACGTATGTGGTAGGTTCTGCATACTTCGTACAAGCACCTTCTATCAGTTCTGTGATGAACTATACACATGGAGGCGACACCCACATCCTGCACGCACCGGCGCGAGAAGTAAGAACAGTTAATGAGTTTACTTTAGCGTTAACCACAGAGGATAGTCGTGTAAACGACCGCTTCTACATCAGTGCTTCAGAAGACGCCACGGATACGTATCGTATCGGTCGTGAATTGACGAAGTTCGGTACTCCTACCGATTCGAAGGTTGCGCAAGTATGGACCAATGCGTATGGTATGCAGCTTTGCGATGTCGAGATGCCGCTCCAGTCCAACAAGGCGAATACGAACTTGTCCTTGTACGCTCCGGCTGCCGGTATTTACACCTTGGAGATCGAGAAAGCACCGGCGGATGCAACGCTCTATCTGACTCAGAACAATCGCGTCATATGGAACCTCACGATGAGTCCGTACGATTTCGATTTGACCAAGGGTACGACCGAAGGTTATGGTCTGCGTATCGTAGCTCAAACACCGCAAGTGACAACAGACTTTGAGCAATCAGAATTCAGTGATCAGCCTTCAGTACGCAAAGTGCTGATCGATAATGTACTTTACATCGTTACGCCGGAAGATAAGATGTACGATATCGTAGGAAAAGGTGTAAATTTTTAAGATAAATTTGCGTATATCGAAAAAAAGCAGTACCTTTGCACGCTGAATGAGAAAAGAATATCACATACCGACGATAGAAATAGTATCTCTGCTAACCTCAGAGATGATGACGTTTGATTTAGGTGGCAGTAGCTCCCACAGTGGCATTGGCTTAGCCCCTGAGCGTCGGCCTAAGGCCTTCTAATTATCGGAGATGTTTCGCCCAGCGGCGAAGATAGATTAACCACTCCTCAGCACTTGTTGCGACGGGGTGGTTTTCTTTTGTGGCTCCGCAACAGGTTAAATAGAAATGTGCGTGGCACATTTCTGGACCGGCTTCGCCTGACAGACCGTTATCACTAATAGACCGTTTCACTGATAGACCGTCCTTCGGACTGATAGATAATAGGCAGAGGAGATTCTGCTTGTCTTGGACAATCTCGCCGGCATATGCTTTAGGGATAAAGACAGCCAAGCCGACAGTCTCTTTGGCGTACTTGGCGGAGTCGTTGACCGGCCAATCGGTACCAAAGGACACTAAGAGTGTCCCATTTGGTAATTGGAGATTGAAGATTGAAGATTGGAGATTTGCGCCTTTGGCTGGGATGGTCTGAACACCGGTGCAGAGGCCGGAGACGGTGTCGGAGAGGAGGACATCGCAGCGCATATCGCGATGACCGGCTTTCATAGTGTAACGGACGGTCATGTCCGTTACACGACCGCTATCGCTGTAAGACCGCTTCGCTGTAGGAACCAGCCAGCCCTTTACCGCTACCTCTATCGTAGCTTGGTCCTTTTTCTGCGAAACGATACGCTGGGATCGTTCAGCGACAGGTTCAATGTGGACGTGTTTCTTGCCGTTCCAGTACTTGACACTACCAACGCCTACGGTGCCGCTGACGCGGAGGATGTCATCGCCGTAACCGAGGGCGAGAAGGCTGTCGTTGGGATACCAGTAGCTGGTGGAGAGTTCCAGCTGCGGCGTGCGTTTGCAGTACGGGTCGATGGTCTGTTTGCGATCGAAATAGATCCGGTACGCCATGAGTTCGGACTCAACCGCCACACCGTGGTGATGAAGAGAATGGTAAACATCCTCTTTCTCATCGGTCGTCCTCCACTCGGTGATGGGATAGCAATGACGCATTTTAGCGCCCTCATAGAGGACGGCGTAACCAGATCGGACAGAGTCCGCGGGGGTACCAATCTTCCAAAAGGAAGTCGCTATGCGCGGCTGGCATGCCGCGCATAGCAGAGCTATTATCGAGATGAAGAGACCTCGAGATCTCGAGATTTCGATGGATTTATTAGTTGATCTTAACATTCTCTACCGTCGGAGCGAGGGAGAAGGCTTCGCCTTTCTGCGCTTGGATATGGACGTTGTCGATCACCAGACCGTTCGTTTGACGGAAGAGCGCACCTTCGGTCGCGCTCATTTGGATATTGCGGAGCGTGACGTTCTGAATCTTCATCTCCGGCAGACCATTGAAATAGATCGCGCGTTTGATATTGGCACCCTTTACATTCTCGATGACGATGTTCTTGAAGGCAGGCGTCTCTTCGCTTACTTGCGGAGCTTCGGCATTCATACGTGCGGCGAGTTCCTCTTCGGTCTCTTCACCGGCACCCTTACCGCCGTAGAAAAGGTCAAACAGCAGACCCTCGTTGGGGATATTGATCATGTTGACACCGTTGATGAAGATGTTCTCCACTACCCCACCGCGACCACGGGTTGATTTGAAACGCAGACCGACGTCCGTACCAATATAGAGGTTATTGCGCACTTCCACATTCTTGATACCGCCCGACATCTCCGAGCCGCATACGAAACCGCCGTGACCGTGATACACGACGCAGTCATCAACCACCACGTTCTCCGTCGGGATACCACGATCACGACCGGGTTTATCCTTACCGGATTTCATGCAGATCGCGTCGTCACCCACGTCGAAGGAACAATGTGCGATGACCACATTCTTGCAAGATTCTACGTCCACACCGTCGCCGTTCTGGCTGTACCAGGGGTTACGCACCGAGACGTTGTTCATCACGATATTCTCGCAGCACATCGGATGGAGGTTCCAGGCCGGCGAGTTCTCAAAGGTCACGCCCTCGAGAAGGATGTTCTTGCAGCCTACGAAATGGAGCAGCACAGGACGGAGGAAAGATTTCACGACTTGCCATAAGCTGTCATCGGTGATGACGGGCACGTTCTGATCGACGCAATAACTCTGGGCGAGCACCGACGCACTGTCCGGATACCAGACATCGTTGACCACGATACCACCCTTCTCCTTGAGGTGTTTCTTCCATTGTCCCGGCGCCATTTTGTTCTTCTTGATGGGTCGCCACCAATCGCCGTTTCCGTTGAACGTACCGTGACCGGTGATGGCGATGTTCTCTGCATCGAAGGCATTGAGAGGGCTCGTGCAACGTTTGGTCGGGATACCCTCGAACCACTCGTCGTAGATCTCATACAGGTCCAGATCGTGGCTGAAGACCACGAAACAGTTCTTCTCCGTGTACAGACGTACGTTCGATTTGAGCGAGATCGGACCGGTGATGTAGATTCCTTCCGGAATAATGACTGTACCACCGCCCACTTGGGTACACGCGTCAATAGCCGATTGTATCGCTTCGGTGGCCAGCGCTACACCGGTGTTATCGGCTCCGTAATCCAGCACGTTGAAGGTGCGATCCGGGAACGACGGCAGGATCACTTTCGGCATGTCGAACGATGCCGATTTAGTGAGGGCGTTGATGTCGCTCTGCTTGGTCGTTTGGTACTGCGGCGCGTTACATGCACCGAGGACAGCTGCTGCCAGCAGCAAGAATGTTAGTTTTCGCATAAGTATAAGTTTTTAGGATAAATGATTTCTACTAAGCTGAGCCCTTCTGCGGATGCCGAATGACCTGCTTGACAGCGGTTATGAGCAGCAATGACTTCACCGAACTGCTCGGTTGTCATCCGGTGTTTACCTACCTCAAAGAGTGTCCCGACGACAGCACGAACCATGTTGCGTAAGAACCGGTCGGCAGAGATGACAAAGGTAAACTCCGTGTCCGACTCTTGTATCCATTTCGCCTCACGTACGTCACAGATCGTAGTCTTGGAATCTGTGTGCGCGCGGCAGAAAGAAGCAAAATCCTGTCGTCCGAGCAATAACCGGGCTGCCTTGTTCATCGCCTCAAAATCCAGACCCTCGGCTACACGCGTATGGTTGATATATAGGAACGGATCCTTGCGGGTGGTGATACGGTAGTAATAGGTGCGCTCCAGGGCATCAAAACGAGCATGTGCATCTTTGATCACCGGACGGATACCATAGACCGCAATCGAGTCAGGCAGCAGGTTATTAAGTCGTGCAGCAAAGTTAGCAGGCACGATTTTGTCACTATCGAAATGCGCTACCATCTTCTCGGCATGCACGCCGGCATCGGTACGACCGGCGAAGGTCAGGGCCACGGGTGCACGGAGGATGGTTGCAAAAGCCGCTTCCATCTCTGCCTGTACCGTGTTTCCGTTCGGCTGCACCTGCGAGCCGTGGAAATCCGTGCCGTTATAGCTGAAGCTTATAAAATAGCGCATAGTTGTTGATTTATTTCCGGTGAAAGTTTGGCTTTATAGGCGATGAACGCACCGCCGCCGATGAGGATGAGGCTGCGGAGGATGCTGTCCAGCCATATGTTCATCGCCGGCGCATACATACACCATAAGGTATTGAGTGCGAAGAGTGCGATGAGCAGCAACGCGATGTACCACCAGTTTTTATCCACAACGTGGAAATGACCCAGCGGTACCACCGTCAGGATGGCCAGTACGAAATATAATCCGTACGAAAGGAGGTTACTCACCGCCGCGCCTTCCATGCCCCAGAGCGGAACGAGGTAGTTGTTCAGCAACATCGCACTGACCGTCAAGATCAGCGACAGAATCAGACTGACGGCGTAGTACCGCGAATAATTAAGTGCCGTAAGGCAGATAGTGAATGTTCCCAAAATCAATTGGCTAACACCCAGGATAAGCACCACGTTCTTGGCCGTAGCAAACGTAGCGCCGTTTGGTAAAATATGGAAAATGAGGTCAATATTGACCCAGATCGTCAGCAATATAAACCCACCGATGAGGAGCATGTTACGGGTCACCTGACGAATAAGTGTGGCACACTCTTCGCGGTTGTTTTCCTTAATCGCCCGCGCCAGTTGGGGTGCCGCAATTGCAGAGACCGAACGATTCGGTACACTGACCATCACCGCCATGTACGTCGCAATCGCAAAGATACCCGTGGTATCCAGCCCCATCTTAGCCGTCACAAAGAAAGAAGACAGAGTCGGTGCTAGTACACCGGTCACGGCCGATAGAACCAGGAAACCCGAGTACAGCAGATAGCGGTGCACCAGATCGGGGTTAGTTCGCAAGAACTGCCAATCCGGTCGCAAGACAATCCGTTTGAGGGAGAAGAAGTAAATCAGGTTGATCGTTGCTGCAAGCGCGTAGTTGGCGCAGAGACCGACTACAAAACCGTCCATCGACAGCACGCGGAAAGCGTACAGCAGGTAAAGCGCCAGTAGACCGACACGCACGATGAGTTCCCGCACCGCACGGGGCAGCACGATATGCATCAGTACGTTGCAGGTAGACTCACAAATGGTCTGGTAGAGCATAAAGAACGCCAGCGGGAGTACAAAATAGTAGTAATCCACAAACAGCGGTGATTTATCTCCAAACCACACCCCAAGGGGTGCGCTGCATGCCCAGTAAATGATCGCAAACAATACAAATCCGATAAACGGAACGACCAGTGCCCAGAAGAAGAAACCGTGGTCTTCGTCGCTGTCTTTCTCACGAAAATACGGATAAAAACGAATGATGCTGGCGTTGGTACCCAGCTGCGCCAGACCGATAAAGAGCGTCGCTGCATCGATAAGCACCCGTGCCAACCCGATTTCCTCGGTAGTGAGGAAACGGGTTAACACGAAGAACGTGGTGACAATGCCGACGGCAATGCCGATGTACGTCACTATCGTACCACGAATCGATTGCTTAGCGATGACGCCCATAATGGGTTACGGGTTATTTTATTTCGAGCAACTCAACCGTGAAGATGAGGGTTGCATACGGCGGAATCGATGCACCGGCACCGCGCTCACCGTAACCCAGGTTATACGGGATATAGAGTTTGTATTTCGAACCTACCGGCATCAGTTGCAGACCCTCGGTCCAACCTTTGATGACCCCATTCAATGGGAACTCAATCGGCTCGCCACGCTGGTAGCTGCTGTCAAAGACTGTCCCGTCGATGAGGGTTCCCTCGTAGTGAACTTTGACGGTCGATTCAGCGGTCGGTTTAGCACCCTTACCGGCTACCAGTACTTCGTACTGCAGACCGGACTCGGTAACCTTTACCTCCTCACGCAGCGCATTCTCCTCCAGGAACTGCTCACCTGCAGCCTTCGCCTCACCGTACTTGCGGTTGTTGATAGCGTTCTCAACAAACACATTCGCCGTCTGGAAATCAAACTGCTCGGTGTAGTTGTACAAACCGTTGATGAATCCTTGTTTGAGCAGGTCGTAGTTGGTCTCCAGACCTGCGATGCCCAGCAGACCCACCGGCTCTTGCTCACGGATGGCTTTACCGATGCTCTTACCCATCGACACAATCTGCGGGTTACGAACCGATTGCTTCATACCCTTATTGACATTGTCGATGAACTGATCAATCGCCTCACCGGTCGTGTCCTCCGCTAACAGGTAATCGCGTACTTGCGAACCGTTGGCAAAACCAAAAGCATAATTGAGAGAATCCAGTGTGTTGGTCAACTCCACCTTCTTGGCTTTATTGGGACATTTGGCAGTAACCAACTTAGCCTCCGGCATGGTTTGGGGATTCTGGAAATGAACCATCAGGAAGGACTCAGCGTCTGCTTGCAGCATTACGGTTGTATCCTCGTAGAGGGCGTTCACCAGACCCTGCAGGAACAATTTCTCGTTGAGCGGCCATTCGGCTTTCTCGGCCAGACCCTTCTCTTCGAAGGTCTTGATCGAAGTACCGAATTGACGACCGGCTTGCTCAATCTCATTTAACTCCTCTTCCTTGTTCAGATATGCCTCATCGAGGGCGTCAATGAACTCAGCCACCGCCTCGTCACTGCTGTCGTTAGACAGGTAATACTGTTTGATTTGCAGACCGTTAAGCAGACCAAGTGCGTAGTTGATCGAGTCTGCTTCGGTCTCTAAAGTTGCATTTTGTGCTTTGTAACTGTTACCGCAGGAGATCATAGCAACTGCGGCCAGGATGATAATACTTAATTTCTTCATAATTTACAATTTTTCGTGATAACGTGATCTCGAGATCACGTGATTATTCAATTCCTAATAGTTCTACCGTGAAGATGAGGGCGGCGTAGGGCGGGATCGATTGACCGGCTCCGCGCTCCCCATAAGCGAGTTGGTAGGGGATAAAGAACTTGTACTTCGAGCCGATCGACATGAGTTGCAGACCTTCGGTCCAACCGGCAATAACGCCATTCAACGGGAAGGTGATAGACTCACCGCGACGGTAACTACTGTCGAAAACGGTACCATCGATGAGGGTGCCTTCGTAATGAACACGTACCGTGTCGGTAGCTTTCGGTTTCTGACCCAGCGAAGGTTCGAGAATCTCGTACTGCAAACCGCTGGCGGTTACTTTTACGCCTTCGCGTTTCGCATTTTCAGCGAGGAATTTCTCGCCTTCTGCTTTAGCAGCGCCTGCTACTTTCGCTTCCAACTCCTGGAAGAACTGATTCAATACTTGTTGTGCCTCTTGATAGCTGATCTTCGGTTGCTGATGTGTCAGCACATCCTCGATGCCTAATGCGAGATCCTGATAGTTCAGTTTCTCTACACCGCTACCCATGAGGTTTTGTCCCATAGAGAGACCTAATGCATAACTGATTTTGTCCATTTTATTTGTTATTTGTTGTTTAATATTGCGGCATAACGGCTGAGGTACTTACCGAGGATATCGAATTCGATATTGACGACCGTACCCGGTTGGATATATTTGAAGTTCGTGTTCTCCTCGGTATAAGGAATGATGCACACGGAGACATAGCCTTTGTTGCCCTGTATATCCGGTTCACAAACCGTGAGGCTGACACCGTTGATCGTGACCGAACCCTTATCCACACAGAAATAGCCGCGTTCGATCATCTCGCGGGACGAGTCGTACTCAAAGCGGTAATACCAACTGCCGTCTGTTTCTTTGGCCTCGATACAGGTGGCTTTCTGATCCACATGTCCCTGCACAATATGTCCGTCCAGACGGCCGCCCATCAGCATCGAGCGTTCTACATTGACCCAGTCTCCTTCCCGGAGCAGGTCTAGGTTCGTCAATCGCAGCGTCTCTTGCATCGCTGTGACCGTATAGAGGTCCCCTTCGATCTTCACCACCGTCAGGCACACACCGTTATGCGCAATCGATTGGTCGATTGTCAATGCCTCCCCAAACGGGTTACGAAGGGTGAAATGTTTATTGGTTTGCTCGGTCTCAATCTTAACGACCTGAGCCATTGTTTCTACGATTCCTGAGAACATTTTGAATAGGAAAATCTTTACGGGTTAATATAAATAGGTAGATGCCGATGAGTATGGTTCCGATACCCATCAGTATCCACATGTTGTGTACATAATACAGGCGGATCGCATAGTACACCGCCAGCAGACCCAAGGTCAGCACCGTGTACCCGCCGATACGTTTGAGGTCATAAGGGATGGGTGCTTTGCGTTGACCGATGACATAGGACAGCAGCATGATCACGAAATAGCAGACCAGACTGCTACCGCAACTTGCCCAGTATCCGATGAGCGGTACACCGACGATCTGCAGCAGCAACGTGATACCCAGACCGATGAGTGAGAAATACGCCCCCCATTTGGTCTCGTCCGTCAACTTATACCAGAAGCTGAGGTTGAAATATACCCCTTGGAAGACGTAGGTCCAGAGTACCACCGGTACGATCTTCAGGCCCTCCCAGTACGCACTCGAGACGATATAGCGGAAGATATCCAGGTAGAAAATCACGCCCAACAGAATCAGGTACGAGAAGATGATATAGTACTTCATCGCATCCGCGTAGGCTTCCACGCTCTGCCGGTCTTTGTGCTTGGCGAACACAAACGGTTCGTACGCATATCGGAACGCCTGGGTAAACATCATCATCACCATCGCTACCTTGAAACAAGCTCCGTAGATACCGAGTTGAGCTTGGGCATCTGCACCCGTATAGAGGTACGGGAAGAGGATACGGTCGAGCGTCTGGTTCATGATGCCCGCGACACCGAGTACCAAGAGCGGCAAGGAGTAACGGAGCATCTCCCGCAGCGTCTGCATATCGTACCGACCACCTCTCGGTAACGTGAACGGCAGCAGACAAAGGGTCTGGATGATCGTGGCCAGGATATTGCTGAGGAAGACATAGAACACATCGTTCTTGCCGAGTACGACTAAGAACAGGATATTAAAGCCGATGTTCAGTACCACAAACAGTAACTTCAGGGCCGCAAAGAGCATCGCACGTTTCTCGTAACGCAGGTACGCAAACGGAATCGATGCAAACGCATCCAGTGCCACCGTCACTGCCATCATCGCAATGAACTCCGAATGGTCTGCGTAACCCAGGAAACCTGCTATCGGTTGCTGGAAGAGCACCACCACCAGCGCAAAAAGCGTACTCGTACTGAGTAAAGTCATGAATGCCGTCTTGTACACACTCTTGGCATCGTACTCCTCACGGTTCGCAAAACGGAAGAATCCCGTCTCCATACCGTACGTCAGGATCACCAACAGCAGGGCCGTCCAGGCGTACAGGTTGGTCACAACACCATAGTCATCGGTCCGCGCCAACACATACGTGTACAGCGGAACGAGCAAGTAGTTGAGGAACTTACCTATAATCGAACTTAACCCATAGATGGCGGTGTCCTTCGCCAAGGATTTCATCTCACTCATAATAAGCTTTCAGCTTTCAGTTTTCAGTTCCGGCCACGCAGACCACGATCTCCCCTTTCGGCGGAGTGGTTTTAAAATGATTAATCAATTCTGCTAATGTGCCGCGTTGCGTCTCTTCGAACTTCTTGGATATCTCGCGAGAAACGGACGCTTTGCGTTCTTCTCCGCAGACGGCAGCTAACTGCTCGAGGGTCTTGACTAACCGGAAAGGCGACTCATAGATGATAAAGGTCTGATCCAGCCCCGCCAGGTACTGCAGTCGCGTCTGACGACCTTTCTTCTGCGGCAAGAAGCCTTCAAAATAGAAGTGGTTATTGGGTAAACCCGAGTCCACCAGTGCCGGCACGAAGGCTGTTGCTCCCGGCAGACACTGAATTTCAATATCCGCTTCGGCGGCTGCTCGCACCAGGAAAAATCCCGGATCCGAGATAGCCGGCGTACCGGCATCGGAGATCAAGGCGATGTTGGCACCGGCTTTCAGCCTCTCCACGATATCCGCCGAGGTCTCGTGCTCGTTGAACTTATGGTGCGACTTCAAGGGCGTATGGATATCGAAATGCTGGAGCAAGACACCACTTGTACGCGTGTCTTCTGCCAGAATCAAATCCACTCGCTTCAGTACGTCGATCGCACGGAACGTCATGTCCTGCAGATTACCAACCGGTGTCGGAACGATAAATAGCATTTATGATTTCAAATTTATGATTTTTGATTTATCCGAACCTGCGGTGCAGGGTCACAATAAACTGCTGGTAACTGTTGGATTCAGGATCCCAGTTGAAGCGGCTGATGTAGTTCATCGCCTCTTCAAACGAGCCCAAGTTATTGAGTTCGGTCAGCGTCTTTTGCATCAACTCCGCATTCTGACCAAATAACTCACGCTGGTACAGGAAACGGTCTCCTAAGGAGATGGCCAGACGGATATCGTCTACGGCCTTACCGTACACCGCTGCCTTCGGAGATGCAACCTCCTCCACCACCGGTACGGGTTCGGGTTCCGCTACCGGCTCAACGACCGGCTCCGGTACCACCTCCACCGGCTTTTCCACGATCACCTCTTTGATGACCTCCACCGGTTTCTCGACCTCAACAATCTTTTCCACCACCTGCGGCTCCGGTAACGGACGGTTCTTCAGTTCCGCCACCTCGGCCTCCAGTGCAGCTATACGAGCCTCCAGAGATTCAAAATATTTGATTAACTCATTCATCCTTTCATCCTTTCATCCATTCACCCTTACTTCGTTGCGTCTTCTAATTTACCCATCATGGCGAACATGAATATCGCAGCCACGAGGCATACACCGATGAACACGCTCCATACGAGCCACAACGGCAGGCTACCCCAGAGGAAACCACCCACGCTCACAAGGAAATTACCTAAGGCGGTAGCTACAAACCAACCACCCATCATCATTCCTTTGTACTGCGGAGGAGCCACTTTGCTGACAAACGAGATACCCATCGGACTCAACAGCAACTCACCGAAAGTCAGTACCAAGTACGTCAAAATCAGTACATTCGCGTTCACAAACGTACCCTCACCCGCTACACGTGCCAGCTCTTGCTCGGTCGGACTCAGCAGACCAATCGAACAGAAAGCCATCACCGCATAGGCGGCAGCTGCTACCAACATACCGTACGCAATCTTACGCGGAGCACTCGGCTCTTTACCTTTCGCTGCCAACGCACCGAAAATAGCCATGCTCACCGGAGTCAATGCTACCACGTAGAACGGGTTGAACTGCTGGAATATCGGAGCAGAGATGCCCAACTCGGCCGGATGATTCATATACTTATAAGCCAACGCACAAATTACCGCTACACCGACACAAGCCCAGATCATTTTTGCCTTACGACTACCCTCACCGAAGATACCGAACAACGCATATACACCAATCGCTACCAGTACGAGGTTCCAGATATCAAAGGCCATCGTCTGCGCACCCGTTACTACCGGCGTCACGAACTCATTGGCGAAATACGTCAGCGTCAGACCGTTCTGGTGGAAAGCCATCCAGAAGAACAGTACGACTGCAAACACAAGGCACAATGCCACAATACGTTTCTTCGTCTGCTCCGGCGTCAACTCCTCCACTTTCTGACCACTCGCTGCGGCTTGCTTAGCCGTGTTCTCCACGTGCTTGAACCAGGGACGGCAAGCGTAATAAATCGCAATACTCAGTACCAGCGACGCGCATGCTACGGCAAACGCAAAGTGATAACTGTCGTTAACACTCGTACCTAAACTCTCCTGTGCCCATGCCATGATCTTAACCGCAGCCGTCGGCGCAAACATCGCACCGATATTAATCGCCATATAGAACAGCGAGAAAGCCGCATCACGACGATCGGCATACGCCGGGTCATCGTACAGATTGCCGACCATCACTTGCAGGTTACCTTTGAACAGTCCCGTACCGAACGAGATCAGCACCAACGCACCGATCATAAACGCCATCGCTACGGCTGTGTTACCGGACTCGATACCTCCCATCGGCAAAGCCAGCATCACGTAACCCAGGAACATAATGAGGATACCAATCGTTACGCACTTACCGTAACCGATCTTATCGGCCACGATACCACCGATCAGCGGCAAGAAATACACAAACGCCAAGAACGTCGAATAAATAGCACCGGCTGCCGATGCCGACAGACCGAAATTAGCGCGCAAGAACAGCGCAAACACGGCTAACATCGTGTAGTAGCCGAAACGCTCGCCTGTGTTGGCCAATGCCAACGCGAACAATCCTTTTGGTTGATTCTTAAACATAAACTATAAATTTTAAATCTTAAATCTTCAATCTTCAATGATGGTGCACCATCCGTGTTTGTCTTCCGCTCTTCCGTACTGAATATCTTTCAGTGCCCGATAGAGCCCGCTCAGCACCGGACCCGGTTCGTCTCCGAAAGAGTAGGTGATACCGCGTTCGGGGTCAATCACTTTGTTCATCGGACTAATCACCGCCGCCGTACCGCATGCCGCCGCTTCACTCATGTCTGCTAATTCCTCCAATCGTATCCGTCGCCGCGTCACTTTCATGCCCTTCTCTTTCGCCAAGGTCATCAGGCTGTCATTCGTGATACTCGGCAGGATCGCAGAGCTCTTCGGCGTCAGGTACTCATACTCGCCGCATGGATGGCTGTCACCGGCGACTCGCCGGATTCCGATGAAGTTCGCTGCCGAACATTCGTCGATGTACTTGTGTTGCTTGGCGTCCAGGAAGATACAATCCATCCCCATGGCATGGGCCGCTTCGGTCGCCCGGAACGACGAGGCATAGTTACCGCCTACCTTAAACTGACCCGTTCCAAACGGTGCCGCACGATCCACATACCGGTTAATGATAAAAGTCGTGCAGTGGAACTTACCCGGGTAGTACGGACCAATCGGTGAAGGAATGACCACAAACTCAAAATCCCGTCCCGGACCGACACCCAAACGGGGGGTCGTACCAATCAACAAAGGCCTAAAATACAAAGTTGCACCGGTGCCGTAAGGGGGTACAAAATCCAGGTTTTTCTCCAATGCCAAGTGGATTGCTTTCCCAAACAACTCCTCCGGAACAGGGGCCATAAACAAGCCCTCCGCGCTGCGCTGCATCCGTTTGGCATTCTCCCGCCAACGGAAAATACGGATTCTTCCATCCACCCCACGAAACGCCTTCAGCCCCTCAAAAGCCTCTTGTCCGTATTGCAGACAAGTCGCCGACACATGCAAATGCAGATACTTGTCCTTCGTGGCGTACGGTTCCTCCCACGCGCCATCATGATACCCCGCCCGAACAATATACTCCGGCTCGGTATAATGAAATCCCAAACTACTCCAATCGATATTCTGTCTCATTTCCGTATTCAAATAATACGTCTAATATACTCTTTCCGTCGCCAAAATAACGGTTTAATTCTTCATTTCTCCAGTCGCTTGTTGGCTTGTATGCAAAGCCTTCTACGCGTTTTGGACTATTCATCAATAATTGCATAATGGTTTGATGAATCTCGTTGTTATAGTCCCAAAGAAACTTATATTCTTTTTCGTAAAACGGCTTAAAAAACTCCTCGTAATAATCAAAAAACGGTGTGTTTTTATACGCACTGACCAAACTGATCCAGTGTTGATGTTGCCAGCGAGTTTGATAACTGATCTCGATGTCTTTCGTTAACTGCTTATGCTCTACTTTCTTCACCGGTACGGTCAAACGGATACCCTTGATCAGCGCTCTATTGCGACAAGTCTGTTTCTCAAAACTCTCCAGTCCTTCTATCTCCACCTTCTCCGGACACGTCAGATACGCTCTGTACCAATCCGTCGGTGCCAAATATGCGATCGGTAAAATCATCTTCCGGTTGCTATGTTACCTAACCGATCCCAACGGATCTTATGCCTGTCTTTGTCGATACTCAACCAGATGAACACCGGTCGGCCGACCACATGGTCCTCCGGCACAAAACCCCAGTACCGGCTGTCGGCACTGTTATGCCGATTGTCACCCATCATCCAGTAATAATCCATCCCAAACTCGTACTCCTCTCCGATGGTGATGGGCTTGAACTCATATGCCTCGGCGATACGTTTGTAGATCCAGTAATTATCCTCTGTGATGAGAATCTTATCGCCCTTCTTCGGGATATAAATCGGACCGTAGTTATCCCGCGTCCATTCATTATGCCCCATCGGATACACGGCTCCACCGCGGTCTTCCGGTTCAATGACCAGCGCCAACACATGCGGGTTCTTACTCAACTCCTCCCGCATCGCTTCTGTCAAGGGGAAATGCCAGGTCGTTGCATCCACCTGCACCCGATCCGCCACACTGATACCGATCTTCTCCAGGTACTTCGCACTAAAAATATGTCCGTCGGTCTGCAAGTAATAATTGAGCTGCAAACCCTCGCGTTCCGGTTCGCGTTCGCCATTCACATAAATGATATTGTCGATGATCTGCAGACTGTCTCCCGGTGTACCTACACAACGTTTTACGTAGTTCTCTCGCCGATCGACCGGACGGGTCTCGATTTCACCAAACACATCCTTGCGTTGCCGGATAAAAGCTTCCCCATAATAATGCTTCAACGTGTAATAATCCGGATTTTGCATCAAGGTGCAAACCGTATCTCCGGCAGGAAAATTAAACACCACGATATCGCCTTTCTGCGGACTTGTCCAACCTTTGAGACGCTTGTATCCCCAATGCGGATGGTAAAAATAACTCTGACCTCCCCCTAACCATTCGGGCATCGTGTGCTGCACCAACGGCATACTCAACGGTGTCTGCGGAACTCGTGCACCGTACGCCATCTTGCTTACGTACAGAAAATCACCTACCCGTAAGGTCTTCTCCAAACTCGAACTCGGAATCTGGTAATTCTGGAAGATGTACAAATTAATAAAATACACCGCTACCAAAGCAAACACAATCGCGTCCACCCACGAGCAAACCGTGTACAACATCGGACGCGTGTCCTTGTACTTGCGCCACCAACTGTAGTTGATGTACTTGGTTGTGAAAGCGTCCACAATCAGCGGGATCAACACCAGCCAACCCAGACTCTTCCAATCGCCCCAGGCAACCCAAATCACAAACGCTACATACAGCGCACTCCAGATACCCGCACGGATCCATCCGCCACGAGTGGTCTCTGCTAATCTATCTTGAAAACTTTTCATACTAATTCTTCTGCTGCTAATACGGCTCCTAATGCAAAACCTCTTCTACCTTTAGCCACATGCGTAATGATAATCGTATCTTCCTCGCTGTCCCATTTCACCTCATGCGTCCCCGGTACTTCGCCCTCGCGAATACTCTCGACAGGAATGCTGATAGCTGGCAGCTGACGGCTGATGGCTTCCTGAAGCGTCTTCGCTGTGCCTGACGGCTTATCGAGTTTATGCACATGGTGCGTCTCGGTGATACTCGGCGTGTATTGCGGTTGTTTGCTCATCTGCTCCGCTAACCATTTGTTGAGATCAAAGAATATATTGACCCCTACCGAGAAATTACTGCTCCACACAAGCATCGTCTTACCATTCTCGTCCTCGACGATAACTTGACTTCCTTCAATCTTCAATCTCCAATCTCCAATCTCCAATTCTTCCGGTTTCCACCCTGTGGAACCGGAGATAACAGGCACGCCCTGCGCCCACGCGCGTAAAATATTATCCTTGGCCGTCAGCGGGGTAGTGAACTCAATCGCTACCTCAGCGTCCTTCAAGTCAAACGCATCCCCCGCGTCAATACGCGCCACGATCTCGTGACCGCGTTCCAGGGCAACCGACTCAATCATATGCCCCATTTTACCGTATCCAATCAATGCTATTCTCATACGCGATTTTATTTCATTGGGGTCCCCGGAGTAAACAGGCTATTGACTGTTTGCTATGGGGAGAGCGTAGCGTAAGGCGGAGTGTTCAAGGAGCTACGGGGTAGCGACTCACACGAGCCTTAACGTAAGCGAGCGCAAAAGTACAAAAAAAAATCGATATATGCAACTGCATATATCTTTTTATACCTTTTCCGTCAAAAAATCTACATCCAATGCGTTATTTTTTCCACAAGTGCCTCAATCGACTCCTTGCCGTCATTGCAGATTTTCAGATCTCCCTCAGGAATCGCTTGCGCACGCATGCGGGCACGCACGTCGTAATTCCTATTTATTGTACGCGCGAGACGAATCTCCTCCGGTGCATCGACTACAATCACTTTCGCACACAACTTATCCAGCCCCGATTCGTATAGAATAGCGGACTCAACAAAATCCGGTTGTTTAACTCGTATATCTTGCTCTACCGCCGGATGCACAATCGCATTCAACTGCTCCCGCAGCCTCGCATCTTCAAACACCCGCTGCGCCACATACGCCGTATTATACCGTCCGTCCACATAGGCATTCTCACCGAACAGCCCTACAATCGCCTGTCGCACTTCAGCGTCCTCCACGATGATCCGCTTGGCCTCGCGGTCACAGTCATAGACCGTAAAGCCCCGTTGCCTCAACGCCTCAGCAATCGTACTCTTGCCGCTCCCGATGCCTCCTGTGATACCAACTATCTGCATAGATAACTTGCTCCGGTTCTAAACCGGTCAGAATTGGAAGTAAATAAAAGGTTGCACATCCGCCGTTACAAACTGGTAAATCACCACCAGTGCTGCACACACCGCAATCACCATCAGCCACACCGGCATCGCACTGAACCACAGCCGGTAGCGCCGTTTCCAGTTAGTCGGTAACCAGTGAATAATCATTCCCGCCACGAACATCAGCACCACGTACCGGTACTCCCACAAAAACGCCGGAATGATCGCATTGCTCCATGCCCCACCGATCTGATTCACCATATTCTTCGCCGTCTCCCACGCCACCTCGTTAGCCGTCGCCGGATCGAGGTTACTGCTGCTCCGGAAGAACAAACGCGTAAACGTGATAAACACAAACGTCTGCAGTACCGCCCAGGCCGTTTGCATCGCTTTCGTGAACTTATTCTCCGGTCCTTCACACAAAAAATAAATATACCGGATCGCCGTACCGAACCATACCAATGCCGTCCAGACTGCAAACATCCGCCACACCGGCAGACCGGTCGTATAATCCAGTACGCAGAGCCCGAACAACGCCAGCGTCATCAGACCAAAACGCACATGCCAGTTCATCTCCCGCCAGATCTTCTCCACAATCATACCGATGCCGTTCAGACCACCCCAGATGATGAAGTTCCAACTGGCGCCGTGCCATAGACCACCCAGTATCTGCGTAATGAACGAGTTGAAGTTCGCGGCCCACAACCTCGGTGCCTTGAAGCCCAGGATCGTCCGGTTACCTCCCAAGGGGATATACAGGTACGTCTTCAGCCACCGACCGAGCGACATATGCCACCGCCGCCAGAACTCCTGCGGGTTCTTGGATTTATACGGAGAGTTGAAGTTCATCGGCAGATAGAAGCCCATCAGCATCGCCACGCCTATCGCAATATCTGTGTACCCCGAGAAATCGGCATACACCTGCAGCGAGTAAGCGAAGATAGCGAACATATTCTCAAACCCGGAGAACAACAGCGGGTTCTCAAAGACACGATCAATCAAATTCACCGCCAGAAAATCCGACATAATGATCTTCTTTGCCAAACCGTTGATGATCCAGAAGACCGCGATACCGAAGGCCCTTCTGCTCAACCGGAACGGTTTGTACAACTGCGGAATAAACTCCTCCGCTCGCACTATCGGTCCGGCCACCAACTGCGGAAAGAAACTGACGTAGAATCCGAAATCGAGTATATTCTTCACCGGCTCAATCCGTCCCCGATAGACGTCTGCGGTGTACGAGATTACCTGAAAAATATAGAACGATATACCTACCGGCAGCACAATCTTATCCACAATCGTGTAGTTCGTTCCGCACACGCTGTTGAACACGTCCGTAAAGAAATACGCGTACTTGAAGTAACACAAAAATCCCAAATCAATCACCACAGACAGCGTCAGCCAAAGTCTCTTGACTATCGACTTTTGACTCTTGACTATAACTTGCGCTATAATCCAATCGCTCAGCGTCACAAACAGCAGTATCAGCAGGAAGATCCCACTCGTCTTATAGTAGAAGAACCAACTGACGAACATCAGATAGACGTTCCGCAAGTGCAGTTTTTTTCTTCCCCATGCGTCCGGCACCCGATCGATGATCAAGGCGAACAATGCATATACTAACGCAAAAAATCCCCAGAAATAAAACTGGGTAAACAGCAACGGATGGGTCGCATCAAATGCAAATATGTACTGCAAAAACTCCTTCATTCACCATTCACCCATTCATCCCTTCACCCATTAACCACTGCGCGACAGCGCGCCCTGCTTTCCGTGCACCGCTACGCGTGAAATGTACGCCGTCCGAACCCGCCAAACCGATCTCCTGCCACCGCAGCATACTGCCGGCACCACCCATCCAGCGGTACAAACTGAAATAGGCGATATTCTCTTCCAGCGCCATCTTGCGCAGTAACCGGTCCATATACGGCACCATCGGATACGTGATCCATTCGCCTTCTTCCTGCGTCAGCATATCGCTCGGACCGATAAACAAAATACTTGCCTCCGGAGCACACGCCTGCAGGTACCGCACTTGTTCGCGCAGACCCTTCACGATACCGCTAATCGTACCCGGATTCCGATTCGACGGGATCGCGTTACCACCAAACTGCATGATGATCAGTTTCACATTCTCCCGTTCGTAGAACGACGCCAGCTGCTCCTGATCCATCTTCGTGAACACCAGACCCAGGCAACCCCGCATCGGTATATTATCCACGATCACACCGGTCTCGCTCTCCTGCGACAGACCGTACACTTTTCCCCGTCCGTACAAACTCACCGTATCGCCGTTCAAGGCATAATGCACCGAACTGTCCGCCAGTACCTGCCATCTGGTATACCGTTTCCGGCCATCAAGCGGCGTACAGATTGCTGTCACTTCCTCACTGCCGCGCACCAGACTGTCATTCATCACCGCTACTTGACCCATTACACCGTACAAACCGTCCGCACGCTGGTCGCGTTTGGGTCCGTACACCAGGTACCGCTTCGGACCGTTGGCGGGTAAGGTAAACCGGTCGTTCATCCGCAACTCCTGCCGTACCGTTCTACTCGGAATCGTTTGCGCCAACGGCATCAGACCCACACCGGATCCACCGTACTTGTCCTGCAGCGCCTCGCGGATCTGCTGCGTCATGCGGTCTTCCTCAATCTGACTGTCGCCGTAATGCACCACCCGCACTTTCTTCGTGCCGGCTTCTTCCAGTGCTGCATAAAATTTCTCTAAGAACACCCGACTGTCCGTCGTCGAATCCACCGCTACCTTCGGTACCACCACCACTGGCTTCTCTTCCACTACCGGCTCCTCTATCGCAATAGTGTCTTCCGGAACAACTGGGTCGTCTAGTCCTCCAAGGCTGTCTAGGACGACTAGTTCTTCCGGCTCCGACGCCTCCCCCGGAAAAGCCCAATACAGCCCTCCCAAGACAGCCATCACCACAGCCACAAATATGAGCACTTGATACGGACGCATTATTTCTTCCAAAGTGCCCGGCTAAAGAGTAACAAAACCGTGAATATCTCCAGACGACCGATCAGCATCACGAACGTTGCCGCCCATTTGGCTGCCGCCGGCAGTGCCGCGTAACAACCGCTCGAGCCCCACTGACCAATCGATACACCCACGTTACCGATCATCGAGGTCGCGATACCGAACGACTCATCGAAACCGATGCCGCAGCCGCAGAACCACAGCGTCGCCAGCATAATTATCAGAACGTAGAAGAACATGAACGCCACCACATTCGAGGTCGTCTGCTCCCTTAACGTCCGTCCGTTGAACCGCACCGGTATAACTGCATTCGGGTGAATACGACGTTTGATCTCGGCATGCGCCGCCTTGGCAAAAATAGCCAGACGCACCCATTTCATTCCTCCGGAGGTTGAACCCGACGCACCGCCGGTGAACATCAGGAAGAACACCGTCACCCACAGCACCGGAGGCCAGACCATATAGTCCGCCGCCACAAATCCCGTACTCGTGATCGTCGCCACGGCTGTGAAGAAACCGATGCGGATGCTCGACCACATATGCGTGTGATATGCCAAACCTGCTGCCAACAATGCACCGGCTACCACGCAGGCACTCACGTACCAGTGCGTCTCCTCGTCCTGCAGCACGCGACGCGGCTTGCCCCTAAACAGATAGATCAGTTGGGTGAAATTGATACCGGACAGCAGCATGAACACCAGAATAATCCACTGAATCGCCGGACCGTACGCAATCACGCTGTCGTTATGCGTTGCAAAACCACCGGTCGAGATCGTCGCCATCGAGTGACAGATCGCATCGAACTTACCCATGCCGCATAACCACAGCAGCAATCCTTCCGCCACCGTCAGACCGATATACGTGATCCACATATGTTTGGCCGTGTCGGCGATACGCGGACTCAGTTTCTCGTAACTCACGCCCGTCACTTCGGCGCTGTACAGCTGCATGCCGCCCAGACCGAACATCGGTAAGATCGCCACGCTCAGCACGATGATACCCATACCGCCTATCCACTGCGTCAGTGCGCGCCATAGTAAAACCGAATGGGTCTGCACTGCTACGTCCGTGAACACGGTTGAACCGGTCGTCGTGAATCCCGCCATCGTCTCGTACCAGGCATCCGTGATACTCGTCAGGGCCCCACTTAACCAGTACGGCAGCAGTCCGAACAACGAATAAACGACCCACACCAGCGCAACAATCACGTACCCTTCGCGTTCACCCACGCGCCGTTCGGCTTTTCGTCCCGCACCGATCATCCACCAGCAACTCAGCCACGTAATGGCGCACGACACGATCCATGCCCCGAAATCCGCCTCGTGGTACCACCACGCCGCAAACGTCGGGATCAACATGAAAATCGCCTCGAGCATCGTCAAGACACCCATCGTCTTGAACACGATTCGCCAGTTAAAAGTACGTGTCATTTGAAGAATCGCTCTAAGTTACGTATCACATGACTCTTGCAGAACAGCACCACTACATCACCGGGGATGATCTGCGTATCGCCGTTCACCAGAATGCCTTCGCCGGCACGCACAATACCACCGATATTCGCCTCCTTCGGCAACTCCAGATCTTTCACTTTGTGCCGAGTAATCAAACTGCCTTCCTTCGCATCAAACTCCACAATCTCCGCGTCCGCACTCGTCAGGTTATGCACGCCGCGCACACTCGCATCCAGCAGCATCTGGTAGATGTAACTGGCGGCTATCGTCTTTTTATTCAGTACCGTTCCGATATCCAGACCCTCCGCCATCGGGATATAATCGAGGTTCTCCACCTCCGCAATCGTCTTGCGCACCCCAAATCGTTTGGCGGCCAGACAGGCAAAAATATTTGCTTCGCTACTATCCGTCACGGCTACAAATGCATCTGCGTCCTGGATGCCTTCTTCTTTCAGGACATCCATATCGGACCCGTCGGCATTGATGATCAGCGCGTCCGGCACTTTCTCGCTCAATATGTCGCACAGCGCACGGTCTTTCTCGATCACCTTGATGTTCATCTCCCCGATCAGCTCCGTCGCCGCCTTACGCGCAATCCGGTCGCCACCGAAGAAAATGACATTCTTGATCTCCCGTTTGTTCTTGCCCAGCTCCTCGCGCATGTATTCCATATAAATCTTCGGACATACGCAGTACACCATATCGCCTACCTCCACCGTGTCGTGACCACGCGGGATAATCGTCTCCTGGTCGCGCTTGATGGCTACGATCCGGTACTTACCGTGGTTATACACACCGGACGCAAAAGTCTTGCCGATGATCTTGGCGCTCTCACGCACTTTCACTACGCATAGTTCCAGAGCTCCCTGACCCAGATGCAAATGGTACCGCATCCAGTTGGTCCGCAGACTCTCCTCAATCTCATTCGCCGCCAGTACCTCCGGATAAATCAGGTGGTTCAGACCCATCTGCTCAAAGAACTTCTTGTTCTCCGGCAGCAGGTACTCGTAGTTATCGATACGCGCCAGCGTCCGTTTGGCACCCAACGAGTTCGCAATCAGACAGGCCGTCATGTTCTCCGTCTCGTGCGGGGTCACAGAAATAAACAGATCGCAGTCTTTCACACCCACCTCACGCAGATCATGAATCGACGTCGGATTACCTACCTTCGTCAACATATCGTAGTTGGCACTCAAATCGCCCAGCCTGTCCTGATCCTCATCCAACAAGCTGATCTCCATGTCTTCGCGACTCAGCAATTTAGCCAAGTGCGTGCCTACTTCACCGGCACCTGCAATAACGATTCGCATAAACCTTCTTTATCTAATTTCAATAAATGATACAACTCTTTCGTCGAGCCGTGTTCAACAAATTGATCATTCACTCCTAAACGGATCACGTGCGGCGTGTAACCGTGATCGGCCATCCATTCCAGCACCGCACTACCTAATCCACCGGCAATCACACCGTCCTCTGCCGTCACTATCGTCTTGAACTTCCTCCCCACTTCGTGCAATATCTCTTCATCCATCGGCTTCAACCACCGCATATCGTAGTGCGCAATACTCAAATCTTCATTCTTCAATCTTAAATCTTCAATCGCGTCAGCGACGACGTTCCCGATCGCCCCGATCGTGAGAACGGCGAAATCTTTTCCCTCTCTTAATTTAATTCCTTTTCCTACTTCGTGATCTCGTGATCTCGTGGTCTCGTGATCTCCCGTCGTCCTCCCCCTCGGATACCGTATCGCCACCGGCCCGTCCATCTTCTCCGCGAGAATCATCATCTGCTTCAAGTCCTCCGCCGTCCGCGGTGCACAGATCTGCATGTTCGGGATCGGTCGCAGGTACGCCAGATCTAACAGACCATGGTGCGTCGCGCCGTCGTTACCGACTATACCCGCGCGGTCAATACACAGCACCACGTGCAGGTTCTGCAGCGCCACGTCATGCACGATATTATCGTACGCCCGCTGCAAGAACGTCGAGTAGATATTGCAGTACGGCACCATTCCGGCTTTTGCCAGACCCGCACTAAACGTCACGGCGTGCCCTTCGGCGATACCTACATCAAACACCCGCTCCGGCAACTCCTTCTGCATGATACTCATCGAGCACCCGCTCGGCATAGCCGGCGTGATCCCCACGATCTTTTCATTCTTTTTTGCCAGTTCCAACAGCGTCTCTCCAAACACCTCCTGCCACAGCGGCGGAATCACCATTTTACCATTAAGCGAAGCGTCACCATTAGCACCATTGGTTCGTTGCCCCGTGGCAACGTCAAACTCCCCCGGTGCATGCCAAACGGTCTGGTCATTCTCCGCCGGCGCGTAGCCCTTGCCTTTCTTGGTGATGATATGCAGCACTTTCGGACCGCGGTGGTTCTTGATCTCGCTCAGAATCCGCACCAGACCCACTACGTCGTGACCGTCTGTCGGACCGAAATAACGGATGTTCAGACCCGTAAAGATATTGTTCGCCTGTTTACTTAGCGCCGCCTTCCAGTTATTGTTCCGCCGCAAGATCCGCTGCCGTTTCTTGTCGTCCATCAGGTGCAGCTTCACCGCCAACTGATACAACCGCCAGCGCCATTTGTTGTACATCTCGCTCGTCGTCAGGTCCACTAAGTATTGCGTGATACCACCCTTCAGCGGATCAATCGCCATGTGGTTGTCGTTCAGCACAATCAGCAGATTATTCTTGTCCATCGACGTGTTGTTCAAGCCCTCAAAAGCCAAACCACCCGTCATCGCCCCATCTCCGATGATAGCGACTACGTTCCTGTAGGCTTTGCCGTCCTGTAGCGAAGCGTCCTCAAAACTGTTACCTATCTCGATTCCCAGCGCAGCTGAAATCGAGTTGGATGCATGTCCCGCGATAAACGCATCGTACTCACTCTCCATCGGGTTCGTGAAGGGACTCAAACCCTTAAACTGCCGATTCGTATGAAAACGGTCCCGACGACCGGTCAGAATCTTATGCGCGTATGCCTGATGCCCCACGTCCCAGACTAACTTGTCGTTCGGCGTGTCAAACACATAATGCAGCGCCACCGTCAACTCAATCGCACCCAACGACGATGCCAAATGCCCGGGGTTCTTACTCAGCGCTTCGATGATAAAATCCCGCAACTCCGCACACACCGCCGGCAACTCCTCCATCGGAATCTGCTTCAAATCCGCCGGCGAATCAATCCTATTGATATACTTATATTCCATCTATTTACGCATACGCGCACATTCGTGCAAACTAAATTTGGGCGCAAAATTACTACAAAAAATTTGAATTACCAAATAAATTGACAAAAATTATGCATTATGCTCGCATAAATGATACTTTTTGGCTATTTAGTTGGAGTTCGCTACATCTAGCGAACGTAAATTCGGAGGGAACCCGCCCTAAACTTGTTTAGGGAAGGGGCGTGCCGAAATTACAAAAAATTAAATATGTGCAAATAAATTTGCATATTTCAAAAAAAAAGCGTACCTTTGCATCGAAAATCAAAAATCAAAATCAAAAATATATGAATTTATTCAGTTTGGAAGGCAAGAACGCCTGGGTCACCGGCGCATGTTACGGAATCGGTTTTGCTATCGCCAAGGCTTTTGCGCAAGCCGGCGCAGAGCATATCATCTTCAATGCCCGCAGTCAGGAAGCGATTGACA
Source organism: uncultured Bacteroidales bacterium (assembly GCA_902799875.1). The sequence goes on along the minus strand of CADCCH010000001.1, from coordinate 59,867 downwards.
AAGCCCTCGAGCTCTATCATGCCGAAGGCATCCACAATGCCCACGGTTACGTATGTGACGTCACCGACGAGGTTGCCGTCAAAGCCCTCGTGGAGCGTATTCACGCCGAGGTGGGCCCCATTCATATCCTCGTCAACAACGCCGGCATCATCAAGCGCATCCCCATGCACGAGATGAAACGCGAGGAGTTCCAGCAGGTCATCGACATCGACCTCGTGGCCCCCTATATCGTTTCCGCAGCGGTACTGCCGGAGATGATGGAGCGCCGCGAAGGCAAGATCATCAATATCTGCTCCATGATGTCTGAACTCGGTCGTGAGACCGTCTCGGCGTATGCAGCCGCCAAAGGCGGACTGAAGATGCTCACCCGCAATATCTGCTCCGAGTATGGCGGGTACAATATCCAATGCAACGGTCTCGGCCCTGGATATATCGCTACGCCCCAAACCGCACCGCTACGCGAACCCCAACCGGACGGCAGTCGTCATCCTTTCGACTCCTTCATCTGCGCCAAGACCCCGGCTGGACGCTGGCTCGAGCCCGATGAACTCGGCGCGCCGGCTGTCTTCCTCGCGAGTCACGCTTCCGATGCCGTCAACGGCCAGATTCTCTACGTCGATGGTGGTATTTTGGCGTACATCGGTCGCCAACCCAAATAAATTGTGACCGTATGTATCGAGTACTTATCGAGGTATAATCGAGGACTAATCAGCGACCAATCGAGGACTAATCGAGGACCATCACGCTTATCTGAATTTTTTTAGTATGAAAAAAGCCATCATTTTTTGCTTCTTTTTCTTGAGCCTCACGGCCTGCCATCAGCAAGTCGTGACGCCCAAAGTGTACGGCCGCTATGTACCCGAACGCAAGGATGATTTTGCGTGGGAGAATGAGTACGCCGCTTTCCGTATGTACGGTCCGGCATTGAAACCGGAGAATCCGTCGAATGGAGTCGATCTGTGGCTCAAAGCCACACCGGAACTCATCGTGGACAGTTTCTACTATCGCGAACACGTCCTCGGCCTACCCTACCACATCAACTACGGCAAAGGCCTCGACTGCTACAAAGTCGGTCACACTTGTGGTTGCGGTGGTTTAGTTGTTCTCACCGAAGAACAATCACCAATCACCAATAATCAATCACCAATTTTCCAGACTTGGATCGGAGGACCATACGATAGATGGGAAATCCTCGAGCAGACGCCGGACCGCTTCGTCTTCCGTCTGGAGTACGACTCGCTTTTGGTAGCCGGACATATTCTCCATGAGTCCATCACCATCACCGCCGAGTCCGGACAACTGCAGAACAAAGCCGAAGTCGTCCTGACCGATCCAAATCATAAATTTGAAATCAAAAATCATAAATTACTCCTCGGAGGAGGCATCTATTTGCACGACACTATTGACCAAGTCGAGTACCTCGACCCCGAAACCGTACGTTACACCGAGGACGCACTCAGCGACAAGACGGCTGCGCAGATGAACTACGACTATAACGGCAGCACGTCTCAGGGACGTATCTCCATCACCGTCCATACGCCCGGTGCAACCCTCACCGACATCGTCGATGGCAACCTCGTGGCCGTTCGTCCATACACCCTCGGCGACACGCTGACGTACTATTTCGGTGCCACTTGGTCTGAGTGGAAAAACTCTCGATTGGTGGAATAATTGACGCTTTTTGTTAACTTTCTGTAAAAATTGCATACGTATACGCTCCTGCGCTTGCGTATGTAATTTTTTTATTGTATCTTTGCCCCCGATTTGCAAACTACACTTAGCAAAATGATTGTTTAACTAAAAAATATCTTTACCATGAAAAACGAAGTTAATCGTACCTTTACGGTTAAGAAAAACAAATTTACAAATTTCTTGAGTTGTTTTTATGCGAATACACCCCAAAACACAGGGGGGGGTAATTCGCACAGTTCAACAGTCGTGACAGCTGTCTGGAAAGGTAGTAGACCGACGGTCAGCCGACGGTCAACCGACAGTCAAAGCCAAGATCACCGTAACCACACCCCAATCAGCAAGGCCCTGAAGTACGCCGCCATGCTCCTCATGATCCTGACCCTCGGCATCGGCAATGCGTGGGGTGGAACAATTACATGGAGTTTCGCAAACTCAGGCAGTAAAGTTGATTTGTCCAAAGATAATCCGCATGAATTTACAGGTAGCGATTCTAGCACAAAACTCTACTATACAGGAGCTTCTGGAGATGAGTTGGCAGCTAACGGAACCTATATCAAGATTAATGGTGGTAGTAGCGTATCTAGCGATGTGTATACATCTAGATATTTTACGTTTACGGCGCCTTCATCTGCTGGTACATTGACCTTTGAATGTGCAGGGACAGCAGGAACAACCTTAGTTAGCACAGGGACAAATGGCACAGTCATTCTAGCTACTGTAACTAACACGGCTAATAAATCAGTGACATCTGCAAAATTAGAAGGTCTAACAGCAGGTAGTACTACGATTTATATTCAAAACGTATCAAAATCTTATTTTAAATCCATTACTTGGACTGATGCTGAGGCCCCCTCTTATGTAAGTGCCTATTACTCTTTGGTTAAAACATCAATGACAGGTGCTACCTTGACGGCAAGTAGTGCTACTCAACAAACTGGAGGTAGTAATTTATATGCTGATTTTGCGAATTATTATAAGACGGGAAATTCTACAGGTTATGTTAATATTAGTTTTGCAAATCCTAATACACCAATTGCATTAAATAGTAATGGAAGTGATTGCGGAAGAATCAAGATATATTATGGTCATACCGGAGCAGGTAATGGCTTTTCTTTAGATGTAAATTCATCCACAGGAGTTGCTTCATATTCCGCAACGATTGCAAAAAGAATTTATATTGCTGAATATACGATTCCTGATGGCACTTCATCTATATCGTCATTGAAGATGACAGGGTCGGGTTCTTCTGGTTTATATATTTGTGCAATAGACATTTTGACGTATTCTTCCGGCGGAGGCGATGATCCTTCATGTGAAGCAACAGCTGATGCCGGTGCAGATAAAAACACAACGGTAGGTGTTGGAGTGGCTATGGGTGCAACGGCGGCAGGTGAAGGTTATACAGGCGCTTGGAGCATCAAAGCAGAATCGCCGAGTACGGCAACAAATCAGTTGGGTACTACTTCATCCAACACGATGACTTTTACTCCGAATACCTACGGCACATATACCCTTGTGTGGACAGTTACGGACAATAATGATGGTACTTGTTCGGCTTTTGACGAAGCAACGGTAACTGTACCTGCTCCGACGCATTCTATTGACTATACCAACACGAAAGGTGCAGCGAATACTAATCCTGATACTTATACAGAGGGCACAGGTATCGCTTCTTTTGCTAAACTGCGTCATGTAGTAGGGTATGACTTCACGGGCTGGAGCCCTTCATCGATTAGTAGTTCGGCGACTACCGACCAGACGATTGACGCTCAATGGACGGCTAATGCAGTTGCAAAAGGCACAGGCTCTTTGACTTATGCGTTAGCTTTTGGTTCAGGTACAGTAACCACCTCTTCGATCACTCGTGTTAATGGTGCTTTGTATGACGCAACGGACGTATCGGTGGCTCATACAAGTTTTGATGATAATGCTAATAAAAATGGTTGCTCGGGTAAATTGGCGACTACAGAGTCTAAAGATGCGAGCAAATATGTAGAACTAACCTTCAAAATCGCTGATGGTTACACCTTTACCCCAACGGAAGTAAGCGTAAGAGCTAATGCGGTAAGTACAGCGAAGACGCTGGAAGTGGAGTTGAAGGACAATGCTGCAACTCCTAATTCCAAATCAGTTACAGGAGCATTGGCAGCCGGTTCTACTGACGGTGGTACAACTGTAACATTGGAATTTGATGCAGCCGGTGAAGTTGTTTTGGAAGGTACGGTAACTGCTAAGATCTTTGTATATGGCGCAACCAACGCTTGGCGTTTGGGTACTTCGATTGTTATCTCCGGTACAGTTGCTGTTCCTGCTACTCCTTGCGGCGCAACAGCTCCGGGAGATATTGAGAAAGGTGAAGCGAGTGGAGGTACAGGAAAGATTACCTTGAAAGTAGAAGATGATGGTGAGCCTGTTACCGGCGACGCTTGGTACTGGCAGAGTGCTGCAAGCGGTGAGGCTAAGACAGATGAGTACGATGCCGAGAATGGCAAGGAAGTTAGTGCAGCGGGTACATATTATCTGCGTTCATATAACACGGCAGGTGACTGCTGGAGTGCCGCAAAGAGCGTTGAGGTAACGGCGGCTGATCTGTTGACGGCTATTAGCCCGACTTTGAGTTATGACGCAAATGTAATCGTGGGTAATACCTTATCCCCGACCTTAAGCGGTAATGCAGGTAGTGGCGCGGTAACTTACGCCCTCAACGATGTAACGCCGGCAGGTAGTTTGACAATCAATCCATCGACCGGTGTAGTAACAGCCGTTACCGCCGGCGGTACTGCAACCGTAACGGCTACTATTGCGGCTAATGGCAACTATGCAGCTGGTGAAGCTACATCGGAAACTATCACAGTCGTTGCTCCTGCAACAGGTACGGCAACTATTTCTTATGCATTGAGTGGTTCTACTACTACCGGAACGGTCACAGGCGTAAGCACAATTTCGAGTTTGTCCTCTTCGCTGACTTTAAGCACATTGACACTCAGCGGAACGAAAGAAAACTATAGTGGCGCAATTAAAGGATGTACGAGCACTGATGCTCTTGATGAAGATGATTATGTAGATGTACAATTTACCGTTGCTAACGGATATGCATTTACTCCTTCTTCGGTAACTGTCAAAGCTAATCCGTTTAATGAGACAGGTGCATTGAAGGCAGTTGTGAAGATCATGGACGCTCAACCTTTAGTAGTTGCTTCTAATGTATTGGCTTGCGAAAAGAATACAGATAATGAAGTAACGTTTGCAAGTGCTGCATTTACAGATAAGGAGTTTGAGGGAACAGTACATATCCGCATGTATTTCTACGGACCTGCTGGCAACAAACCATTCTATATCAAATCGCCGATTTCGATTACTGGTACGGTTGCCACAAAAGTTGTGAAATACGATCTCTCTTTCGCTGCCGGCACTGGTGCAAGTGGTTCGATGAGTACGCTGAAGTATGCGGAAGGCGCAGAAGTGACCCTTCCGGCATGTACTTTTACGGCACCAACGGGTAAGGAGTTTGATGCGTGGGTTGTTACTAAGACCGTAGGCGGTGCTTCTGTAACCGTTGAAGATGGTGTGTTCACCATGCCTGCTGAGGCTGTGACGGCAACGGCTACATGGAAAGACCGTCCGAAACATACAGACGCCACATTGAGTGACTTGACGGTAGGCGGTGAGACGGTAACCGGTTTTGCGGCTGCCACAACATCCTATAACGTAGAACTCCCGTTCGGTACAACCTCTGCTCCGACGGTTGCCGCTACGGCTACGGATGCAAGTTATGTGAAGTCCGTTGTGGTTACGCAGGCATCGTCTGCTACCGGAGACGCAACCGTAGTCGTTACCGCAGAAGATGGCACAACCACCAAGACCTACACCATTCACTTCTCGGTGGAAACAACAAAAGATCTTATCTTGGTTTATAAGACAGGTCAAAGCAGTTGTGTGGGAAGTGATGCAACAGTAGCTAAAGTATCCGCATTTAGCCAATATATAGAAAAGACAGCAGGTACCGAGGCTGATAATAGTTCCATCAATACGACAGCAACGCAAGGAGGTAAGATTACTATTTCGGCTAAGCCCGGATATGCAATTAAAGCAATGAGTTTCTATGGCAAAGTAGAGGATGGTTCTTGTGGAATTTCTTTGGATGGTGCAGATGCAACGACATTGGAAAAGGATCCTCAAGTCAAGACCGATGATTGTTATACGGATGTGTTTACAAATGCTGAGGCTCATTCGTTCAGTATTATCAATACCGGAACGCATGGCGTTTGGGTGCGCAGTATGAAATTAACCATGATTCAGGCATGTACTCCGAAGACGATTGCTTGGACGGCTGAGCCTGCGGCGGAATATGAACTTGGTTCTTCGCCTGCAGATATCGCGGCAAGTGCAAACAACGGAACGGTAAGTTACGCAAGTGACGATGCTGATGTAATCGCAGTAAATAGTTCTACAGGTGCGTTGACGCTGAAGGCATTGGGTACGGTAACCTTGAGCGCTTCTGTTCCGGCTGGGGACGGCGTGACCTATTGCGACGAAGGCGCACAGGTAAGCAAGGCAATTGTGAAGACCTATTATCTGGTAACCTTTGATGCTCAAAATGAGACGACACCTACACCGATTAAATACTATAGCGGTGATGATGCTATCGCGTTACCGGAAGAACCGACTTATTCAGGATTTGACTTCCTCGGCTGGTTCGATGCATCTACAGGCGGTAATGCAGTAACAAGTGCCATTACCCCAACGGCAAGCCGCAAGATTTATGCACAATGGGAGGCAACATGTGACGGTCCGATGATCACTACGCAATCGGGTAGCAGAACTTACTTTGTAGGTCGAGAAGCAGCAACGTTGGTTGGCGAGGCTTCGGCAGCCGGCGAAGGAGAGTTGACCTATACATGGTACTCCTGCGATGATGAATTGCGTACGAACCCTGTTGCGTTGGAAGGAGCTCCGACACCGAGCACGGCCGTTGCAGGTACGCAGTATTATTACTTCACCGTTACCGAGGCTGGCTGCGACGTTGTAGCATCATCTGACGTGATTGTTATTACCGTTGAGGAGAAAGATCCGGTATGTATCATCAAGGCTACTCCGACATCGGGTACTGAAGCAACGGCTGATGGCGCATATAAGGGTGATGCTTACTTCAAGGGTCGTGCAAGTGATTATAAACTGAATTCCGGTAATGATTATGTAGGTGTTGAGTTGGCTTCGGGTTATACCTTCCTCGCTACGGATAAAGTTGTATTGAACCAAGTAGCTGATTTAGGCACGGATGACATCAAGAAGTTCTATGTATATTCTGAAGTTCCCGCGGATGGCAAGACCTATGTAACTATCACCAATGCTTCTCCGGTGAAGGGCAACAACTGGTTCGATATGCCGGCTGAAATGGTAGGAGAGTCTGCTCTCTATATCGGTCGTAAAGATGGAAATTGTAATCCTACTGTAGGTTACTTAGCGGTATATCGTACGATGATGCCGAAACTGCTGGCGATTACTATTGACGGTCGCGCAGGTGAGTTGGATGCATTGGCAGAGAACACCTTCAATGTAATGATTCCGTACGAGTCTGATCTCGCTTCGTTGACGGTTGTACCGACTATTGCGCGCAATGCGGCTCATGCTACTACTCCGCAAGCTGTCATCACGAATGACGGCGCGTGGGTGCTGGGTAACAACACTTACCGCGTCATGGATAAAGACGGTGACTACACCGATTATACGATTGCGCTTACGCGTGACGTGCTTAAATATACGGTATCGTATAACATGCACGGAGGTACGCCTGCGATCGAGAACGAAATGGTAGTAGCCGGCGGTAAGATTGCTGCTGCTCCTGCTGACCCGACCCGCGAAGATTATATCTTCCAAGGTTGGTCGCTGACAGATGGCGGTGACATCATTGACATCGCAAATGTGACAATTGACGAAGACAAAGTGTTCCATGCCGTTTGGGCTTCGGATGGCGGAATTAAACTGTTAGATGGTTCTACGGTAAATACCACGAACTTCATTACCGGTGTAGCGGCAACTACTGTTTCTATTAGCGGAGATGATTATGACTGTGTGGCGTTTGGCGGAACGGTAAATAATGTCAATGCAAGTAATATGAAGAACCTCAATTCTCATGTTACCTATAACGCAACTACCACCCAAACAAAAATTAGGTTATCGCTGTATAATTCTAATGGTAGCAAGCGCACCATTTATGTGAAGGGTGTAGTAGAAGGTACAGACAATATTGTCGATTTGGCAGCTATCGAACTGAATGGAAATGAGAAGAAGACTACCGAATACATTGAGTTCAATAATGCTAAGAACCGTTCGATTTATATCTTTGTATCCAGCAATGCGGGAGATATCAAGATTCTCCAAGTGAAAGTGATGGAGGAAGGTGCTGCATTGAAGAAAGCGGGTGAAATCGGTTATTCGCTCAATATGAACAAGGGCCGTATGTTCGGTGCCAAGGATGCGACTATCGCATTCGAGGGATTGAGTTATACTTTGAATGGAGATTATACTCCGTTGAGTTCGGAAGTTCTGAAAATGAAGAGTGCAAGTATCACTTTCACAACGACCGTACCGGTCCAGTTGAGTGTAGAAACGAAAACAACCGATAAGACCTATTATATCACGAGAGGTTCAGCTGGAACGGAAAACCCGAATACAAGCAGTACAAAACTGAATTTGGCAGTACCCGGTACTTGGTACATCACTGCAGGTAGTAGCGAGGTTCAATTCACAGGCGTCTCCTTTGACTATCCGCAGGTAGAAATCACGGAGAACGCAACGGATGCAGCGATTATCGCCGGCGCAGATGTAAAAGTGAAAGACGGTAAGGAACTGACACTGGATGATGCCCATACAATTCATGACCTGATCGTAGAAGAGGGTGGTAAGGTGACGCTGAATAATACATTGACGGTAGAAAACCTCTATCTGGAGGCACAAGCAGGGGCTTCAGGACAGGTGCTCGGCGCAACGAATGTTACTGCAAGTGCGGTTTATATGGACGTAACGTTCTTCAAGGGTGCTGAGACGCTGGACGAGACAACAGCAAGTCGCTGGTACATGATCTCTGCTCCTTTTGACGTGAACCTGGCAGACGGATTCTACAAGACCGACGGAACGCCGATGGTATTCGGCCAGACCGATGGTGAGAATATCTTCGACTTGTTCGAGTATGACGGTAACAAGCGTGCGACGACAGGTGTAACCGGTTGGAAGCGTGTACAAGGAAAGATGAAAGCCGGTCGCGCTTGCCTCATCGGCTTCAACCCAGGTCAACCGACTACCATCCGTCTCAAAGCGGCAAGTACCGTATTGAGTGAGCCGACAAGCATCACCCTCAACGAGTACGTCGGAGATGAAGCAAACCGGAACTGGAACGGCGTGGCTAACCCGACAATGCATTACACCGATCTCAACAAAGACGTTCATACCTACAACAACGAGGACGGCGAGAACGGACGTAAGTATATAGTTTATTCGGCATCCAATACATCGTTTGTGGTTGGTACTGCCTTCTTTGTACAAGCGACAGGAACGATTGACCTGAGTGCAGCTTCGCATAGTGAGTTCCGTGCTCCGCAACGCCAGGCTAATGAGCGCTATGAGGCTTGCGTTCGTATCTCACGCAGTGAGGCAACCGAGTTTGCAGACCAGATGTACGTACGCGCTTCGGAAAACGCAAGTAGCGAATACGAGCAAGGGCACGACATGATCACTTGGAACGGCACCACGGCTAATACCGCACTCATCTGGGCCAATAACTACGGTAAGCGTCTCGCTATCGAGGAGGCACCGCTGGTTAACAACAAGGCGACCTACAATCTGGGTATCTTTGCTCCGATAGCCGGTGAGTACCGCATTGAGACGGCGAACCCGAACGATGATGCAACGCTGTACTTGACCAAGAACGGACGTATCTTCTGGAACCTGACGATGGGAGCGTGCGAATTGGATCTGGCTCAGGGTCAGAACAACGAGTACGGACTGCTGCTTCGCGCAGAAGCTCCGGCTGTAACAACCGGCATGGATGAGATTCGCTCCGAGGCAGGTGTACAGAAAATCATCATCGACGAGAACGTCTTCATCCTCCGCGGTGAACAGCTCTTCGATATGACCGGTAAATTGGTAAAATAAGGAGTTAACGAAAGAAAAAAGGCACAAAGTTGCGACAAAATTTGCATATGTCAAATATTTGTCGTAACTTTGCAGCCGAAATAAGAATGTTGTTAGGAATATGACTACAATGACATTACAAGTACCCGGAGCACAAGTTGGTTGGTTCGAACAAATGGTGCGCACAATGGGTTGGTCTTTCCAAAAAGAAGAGACGAAAGTAGTTGACAAAGGTCAAACTATTACTCCTGCTATGCGTAGAGCTATCAATAAAGCGAGAAAAGAATCCGCTGCTGGTGAACTTAAGGTATGTCGAACGCCTCAAGAGATGCAACAATTCTTTGATTCTTTATGATATACGCAGTTGAGTATTCAAAAGCAGCGGAGAAGACTCTGAAGAAATGGAAAAAGTCCAATCCGCGCGTATACAAGAAAGCAACGGAAGTGCTTATCGATATAATGGAGCACCCACGTACAGGAATTGGACATCCGGAAGCATTAATTGGAGGTAATGACATTACATATTCCCGGCATATCACGGCGCATGATAGAATCATTTATGATATCTATGACGAGAAGATAAGTGTGCTGATAATCCAAGTAGAAGAACACTATGATGATAAATGAGAAAATTATGGAAAAGATGTATATACAACCGAAAGTGGAAACAATGGTATTAACCGTTGGTAACTTAATGACGACACCAGGAGGAGGCTCGCCGACTGGTGGCGATATGGATCCTGCCCCCGCGCGCGACCATAAAGTATTCTAATCGGGATTTTGTCCCTTCCTCTCATCCCCGCTGCTCCTTTGCGGCGGGGTTTTGTAGCAACAAAGGTTTTTGAACATGTTATTGAATATACTGAAATCGAAAATCCATCGGGTGCAGGTGACGGAAGCGAACCTGGAGTATATCGGTTCTATCACGATCGATGAGGCCCTGATGGAAGCAGCGAACATCTATGCCGGAGAGCGGGTGCAGGTGGTGGATAACAACAACGGCGCGCGCCTGGAGACCTACGTCATACCCGGTAAACGGGGCTCAGGTTGCATCTGCATCAACGGAGCCGCAGCGCACCTCGTCCACGTAGGCGATACCGTCATCATCATGGCGTATGCGATGATGGAGCCGGAGGAGGCAAAGACATTTAAACCCAGTATTGTTTTTCCTGAAAATAATCGGGTTTAAAAACGTTGAATGGATGAAAGGGTGAATGGATGAATGGATGAAAGGATTCTTCGAATTACATAAAGGCAACAGCGGTGTCGGACCGCGGGCGGGGGTGATCCATACCGACCACGGGGATATAGAGACGCCGATTTTTATGCCGGTGGGAACCGTCGGTACGGTGAAAGGTGTGCAGCGCAAGGAGTTGGAGGACGATATCAAAGCGCAGATCATCTTGGGCAACACCTATCATCTGTTTCTGCGTCCCGGTACGGAGATTCTGCATAAAGCCGGCGGTCTGCATGCGTTCGAAGGATGGAACCGACCGATATTGACGGACTCGGGTGGTTTTCAGGTCTTTTCCCTCACCGACATCCGTAAAATGACCGAAGAGGGCGTACGATTCAGCAGTCATATCGATGGACGTAAACTCCTCTTTACCCCCGAATCCGTGATGGATATCGAACGCGAGATCGGTGCGGACATCATGATGGCGTTCGACGAGTGCTGTCCCGGAACGGCAGATAAGAAATACGCCAAGGACTCGATGGACCGCACGCATCGGTGGTTAGACCGTTGTATCGCACGTTTTGACTCTACCGAGGACCTGTACGGCTATAAGCAACATCTCTTCCCGATCGTGCAGGGTTGCACCTATCCGGAACTCCGTCAGGAGGCCTGCAAGCGTCTGCGTGATCTGGATCGCGACGGTTACGCCATAGGCGGACTCGCCGTAGGCGAACCGACCGAAGTGATGTACGAGATGATCGAGGTCTGCAACGATATCCTTCCGGAAGACAAGCCCCGTTACCTGATGGGCGTCGGAACACCGTGGAACATCCTCGAAGCCATCGAGCGAGGGGTGGATATGTTCGACTGCGTGATGCCGACCCGCAACGGCCGCAACGGTATGATCTTTACCTGGCAGGGCGTGATGAACCTAAGGAACAAAAAATGGGAGGATGATTTTACCGAACTCGATCCATACGGCACCTCTTACGTCGATCACGCGTACACGAGAGCGTACGCAAGACATTTAATACACGCGCAAGAGATGTTAGGACTCGAGATACTCTCGATACACAATCTCGCCTTCTACCTCGATCTTGTTAAGCAGGCGAGACAACATATACTGGACGGAGACTTTTCTTCTTGGAAATCTTCTGTATTACCTAACCTGATGCAACGACTTTGAAACGTCTCGATTGGTACATAATACGAAAATTTTTGGGCACATTCTTTTTTTCGATTGTGCTCATTCTTTCGATTGCGATTGTATTTGATCTGACGGAGAAGATGGACGATTTCTTTGAGAATCAGGTGCCGCTGAAGGAGATCATCTTGGAGTACTACCTACCCTTTATTCCGTACTACATGAACATGTTCAGCTGCCTGTTCATCTTCATTTCGGTTATATTCTTTACCAGTAAATTAGCCGGTAACTCCGAGATCATCGCGATGCAGGCAACGGGCATGAGTTACCATCGTCTGATGGTTCCGTACGCTTTCTCGGCGACCTTGCTGTTTGTGTTAGCGTTCTGGTTAGGCGGTTGGGTAATCCCGCGGAGCAGTAAACATATGTTGGCCTTTACGGACAAGTACATCGAACATTTCACGACGGATAACGCGAAGAACATCCAGATGGTGGTAGAACCCGGTACGATCCTCTATATCGAGTCCTTCCGGCGACAAAGTAATATGGGTTACAGGTGTTCGATCGAGAAATTCGAAGGCAAGAGTCTGGTGCAACGTACGACAGCGGAGCGGATTTACTATGATTCGCTGGAAAACTGGCATTTAGAGACCTATATCCAGCGTGATTTTATCGGCATGCGGGAGGAGTTGGAACGCGGTCAACGGAAGGATATCACGATGCCGATTATCCCGGACGAACTGTTTATCACAGCGCAGCAGGCACAGCAGATGACCAACCCGGAGTTGCGGCATTATATGGAGCGTCAGCGGGAGAGAGGAAGCGGCAATATCAAGGCCTTTGAGGTCGAGTACCATAAGCGTTGGGCTTCACCCCTCGGCGCGTTCATCATGACGCTGTTAGGTGTGACGATGAGTAGCCGGAAGGTGCGCGGCGGTATGGGTAAGAACTTAGGAATCGGAGTCGTACTGACGGCGTTCTATATCTTGTTTTCGACGGTGAGTACGACGTTCAGCGTGAACAACGTGATGTCGCCATTTATGGCGGCTTGGTTGCCGAATTTTGTATTCCTGGCGATATCGATTCCGTTGTACAAAAAGGCGAGCAGGTAACGATTAGAGATTAGAGATTAGAGATTAGAGAAAAAGAAAAAAGAGCCGTGGGGCTCTTTTTTCTTTACCGCAATTCGATGCGACGGCGTTCCATCGTGTTGCCGACTTTGGCATAGAGGCGATAGGAATGACCTTGCTCTAATTCAAATTCAACATAGTTTCCACGTTCTTTCTGGAGCAATTTACCGTCTAACGTGTAGATACGTGCTTCCTCCATTTGGGCTGCGGTTACCACCAGGGTATTCTCGCGGAAGCGTACGGTAAAATTATCAGTGCTTTTAGCAGCGTCCGCGAAAGTAAAACCTGCGATCAGACAAAATGTTGTCAACAGATAACTAACTGTTCTCAAATAATTTCTTTTCATAGTTAGTTCCTTTCTTTTATAAACAGACTAAGTTTTTCGTTCGCACCAATGCGTGGGCATCCCGCGACGTTTCGCGTACCTTGAGAGCAGGCGCCATCGAAAAACGGTGCAAAATTACTGCCTTTTTGTGACCCCACCAAATAATTTAAGTAAAAAGTGATAAATTTCTATTTTTTGCAGAGTGCGGTTTACAAAATATCAGCAACCGTTTCCGATTGCTGATATTTTGCTATTTGGACTTATCAAATCGTGCGTTTAGAACGCATTTGCCTGGTTACCGCTATTATTACCGCCCTTAATATCGATATTAGAGGACACTTTATCGCTACCGCAGAGGACAGAAAGCGGAGAGATGAACTGCGATTGGATCGCGGGATGTATATAGGACTTTTTCATAGCTGTATCTTATTTAATGGTTTGACCTTGTGCATTATAGATCACGCCGTTGCGCTCGATGAGGAGTTGGCCGTCCTTCATGTACTTATGATTATCGATGTGCGATTTTTGATTCTCGATCGCCGTTGTTTGACTCTCCGCACGCCCGATACGCGCCTGTACGGCGTTTGCGGCTGCGCCTTTCACTACAAAGTACGCGCGGAAGGCGTTCATATTACCCGTATTCTCCGGCCAGAAGAGCGTATTATCTTCTCCGAGGAAGAGGAGGTTGTGGTTATCTCCTGCCAGTTCGGTAGGACGATAGATGGCTCTGAGGTCCGCGTAAGTAGTCTCAATTGTATCCGGCATATTCGCCGTGATCGTAACGCCTTCGAAGGAGGGGTTAACTACTTCAATAGAGGGCTGCAGCAAGTAAGGCTTGCCTGCTTCGAGTTCGTATTTACGCTCGAACGTAAGAGTAAGTATCTCTTCTTCAAGCGAGGAAGAGGTTAATTCTTCGAGGTCATAACCGGCACCGAAGAACTCCTTTAACTGGTCATTATCCAACGCGAACGGCAGACAGAAGGTGTTATACTGCGCCGAGGTAAGAGTACGGGTCAATTCGACATCTACCGTTTGGTTGTAATTAGTAGTAATGCCACTATTCTGGGACTCCTCAGAGAGATGCAGAAGCGTACGCAACGCTGCTTCGCCTTCGTTGAGACAAACCGATTTGCCCGAATTAGCGGACTCGAAATAATCACGCGGATCTGCAGCACTCATGTATGTAGACCATCCTAATGTGAAGGTTCCGCCTGTAATATAAACTGTATGTTTCTCCGCGTTGCTGATTGCAGCATCAAGCGTGATTATTCTTGATTCATGCAAATAAATATCGGCATCATTACTGTTGATAAGTACGCCGCCGGATATACGAACTGTACCGTTGGAGTAAATAGCATAAGACCAACCATCACTCGGATTTTCCGAATTGTGTTCGTATGTATTTTCGATAGTTCCTTGTTTGAGCACTAATGTACCACCGCTATACACAACGATGAGGGCTTTTGAATATAACTCAGACCAAGCCACATCGCTTTCAACGAAACCGGTAAGTTTACCACCGCCGACATTATCATAGATAGTGAAGGTTATATCATCCGGAACAACGATTTTTGTTCCGTACAGATTAGCGGTTTTGCCGTTCAAGCAGAGGTTGAGGTTACCGGTAAGGGTAATCGTCGAAGGTTCATACGGATCTAATGTCACGTTATTCGCAAGATAGTAGTTACCGGAAGTAGGCATGGATGTGGTCGATGCCCATTTGGAGAACGAAATATCGTCATGCTCATGGGTAACAGCAGTCGTTTTGAAACTTGCCTCACTTGCGTACGCACTTGTACCACCGGCAGTGATAGTCTGTACATCGAAATAATAGGTTTCACCATCATCCAAATCGCTGATTACAAGCGAGGTAGCTGCTACATTGTTCTGGCTGTGATCCAAACTGCCGGAAGTCTTTCCCCAACGGACGTTATAACCGGTCGCGCCAGTTGCTGCATCCCACGAGAGGGTTGCCGACGAAGTGGTGATACTACTTGCCGCTAGATTCGTCGGAACAGGGATTACCACAGCGGCAGGTGTAATGGAGAAAGTGGTTTTCGGAACATAGCGAAGTTTAACTGCTTGTTCTGCACAACTTTTTGCACCACTTCCATACTGACGACCATATTGATTTGTTAAGTCATTGAGCAATGTTGCACGATTATCTGTAGTACCGGAATTCCAAATTTGATCCATAAAGCGCGCATGGGCAGTAGGACTAATGTCGAAACCCAAGTTGGTATATGCATCATTGCCTACAGTCGTGCTTGACATATCTGCTACAGTCACCACTAAATTACTAATTCCGTCCCATGCAAAAGCATTATCGAAAGTAATCGTTCCTTTTTTATGTCCGTCAGCAGAAGTGATCGCAGTAGTTGAAAACGAACCGTCAAATACTTTTGTGCCCGCTTTTCCACTTCCGTTACATTTGTACTTAGTTAAATATTGTGTTGAATAAGCACTTACAGCAACTTTCTCTACTAAAAATGAATCAACCTTACTTACTCCAGACGAAGGAACTTCCAATATCCACACTTGCACCGTACGAGTCATTGCTTGAGCAGCCGTCTTTCCAGTTTTCAGACCATAATAGAAAGAGATGGCCGTTATATCTCCAGCAGAAGCACCTTCCGCAGTTAATTCTGAAGCCAAATAAATTTGTTGAGTTATTACCCCTAAACGCGACGCTGACGCTGTAGATAAGGGAATTGAACTCGATATTATCGTGCCAGAAGGATTCGGTTCTATCGTATAATCCGTGGCTTTTACAGCGCTCGGTATGAGGAACAATGTGCAAAGGGCACAGAGGGATGTTAGGAATGATTTTTTCATAATTGTTGTACCTTTTAAATTAAACAATTCGGACATGTTGAAATTTAGAACAAATCTTAAAAATCGTACATGTGCTTTGCGAGATCTTGAACATTTTAGGGCGATTTTAGGGGTTTTATAGTCCCTGTAAAGTACTCATTTCATACTCGTCTCATAGTGTTTAAGTACGGTTAGCACCTTACAATCTTAATAATCGTACCTTTTTTTTAGATCGAGTTCATGTCAAAAATCGCGGCAAAGATACACAAAAAATTGCAAATATGCAAATTTTTCTTCGATTTTTATTAAAATATTTGCGTATATCAAGAATTTTGCGTAAATTTGCAGCCCAAATCGCGCATGTAGCACACATACGCATAAAAAAAATAATAATATGAAAAGGATTATCTCGATTCTTTGCGCAGCGATGATGACGCTCAGCGTAGTGGAGGCAAACGTGTTGTACAATGAGCATTTCGACCGCCCGGTAGGTACCTTATCGACCGGCACGTGGTTAAGTGGTGCAATCCCGAACGACAGTAACTGGCATACCTATAGTCCGGGGTCGGTGCAGTTTAAGGTAGTAAGCGAACAGTTGCAGAAGACGGACTATTGTACCGCCAGTTCCGGTAAAGCCGTTCAGTACTCGGCTAACCACAGTCGCGATTATATTTTGTTCCCGCAAGCTTTCAACGGTGCTGCCGGCAACAAAGTGTATATGGCTTTTCTGATGAAAGTGAATGCAAATGGATTGCAGGAGACCACCGGTGCGCAGAGTGCATTGAATGCGAATAACAGCATTATGTCGTTTGCTATCAATGCGTCGAACAATGCTTTGGGCAGTCTGAACGGCCGCGTGATTATCCAAACGGTAGATGCGAGTCACTATAAGTTAGGTGTAAGCCGTCGCGGCGAGGCTCCGCAGTTTGCGAGTCAGCAGCTGAGCACAAACGCAACATACCTGATCGTAGCGGAATACTGCTTTCTCGCAGGCGAGAAGAACGATATCGTGAACCTGTATATCGATCCGACACCGGCGGCGCAGACGATAGCTGTAGCCAGTGTGAACCCGAGTACGGCGAGTGCAGACACAGAGACACTGGTAGGTATGGCGCTGTGCTCAAACGGTAACACGCCGGTAGATATGCTGATCGATGAAGTCCGCGTGGCGACCTCTTGGGACGAGTTATGGGAAGACAGCAGTGCTCCTACGCCGAGTATCGATGTAGCGAGCAGTCTGGCTTTTGGCGATGTCACCAAAGGCGAGGCGGCTGAACGGACGCTCTCCGTAAAGGGTGCTAACCTGCAAGGTCCCATCAGCGTGTCGTCCGACAAGCCGGTACTGGTGCCTGCCGTAAGCAGCATCCCGGCTGACGATGCCTTAGCCGGTTATACGCTCTCCCTCAGTCTGACAGCCGCCCAAGAGGGCGCAGGAAGCGCAAACCTGACTTTCTCGTCGCCGGGCGCGAGTGATCAGATTGTGGTAGTCAGCTGGGATGCCAAGAAACCGGTTCCGCCGGTAGGAAGCGAGTTGTTAGAGAACGGTAGTTTTGAACAATATAGTTACAATGCGATGTTTGCTACCTACTCGTTTGAGGACTGGAATTTCCCATTAGGCTTCGCGGCACCGGTAACTGAAGACAAGTTAGACGGCCAGGTAGCTTTCCAAGGTAATCCGAATATCAACTCGATACTGGATCAGGGTGTGACGCTTGATGACAACACGTATGCAGCCGGTACGCTGTTTGAGTTAACGCTGCATTACAAAGTAGTCGAGATATCGGAAGGTACAAGTCTGGGTCTCGATTGCTACTGGCAGCCGTCCGGTAGCGGCGATGCCGATGCGATGAAGCAACACGATGCAGCGTTGCTGCAACGGTCTATCGCTACGGAAGTGAGCAGCGAATGGGAGGAGGTAGTACTGACGACTTCGAAGCCGGCAGGATCGACCTATTTCCGTGTTCGCGTAACGGTACCGCAGAATGCGAAAGTGCTGTTCGATAATTTCAGTCTGGTACGCACGGAGAGTGCCGAGCCGTATATCCTGGTTAGTCCGAATAAGTTCAATCCGATCGAGACCACGATCGGTAGCAGCGTGGCCTTCCCGACCCTGCATATCGAGCAAGGAAACTTAGAGGGTCCGACGGCGTTTGAGTTATCGTATACGAACGCCGACCAGTTCAGCCTGAGTATGAGCAGTATGACTGCCGATCAGAGTGCAGGTGACTTGGTGATCACCTATGCGCCGACCGCAGCCGGTGTGCATGTAGCGTACCTCAATATCATCAACGAGTCGCACCCGCAGCTCAACCAGAGCATCAAGTTAGAGGCTTCGTGCACCGATCCGAGTGCAGAACCGGTGGTAACCGTGACGCCGAGTGAGGTGGATTCGTTTAAGGTACTGGCCGGTCAATCGGATCAGAAGACCATCACGGTAACGAGTGTCAACTGTATCGATTATCTCTATCTGCGTGTAGAGCACGAGAAGGGTGAGGCGTTCACGGTGGATGCTTCGACGCTGCCGAAGAACACTTCACGCGAGGTTAAGATCTCGTTCAAGCCGTTGGAGGCCGGAGAGTACCAATCGAAGCTCATTATCTACTCGCAGAGCAATGAGTTTGAGAACGTAGAGGTCATCCTGCGCGGTAAGGGTCTCGAGCCGTCGCCGGAGACGATCGACTGGCAGACGGATTTCGTTTGGAACGCAACTACACCGCTGACCTATATGAACGAGACCTTCGATGACGTAGAGCATAACCAGACCGTGCTGATCGACGATTGGCAGAACGTGGCGGCTGTAGATGCACGTCCATGGTGGGGCTTTGATGCATCGAAGACGATGGTCTTTACTGACGATTTCAAGTGCGCCAAAGCGTCCGCTTATCAGTCCGGTAAGGAGAGCACCGGTAACTGGGATATCTGGTTGGTTACACCGGCTCTGGATTACAAGAACGCACAGACGAAGGTGTTTGCTTTCGACGTGATGGGTCAGTACCTGCCGGAAGAAGGTATAGAAGCGGCTCTGGAGATTTATTATATCGAGCCGGGAGCGCCTGCTTTGTTCCAGAATCTGACGGAGAGCTTCTCGATCCCGCAGACGAGTGATGAGAACGAGAAGTGGGTTACGTTCAACCTGGATCTGAGTCCGTTTGCCTCCACGATGGCCGATGTCTTCCACATGGGCTTCCGCTATGTAGGTCCGAACGGTGCCGCAGGTGGGATAGCGTACTATATCGACAATGTCAGCTGGGGTAAAGAGCAGCCGGTTGAGGGAGTACAGAATACAGAGTACAGAACACAGACGAAGAAGATACTCCGTGACGGACAGGTAATTATTGTTCGCGGCGGAAAAGAATATACTATTTTAGGAATAGAGAATGCAAAACATTAGAAACATAGCAATTATTGCACACGTAGACCACGGCAAAACGACGCTGGTGGATAAGATGCTGTACACGGCGCATGTCGTCAGTCAGCAGCGTTCGGAGTTCAGCGATCAGCCGAAGGAGTTGATTTTGGATAACAACGACCTGGAGCGCGAGCGTGGTATCACGATCTTGGCGAAGAACGTAGCGATTGACTACAAGGGCACGAAGATCAATATTATTGACACTCCGGGGCACGCGGACTTCGGTGGTGAAGTGGAGCGCGTACTGAACATGGCAGACGGTGTACTGCTGTTGGTGGACGCTTTTGAAGGCGCCATGCCGCAGACGCGATTTGTGCTGCAGAAAGCATTGGAGTTGGGTCTGAAGCCGATCGTGGTGATTAACAAAGTAGATAAACTGAACTGCCGACCGGACGAGGTACAGGAAGAGGTGTTTGACCTGATGTGTAACCTCAACGCGACGGACGATCAGTTGGATTTCCAGACGCTGTACGGGTCTGCCAAGCAAGGTTGGATGAGTACCGATTGGAGAAAGCCGACGACGGACCTGACGGACCTGATGGACGCCATCATCGAGTACATCCCGGCACCGGAAGAGAATCCCGGTACACCGCAGATGCTGGTGACTTCGCTGGACTACAACAGTTACGTAGGTCGTATCGCCATCGGACGTGTACATAGAGGTGAGTTCAAAGACGGTCAGGCCGTGACACTGGCGAAGAAAGACGGCACGATGGTGAAGACCAAGATCAAGGAGCTGCACACATTCAGCGGTATGGGTCACGTCAAGACCGATGTGGTCAAGAACGGCGACATCTGCGCGATGATCGGTATCGACGGTTTTGAGATCGGCGACACTGTCTGCGACGCAGAGAACCCCGAGGCTCTGAAGCCGATTGCGATCGATGAGCCGACGATGAGTATGACGTTCTGCATCAACGACAGTCCGTTCTTTGGTCAAGACGGTAAGTTCGTGACCAGCCGTCATATCCAGGACCGCTTGAACAAAGAGCTGGAGAAGAATCTGGCGCTGCGTGTCGAGAAAGGTGCGGAAGAGAGCAGTTGGCGCGTCTATGGACGTGGTGTACTGCATCTGTCGGTGCTCATCGAAACCATGCGTCGCGAGGGATATGAGTTACAGGTAGGCCAACCGCAGGTGATCATCAAAGAGATCAACGGTGTCAAATGCGAACCGGTAGAGGCTTTGACGGTGAACACACCGGAGGAATGTTCCGGTAAGATCATTGAGTTCGTGAGCACCCACAAGGGTGAGATGACGAAGATGGAGATGGTCAACGACCGTGTTCACCTCGAGTTCACAATCCCGAGTCGCGGAATCATGGGTATGCGAACCTACGTGATGAACGTATCTGCCGGAGAGGCGATCATGGCACACCGTTTCCTGGAGTACCAGCCGTGGAAAGGTGAGATCGTAAAACGCACCAACGGTTCGCTCATCGCGATGGAAGCCGGAACGGCTTATGCCTACGCTTTGGACAAGTTACAGGATCGCGGTAAATTCTTCATCGACCCGCAAGAGGAGGTATATGCCGGCCAAGTGGTGGGTGAGAACGCGAAGGAAGGCGATATCGTGATTAACGTGACGAAGAGCAAGAAGCTGACCAACATGCGTTCGAAGAGCGCGGACGATAAGGCTGTATTGCCACCACCGGTACGCATGAGTCTCGAAGAAGCGTTAGAGTACATCAAAGAAGATGAGTACGTAGAGGTAACGCCGCACGCGATGCGTATCCGCAAGATCATACTTGACGAGTTGGAGAGAAAACGCGCCGGACGCGCTTAAATCGGAATATTCAGAATAATCAGAATAATCAGAATAATCAGAATAATCAGAATTTTATGAAAATTGAACAAAGTGAATTGAAAGACCTGAAGGCTGTTGTGAAGCTGACAATTGAGCCGGCAGACTATCAGGAGGAAGTTGCAAAGCAACTGAAAGAAGTGCGCCACAAAGCACAAATGCCGGGCTTCCGTCCGGGTATGGTTCCTGCTGGCCTCGTAAAGAAAATGTACGGTAAAGGTATTCTGGCGGACGTATTGAACAAGCTGGTGGGTGAGAACCTGCAGAAACACATCGAAGACAACAAACTGCAGATCCTCGGTGATCCGCTGCCCAATGCAGAGCAGGGGCATGTAGATCTCGACCATGAGGAGACCTTTACGTTTGCGTTCGACATCGCTGTGGCACCGGAGTTCGACGTGAAACTGACAGCAAAGAACAAGTTGCCGGAATACACCATCGAGCCGACCGAGGAGATGATCAACAAGCAGGTAGAGGCCTACACCAACCGTTTCGGTGAGTATATCGCTGCGGACGTGGAGAAAGGTACGAAAGCTGAGGTTAAGCCGTGCAAGGTAGATGCTGAGTTGTTTGCCAAAGTGTACGGTGCAGACGCTCCGAAGGACGAGAAAGCATTCCGTGCCCGCATCAAAGAGGATATCGAGCGCAGTCTGGCTGAAGAGACCAAGTATCGTTTCGGTATCGATGCCAAAGAGGCTATCCTGAAGAAGATGGAGAAAGTCGAGTTCCCGGTAGATTTCCTCAAACGCTGGGTACTGGAGACCAACGAGAAAATGACGCAGGAAGAGCTCGATAAGGACTTCGACAAGATGCTGGATGAACTCAAATGGCACCTGGCAAAAGACCAACTGATGAAAGAGTACAACATCGACGTGAAACCGGAAGAGGTGGAGGAGTTCGCCAAACGGATCGCGAAGATGCAGTTCATGCAATACGGTCTGATGAACGTAGAAGAGGAGACGCTCAGCAACTACGCCAAGGAGATGCTCAAGAATGAGAACCAACTGCGCGGCATCGTAGAGCGTCTGGTTGAGGATAAGATCTTCGAGGCGCTGAAGGGTATCGTGAAGGTAGAGGCTAAGACCGTGAGCCAGGAAGATTTTGATAAGCTGTTTAAATAACTAGGACTTTCTAGGTCAACCTAGGTCTACCTATGACAAGAATCCATTTTATAGCTATTGGTGGGGCAGCGATGCATAACTTGGCATTGGCTGTCGCCTCCAAGGCTGGGTACAAAGTAACGGGGTCGGATGATGAAATCTTCGACCCTGCTTTGTCTCACCTGCGCGAAGCAGGATTGTTACCGGACGAGATGGGTTGGCACCCGGAGCGGATCACGAAAGATATCGATGCGATCATCCTCGGTATGCATGCACGAGAGGACAATCCGGAGTTGGTACGGGCACGCGAGTTAGGTATCAAGATCTACTCTTTCCCCGAGTACCTGTACGAGCAGACTAAGGACAAGATCCGTATTGTAGTCGGTGGTTCTCACGGTAAGACCACCACGACTTCGATGATCCTCTATGTACTCAACCGCTTAGGTATCGAAGCCGATTACATGGTCGGTGCACAGATCGAGGGATTCGAGCGGATGGTGCGGTTGAGCGACACGGCAAAGTACGCGGTGTTTGAGGGCGATGAGTACCTCACTTCCCCACTCGACCTGCGTTCCAAGTTCCTTTGGTACCACCCGCATGTAGCCATCCTGACCGGTATCGCGTGGGATCATATCAATGTCTTCCCGACCTTCCCGGAGTACGTGGAGACGTTTAGGAAGTTCGTTCATTCGATCGAGCCCGAGGGCAGTTTTATTTATTTCGAGGGCGATGAGAACCTGCGGATGTTGGCCAACGAGATCACGGAATCCCGGCATAACGGTATCACGGCAATCCCTTACAAGGAGTACACCGGGAATGTCGAGATGCAGGTCTTCGGACGGCATAACATGCAGAACCTGCAGGCAGCGATGTTAGCTTGTCACTGTATCGGTGTGACACCGGACGATTTCTACCGCGAGATCAGTACATTTACGGGTGCTTCTAACCGTCTGGAGAAGATCTGCGAAACCGAAAATTCGGTAGCCTATAAAGACTTCGCGCACAGTCCGTCCAAACTCAAAGCGACCATCAATGCCGTGCGCGAACGGTACCCGGAGAAGAAACTGGTGGCATGCATGGAGCTGCATACCTTCTCTTCGCTCATGGCAGACTTCCTGCCGCAGTACAAAGATTGTATGAAAGAAGCAGACATTGCGTACGTGTATTTCAATCCGAAAGTGATCGAACATAAACGGCTCACTCCTATCACCGCAGAAGAAGTACGAAATGCGTTTGGCACGAAAAATGTAGAGGTGTTTACGGAGAGCGAAGCAATGTTAGAAGCGGTGCGCAAAGAGGTTACGGGATACCGGTTACAGGTTACGGGACAAGGCATTGCTTTATTAATGATGTCCTCTGGAACTTTTGACGGCGTAAATGTTAAAGAATTTGCAAACGAATTATTACATGGATAAGCAAACTAAACGCGATTATTTGTATATGCGTATGGCCCGGACGTGGGCAGAGAACAGTTACTGCGTACGTCGGAAAGTCGGTGCGCTGTTGGTCAAGGACCAGATGATCATCTCGGACGGGTACAACGGTACACCGTCGGGATTTGAGAATATCTGCGAGGACGAGAACAACGTCTCCAAACCCTACGTACTGCATGCAGAGGCGAATGCGCTGACGAAGGTGGCACGGTCGAATAACAGTTCGAACGGTGCGACGCTGTATGTGACGGCGAGTCCGTGTCTGGAATGCTCGAAGCTGATTATTCAGTCCGGCATCAAGCGCGTGGTGTATGGTGAGGAGTACCGCATTATGGATGGTGTAGAACTGCTCAAAAGAGCGGGAGTGGAAGTTGAATTTTTACCGGATCAGCAATGAAAAAATATCTTTTACCTACATTGACGGTTATCGGTGTGGCATTAGGTCTGACGATTGGTATGAGTCTGTGTCAGAAGGCGAATGCACAACGGATAGTGTATCAGAACGGACAATGGAGTCTGGAGCAGACGAAGGTGGATCGTTTGCTGCAGTTGATGGAGAAAGCGTACGTGGACAGTCTCAATATCGACAGCATCACGGACGAGGTAATGACGGAGATGGTGCAAAAACTGGATCCGCATAGTGCGTATATTCCCAAAGAGGACCTGGAGATGGTGAACAGCGAGTTGGCCGCTTCGTTCTCGGGTATCGGTGTGCAGTTCTCCATCCAGCAGGACACGGTCCGTATCGTAGCAGTCATAGCCGGAGGTCCGTGTGAAGGCGTCGGTGTCTTAGCAGGCGATAAGATCATCACGGTGGACGACTCGACTTTCGTAGGCAAAAAGATGAACAACGAGAAGGTGATGAAGACTCTCCGTGGTCCAAAGGGTACGCAGGTGAAACTAGGTATCATCCGTGCGGGTGTGAGTGAACCCTTGTCTTTCACCGTCACCCGTGGCGACATACCGGTACACTCGGTGGATGCGAAGTTCATCATCGATGAGAAGATCGGTTTTGTACGCGTCAATAAGTTCGGCGAGACAACCTATAAGGAGTTCATTGCGGCTTTGGCAGAACTCAGTTCAAAAGGTGCCGACCGATTTATTGTCGATCTGCGCGAGAACAGCGGCGGTTATATGGAGATGGCAATCCGGATGGCGAATGAATTCCTGAGTCGCGGTGACCTGATTGTGTATTCGCAAGGTCGGGCTTATCCGCGTTATGAAGCCACGGCGAACGGTAGCGGTCGGTTTAAGAACGTACCGTTGGTGGTGCTGATCGATAATTTCTCGGCATCGGCCAGTGAGATCTTTGCCGGTGCGATGCAGGACAATGACCGGGCCACGATTGTCGGTCGACGTTCGTTTGGTAAGGGTCTGGTGCAACAGCAGGTGCCGTTTGATGACGGCAGTGCCGTACGTTTGACCGTAGCACGTTATTACACACCAAGCGGTCGTTGTATTCAGAAACCGTATGTGATGGGCGAACAAGAAGACTACGCCAAGGATCTGGAAGAACGCTGGGAGCACGGAGAGTTCTATTCGGCCGATAGTATTCATTTCAGCGACACAACGACCTATCGCACCAAGAACGGACGTATCGTACGTGGTGGCGGCGGTATCATGCCGGATGTGTTTGTCGGTCGGGACACGAGTCTGAATACCCCATGGTACAACCGCTGTGTGAACCTGGCGTACACCTATCAGTTTGCGTACCAATACACGGATGTTCACCGGAAGGAGCTCAATAAATACAAAGACTGGCAGAGTCTGGAGAAATACCTGATCAAGCAGGATATCATCCCGGAGTTTGTGCAATTTGCAGAAGGTAAGGGTGTTGAACCGAACCAAGCAGAGATACAAAAATCGCGCCCGTTAATGACGCGACTCTTGCATGCTTATATCGTTCGTAATATCTTAGGCGATGAAGGTTTCTTCCCGCTTTTTGAACGCGACGATGAGATTACTAAAGTTGCTGTAAAGCAGCTAAAACAAATCGATAGAACTTCTGCACAGTAGCGATATTCACGCGCTCATCCGGACTGTGCGGATGTTCGATGGTCGGTCCGAAAGAGATCATCTCCATGTTTGGATAGTTGGCACCGATGATGCCGCACTCGAGGCCGGCATGGATAGTAACGATACGAGGAGAGGAACCAAACTCTTTCTCGTACGTTTCTTTCATAACACGCAGTAAATTGCTCTTAAAGTTCGGTTGCCAACCCGGGTACGCACCCGAGAACTTCACGTCAGCACCTGCGAGTGCGAACGCAGAGTGGATGATGGATGCCAGCTCTTCCTTACGGCTCTCTACATTCGAACGAGTCAAACAGTAAACGACTACCTTATTATCCTCGGTCTTAATCATCGCGACGTTATTGGAAGTCTCCACGATGTCCGGCATCTCGGTGATGAAACGATAAACACCGTGCGGACAGAGCGTGACAGCATGGATGAGGAAGTCCTGTACATCCTCCGGCATCTCCATCTTCGGGCATTCAATCTCCTCGGCTTTGAACATCAGATCGGGTTCCACTCCGTCGAACTCCTTCAACCAGAGGTCTTCGTAGCGATCAACGAGATCCTGCAAGTCCTGATAACTCTCCTCCGGGATGGTGATGACCGCCGATGCCTCACGCGGGATGGCGTTGCGTAGGCTGCCGCCTTCGACACATGCCAGACGGGCCTCGAAGTTAGCGACTGCATCCTTGAGGAAACGGAAGAGTAATTTGATGGCATTCGCGCGCTGCAGATGGATGTCGCAACCCGAGTGACCACCTTTGCACCCCTTGAGCGTTACCTTGAGGGCAATATCTCCCTCTTCGGTCTCCACCGGTTGATAGTCAAAGGTAGCAGTCGTGTCGATACCGCCGGCACAACCTACGTACAGTTCTCCTTCGGTCTCGGAATCGAGGTTGAGCAGGTATTTGCCTTGGAGCCAGCCGGCTTTGAGATCATTCGCACCGTACATACCGGTCTCCTCATCGATGGTGAAGAGTGCCTCGAGGGGCGGGTGAACGACATTCTTATCCGCGAGGATGGCCATGGCCGTAGCTACACCGATACCGTTGTCGGCACCGAGAGTCGTTCCGTTAGCAGTTACCCATTCGCCGTTATCCTCTATATACGCCTCGATGGGGTCTTTCTCAAAATCAAAGACTTTGTCGCTGTTCTTCTGCGGCACCATATCCATGTGTCCCTGCAGGATCACACCCGGATGGTTCTCCATACCCGGGCTGGCAGGTTTACGAATAAGGACGTTACCGATCTCGTCCTGAAGGGTCTCCAAACCGAGCGATTTGCCGTAGTTAAACAGAAAGTCCGCAATCTCTTTGCGTTTACCGCTTGGACGCGGGATTTGGGTAAGGCTGTAGAAGCTGCTCCACAAGCCTTTGGGTTGTAAATTTTTCATACTATTCAGTTTTCAGTAATCAGTGTTCAGTTTTCAGTCGATGGTCATTTCGCCGCAGAGGTCTCTGGAAAGCAGTTCGCGGGCGTTGTCAGGTCGTTCACCAAGCAGGAGCATCATCTTCGTCAGTAGCGCTTCGGTGGTAATGTCGTAACCGGAGAGGACTCCGGCTTTCATGAGGTTGAGCGAGACGGCGTACAAACCCATCTCCACCGAACCGGTGTTACATTGCGTCTTATTAACAATGATGATTCCACGATCGACAGCCGCTTTGAGTTCGCGGTACAACCACTTGTCGGTAGGTGCGTTGCCGGCACCGAAGGTCTCGAGTACGACTCCTTTTAAACCGCGTGTACGCAAGAGCGCGCGCACGACAGGTTGCTGGATACCCGGGAAGAGCTTGAGTACCGCCACGTTCCGGTCGAAAACAGTATGCAGCACAAGGGGTGCTTCGGGGTCCGAATAACGGACCAGATGCGGCTGGTAGGTGATATGTACACCGGCCTTCGCAAGCGCAGGATAGTTATAACTGTTAAAAGCCGAGAAATGTTCGGCATTGCGTTTGGTAGTACGATTGGCGCGGAAGAGCTGATCCTCAAAGTAGATGGTTACCTCCGGCACGATGGCATTCCCCTCTTCATCCTTGGCCGCCGCAATCTCGATAGCAGTCAACAGGTTCTCCTTCGCATCTGAACGCAGGACTCCGACGGGCAGTTGGGAGCCGGTGAAGACAACCGGCTTATTGAGGTTCTCCAGCATGAAGGAGAGTGCAGACGCTGAATAAGACATCGTATCCGTACCGTGGAGGATGACAAAACCGTCATACTCCCCGTAACGGTCATAGACCATTTGCGCCATACGCACCCAACAATCGGGATTAATGTCCGACGAATCAATGAGAGGCGAGAAAGCTTCGATGTCCACTAGGATCTCGCCGGCAAAGAGTTCAGGCATAAAGGCTTTGAAAGTCTCCATGTCCGCCGGAACGAGCGCTTGGGATTTGCGGTCACGCACCATTGTAATGGTGCCACCAGTCGATATCAAAAGTACTTTGCTCATGGTATTTTCCTTTTTTCGGCTGCAAAATTAGTAAAAAATTTGCACATATGCAAGAATTTTTGTAATTTTGTGGCGATTTTAGTGTTATGAGCACACGGATACTGATTATAGACAGCGATATCAGCCTCAGCACGGTGCTGCGCGACTACCTCAGTAGTCGCGGGTATGCGGCAGAAAGGGTGAGTGACGGTAAGACGGGCCTGGAAGCTCTGTCTTCGAGTCATTTCGATCTGGTGCTGACGGAGTTGCAAAGCGTAGGTATGAACGGGTATGAACTATTGAAGGATATCCGTCACCGTTTGCCGCAGATTCCGTTGATTGTGCTCACGACACGAACCGAACGGGAAGACCAGATGCGGGCATTTGAGTTAGGTTGCGATGACTACCAAACCAAGCCCTTCACGATGGATATTCTAATCTGCCGCATGGAGGCTATCTTGCGACGTGTGAGGGCGGTTGAGGAGAAGAAACAAAAGGTGTTTGATTTGAACGGTCATGTGTTTGATGCTTTGCATCAGACTTTCGACGGCACCCATATGTCGTCGCGAGAGAGTGAGTTGCTGTTGATGCTCTGCCGCCACGAAGGAGAACTGGTGGACAAGCATAAGATCTTGAGTGCTATTTGGAAGGAAGACAATGCGTTCACCGCCCGTTCGATGGGGGTGTATATCAACCATCTGAGGAACTTCTTGAAACCCGCCAAATACGAAATTTCGGCGGTTCGCTATAAAGGCTATAAACTTGTAAATTCAATACTATGAAACTGATTGCACCGAGTGTACTGTCCGCCGATTTCGGACATTTAGCTCAGGACTTGGAGATGATTAACCGCAGTGACGCAGACTGGCTGCATGTGGACGTGATGGACGGTACTTTTGTGCCCAATATTTCGTTTGGTTTTCCGTTGATGGAACCGATGCGCAAGTACTGCAAGAAACCCCTGGATGTACACTTGATGATCGTGCATCCGGAGAAGTACGTGGAGCGTTTCTGTGATGCCGGTGCATGGTCGGTTGGTTTTCACTTGGAGGCAGTAACGGACCCAATGCCTATTCTCGATCTTATCAAAGATAAGGGCGTACGTACCTGTCTGACCATTAATCCGGATATTGATGTGAAGCGTCTGACGCCGTATCTGGACAAGGTCGATATGGTGCTGTTAATGTCCGTTTTTGCAGGTTTCGGTGGTCAGAAATTCATTCCGGAGACCTTAAACAAGATTCGTTTTGTTCGTGAAGAGATTGATTATCGGGGTCTGAACACGCTGATTGAGGTGGACGGCGGCGTGACCGTTCAGAACGCCGCGGAGTTGTTTGAAGCCGGAGCAGATGTACTGGTAGCCGGCAGTGCCGTTTTTGGTGCACCGGATCCCGAAGAGGCGATTAAACGCATGAAAGCGTAAAAAAACGCATTTATATTTGCATATATGCAAAAAAAGTAGTATCTTTGCGCCCGATTTGAATTTTATATACATGAAAAAACTTTTTTCGATAGTATTGCTGGTGTGCTTTGCCTTGGGGATGTATGCAGAAACAGTATTCACGTTCACTACCGCTTCGGACATGAACCAAACGAAGGACGGTATCACGGTAGTTATTGCAACGGGAAGCGGCAGTACAGCGCCGGCAGTCAAGACAGACTATGAGACCCAGCAACCGGAAATGCGCTTGTATTCCGGCAATACGATTACTGTTTCTTCCGAGTCCGCCTTAACAGATATTCAGATGGTGTTTGCCAAGAGTAGCGCGAGCAATAAGAATTATGCCGGCTTGAGTACTAACGCAGGTAAGTTGGAAGATGGCGGCACCTCTACTAGTAAAACGGACTGGAAGACCGATCATTGGACCGGTGAAGCAACGAGCGTTGTGTTTACGTTAACGGGTAGTGGTCAACGTCAGATTAAGCAGATTGTTATCGGTGGTGAACCGATCGATATTGATCCTGTAGAGGATGTTTTACCTACGGCGGAAGATCTCGTAGCCGATTATACTTACGCAGAGCCGACCTTGGTACAAGTTCCGGACACACAGATCTTTAAGAAAGAATACGCATTTATAAGCAACAACATTTTGGTACATTGCACGAAAGGTTCTATTGTGTTTGCTTCGGAAGACGAGGCCGCTTATTTCGGTTGTAACGCAGGCGAACAATTGACATTTACGGCTACCCAACCGATGGCACGAATTGAGATCAACGGCAATGTCCGTAAGTTATTCTCTGCTTCGAGTGACAAGGGAGTAATCTGGTACGCATCAGATCCCGAACAAGAAACAGCTGCCGATCCAGTACTGAAAGTAAGTGAGATTAACGCGAAGGAAGTAACCATCAACTGCGACAAGAACCTGAGTTGTTATGGCATGCAGGTATATTTTGAAGATGCGACTGAGGCGATAGAGCGGACAAGCGCCCTTCCTTCGGCCTCAAAAATACTTCGAAACGGACAATTATTGATTCTTCGCAACGACCGCGTTTACACGGTGAACGGAAGTGAAGTACAATAAGCGAACTAACTTAAATTTGTAAATCCAGGACACATGAATAGAGTGCTGCTGATACTAATGACGGTTTTGTTGAGCATCGCCGTCACGGCAAAAAACAGATACAGTATAACGGAAGATAATTATCATTTCGGTTATGTCAGTGTGGGTGGTGGTTATACTTCCCTCAGCAGTCGAATGGATAATGTGTCTATCAAGGGTGGTATCGGTTACCAGGCCGGTCTGGGATACGAGTTCCGTAAACACGGATTCTGGGTGAATGCCGGATTGCAATTTCAGAGTTTGTCTTCTTCGCTCAAAGTGGACCAGTTCTTATATATTCCTCCGACGGGTGGTATGGATGAGTTAGGTAATCCGGTCAAAGAGTACCGCTACACCGTCGATCAACAGGACAAACAGGATTGGAAGACAATCGATATCCCTATTCTGGCAGGATATTACAACAGCGGTTTTTATGTTGGAGCAGGTATCAAGGTGGCTTTCCCCGTGTATAGTGCCGGTAAAGTAAGCGGTTCGTACGATATCGACGCCGTATATGAGCGCTATGTAGGTGTGGTGAGCGATACACATTATTACAAGACCTATCCGTACGAAGGTTCCGCCAATCGTTATACCTTGCGTCCGATGTTCTCTGTGCTGGGAGAGATAGGATACGACGTACTGTCCTCGATGGGCAGTAACAGTTGGTTATGCCATATGCTCAAAATCGGTCTGTATGCCGAGTACGGTATCAAGAGTATCAAGGCTTCACCTATGGCCGAACCGCTGACGATCAATGAAGCCAATATCACCGATGCCGTCATCAATCCTTATTTTGCCACGCCGGCAGGTACCGAACGATGGACGGTTCCGTATCTGGTAGGACTGAAAATTACGTATATGGTCGGTGGCAGCCGCAGCGCTACAGCTACCTGGCATAAGGGTTGTCAATGTTACGGATATTAATCTATACCGAGAAGAAGATCATGATGAAATCAAAGCGATATATAGTATGGGCTGCAGCACTGATGGTGCTGGTATCTCTTGGGGTTCAAACCGCTTTTGCGGCTACCACCACACGAATCATCATGCCCACCGAGTATGAAGATATATGTAAGCAGGACTTGCCGTATACCTGGATGAGCAAAACATGCAACAAAGCCGGCACGTATACCGATAGTATTAAAAGTACGGATAAACGTACCGGTATTCCTGCTGCTCAAAAGGTGGATACCATGCGTGTCTATAAACTCGTTTTGACTACGCATGAGTATGAGATTGAGAACCGAACGGTCTATCTGTGCGACGATTGTTCATTCATCTATAAGGGCAAGAAATACACCAAACCGACTATCTTCTATGATACGATTCCGGTAGCAGGAACCTGCGACAGTGTAATCTGTTTCACAATACGCAGAGCGGACGGATGGCATTATTTTGATACGGCTCACAGTTGTGCCGGAGACACCTACCGGTGGCACTCGCAGACTTTGACGGAACACGGCGACTATACAGCGGAATATACGACCACGAGAGGCTTTGACTCTATTTATCATCTGCACCTGATTGTGCACGATCCGGTTCATGTGTACGACACGGTAACCATTTGTCGAACCGAGGCACCGTACCGCTGGCAAGGGAATGCATACAACACCAACGGCGATTACACCCGTTCCTGGCGAACACGCTATCGTTGCGACAGTATCATGCACCTGAATCTGACGATTCTGCCGGTACCGAAGCCGGACACGGTGATCACCTATTTCTGTCAAAGCGAAGGAATCATCTCGCATGGTGTGAAAGTGATGAACGACACCACGTTCAATGACACTATTTCGGCCGTCAACGGTTGCGACAGTGTGATTGTGACGCATTTGATTCCCTATCCGACCTACCTGATCGAGGAAGTGAAGCAGCATTTTGCAGGAGAACCGGTTTCGTGGCGCGAAAAGACATTCCTCACGGATACGATCTACCAGGATTCGTTGACTAACCGTTTTGGTTGCGACTCGATTTACCAACTGCGGGTAATCACAAAATACGAAACCTATCAACATGTAAACCGCTGTTACGACGGAAATGAGACCACCATGCACGGAGGAACTGTAGTGACGGATAACATCACGTTCCACGATACATTACTCACGGTCAAGGGTGCGGACTCAATCGTGCATACCACGTACACGTTCAGTCATTCGTTCTACAACCTGGATACGGTCAGGATATGTGAGAACACCGAACTGCCCTGGATAGGTCACTTGGATCCGGATCCGTTGAGACCCCATGAGATCGATCCCGTTACCGGAGAAGAGTTACCGAACTATATCATGCTGCATGCCACCGCCGACGCTCCCGGTTACTTCTACGATAACTTCCATCTGGATAACGGTTGCGACAGTGTGTACGAGATGGTCGTTTTGGCTCACAAAGCGTATGAGCACGATACGTTGGTGATCTGGTGCAACGATTCGCTGGATGCGTTTGGTCCGTTCAAATGGATCGATATATACGGCAACGAGCGAGAATGGCTCCCACATAATGTGGATACCTTCCTCTATACCACCAGGGCCACCACGCAAGAGGATGTAACCATATACAATCCGACAACAAGGGCGTGGGATATATCCGGTGGTTGCGACAGTATCGAGCGTATTCACCTCATTGTCACGGATCGATGCTCACAACTGGAGCGTATTCCGATGTGTGATGGCGGATCGGTGACCGTGGACGGCAAACTATATACAGAGCCGGGAAGGTATTTCAACACCATGCCCTCATCCCGCAATCTGGGGGTTCCGGACAGCACGCACACGTTCGAAATCTATACCGTCAATGCAACGCAGACCCAGACAGAGATAGTGGTCAAGGAGTCCGAACTGCCTTACAAATGGCACGATCAGTGGTTGCGTGCCGCGGGAGACTATGAGCATCATCTGCAGACACAATACGGTTGCGACAGCCTGATCAAGTTGCATTTCATCGTCATACCGTCCGTATATTCGGATATTATAACCTATAACTTCTGTGCCGCTGCGAACACGGAGATTCACCTGCCGTCCGGCCGTGTCGTCACGCCGACCAGCATCGAAGGCGATTACAATGACACCTTGCCCTACAACGCTTCCTACACTACCTTGGAAGGGAAACTGTCCAGTTGTACAGGAGACTCGATCTTACGGATTCACATCGTAGGCCACGAGTCGTATTACTACAGCGACACCATCGTTATTCCGACGGGCGGTAAGTACATTTGGCACCGCAACGGCCAGCCTATTGAGTTAACCGAACAGAATATCTATTGGGATAGTTGTAAGACCGCGGTTTGGGGTTGCGACTCCATCTATCGTCTCGATCTCCGCATTGCCGAAGACTGGTATCACAAAGACTCGGCATATGTCTGTGAAAACGACCTACCGTATCAATGGCGCGGCAGGGACTGCTATGATGCCAAAATCTATGCCGATAAGTTAACCGGCGTCCACGGAACGGACTCGATCTACGAGCTTGAGTTGTTTATCTACCCGTCCTATCAAAAGGACACGATAGATATTAACATCTGTCAGGAGACGGAATATTCTATCAACGGCAAAGAGATTCCTATCTATGCGGGAGTACGGGATTATTATTTCCATGACACCCTCAAGACTACTTTCACGGGTTGTGACTCGATTATCGTTTACCATATCCGCCGCACGCCGAAAACGATTATAGATGAGGGTATTCATTACACCGTGGAAGGTACACCGTATAGCTGGGAGCCTATTGCCGGGCATCCGGTCACCTGTGAAGCGCTGGGGGCGTATTTTGACACCATACGCTCTGTCATCACGGGGTGCGATAGTGTGATCTACACCTTCGAGTTGCGTTACGACCGTCCGTTCTTTGAATTGACGAAAGAGGAGATTTGCCAGTCGGAGGATTATTACGAATGGCGCGGACGACGCTTCTACAAAGACACGGTTGTAGCCGATACATTCCGCACCTCGTATCTCCAGTTGGATTCGATCTACAAGCTTGAGTTGACCGTCTTCCCCACTTATTTCTTGTCAAAAACAGAGTATATCTGTGCCGGTGAAGGAATTAATTTCGGAGGTAAGTACATCACCAAACCGGGCATTTATTACGATACGGCGCAAACGGCCATTAAGGGATGCGACAGTATTCACCAGTTGATCCTCAATCCTGCTCCGCATTATTTCTTCCCGGAGACGATCACGTATGTCTATGATTACGAGTTGCCAATCACCTGGAGCGGTCACAAGGACGAGAACGGAGATCCCAGAACCTTACCGGGAGAGGGTGTTTACTATGACTCGCTGACGACGCAAGTCGGACATCCGTGCGATAGTGTGTACAAAGTTCAAGTCATCAAGAAACAATCCTACGAGTTCGTCAAAGACACCTCTATCTGCGAAGGCGAATATTATGAGTTCTTCGGCACCAAATACTACGACAGCGGTACGTATATCCAACCCTATAAGACGAAGTACGGTGTGGATTCGATCTACACGCTCCATCTGACGGTTAATCCGATCAAAGTGACGCGTATTCCGGTCTTCTTGTGCGAAGGAGAAGGCTATCCCTTCTTAGACACAGTTTTGTACGAACCGACCCTCTATCGCGACACACTCGTGAACGAGAACACCCTCTGCGACAGTATCTTCGAGATCATCGTCAACTGGTACGATAATTCCGAAACGGTGGTTAACCACATACTCTGCGAAGGAGAAAAGGTGGAGATCAACGGGCAGGATGTCACTCATGCGGGCATCTACTATGAGACGCTCCAATCCATTGTCAGCGGATGCGACAGTGTGGTTAAACATATCATCACTGTAGGTAAACCCTATTACCAAGAGGAAGCACATGTGCTCCGAAAAGGCGAAACGTTCACTTGGCATCACTGCGGTGTACCGGTGACAGTAAGTGAGGCAGGCGAGTACTGGGACAGCTGCAAGACGATCTTAGGCTGCGACAGTATCATGAAACTGACGATAGCATATGTCAAAGACGTTGTCTTCCCGACGCGTTATGACACCGTTTGTTATACCGACCTGCCGTATATATGGGATACCTATCCTATCTCGAAAGCAATATCACAACCGGGACTTCATGAGGACACCTGCAAAGGCAACGGTGCGGACACCATCCGTTCGTTGCACCTGACGATTATTCCGACGGTACGGACTTCCGAGACACTCGAGTTCTGTTACGGAGAGAGTCACCGCATTAACGGAGTACGTTACACCGAGGATGCCGTAGTAGTCGACACCCTGACCGGGCCACAAGGATGCGACTCGATCGTGACCTATCATCTCAAGTTCTATCCGAAATACGAATTTACCAAGACAGTCAAACTGACAGGGGCACAACCGTCTATCGACATCCACGGTGCACTCAATATCATCGGCGGAGACACCACCATCCGGACGAAGGGTATCTACCATTTCCGCTATGAATCCATACACGGATGTGACTCGATCGTGACTCTCATCGTGGACGAGTGCATCACGCCGATCGTCAAAGTCATCCCGTATAACATGTGTCAAGGAGATGCACTTACCGTCAACGGTCGCCGTATCACGCAATCCGGTTCGTACGATTTCTTCTTCAGTGCCGATGACGGATGTGATTCGATTGTGCGGTATGTCGTTAAAGTCAATCCGGCTTATGAATATACGGAAACCGCAACGATGTGTAAGAACAGCTCGTACACCTGGCGAAACAAAGTTTATACACAGCAGGGTACCTATTACGACTCGATCAAAACCAAACTGGGCTGCGACAGTGTGTATATCCTCAAACTGACGTACACCCGGACGGACTTGCTTGACACCGTCGTTTCCTGCTGCCGCTCTAATCTGCCGTACCGATACAAAGGGGTGGATTATTTCGAAGAGAGGGTTTTCTATGACACCTTACCCAGAAACGTTGAGGGATGCGACAGCGTGCTGAGGTGGACCTATATAATCAATGATCATTGCTCCGATTATGCGCAATTCCACCTGTGTGTAGGTGATTACAAGGAGATCGATGGTGAGATCGTGCATCAAGCCGGCTCTTATGTTCACCACCATCTGACGGCAGACGGTCAAGACTCCCTCTTCCGTTTCACCGTACACGATGTGCCTGTTTTTGAGGACACCGTCAAAATGAGCGGATGTGACTCGCTTGAATACGACGGTAAGAAGTACTACGCACGAGGTTTGGGTAGAGAACATTTCGTAGTGGATCTGCCGTATACGTCGAGGTACGGGTGCGACAGTATCATCCATCTGGATCTCACCCTCAACATGTCCTCACCGACCCATGAATACAGCCGTACGATTGCGGACTTTGATTCCGTGCCTTTCGGACCGTATTACCACAATACGCAAGGCGATCACGTGATGCATTACACCAATGTCCATGGATGCGACAGTACCGAGATTCTGCACTTGACGGTAATGGAAACGGAGTATCAGCAAATCGTGCATTATGAGATCTGTGCAGGTGATAACCGAGGCGTGGAAGTGTTCGGCAAACTGTACATGCCGGATCAGGAATACCGGTATATCGTTGATACGACCTGGATAGCCGGCAGACCAATCATCCGTACAGCTGACATCACGGTGCGCAAACCGTTTACCCTCACGCATTTCGATGCTCAGGAGGATCAACTCATCTGTTCGGATTTCGAAACGATGTTCCAGGTGCAGTTCGCAACTGCCGATCCGCTTCAGTTACCGGATTACTATGCGGTGGATTTCCTGACGGGTGATTTCGAAGCACACCCCATGCACCAGGAAGCGGCCGTGAACGGTAAGACGACGCTCGATATCCAAATGAACGGACAAGGTAAGTATATCACACCGGGTAAATACCGCTATCGTATCAAGTTCTGGTCCAGAAACTGCGAGTTCAACGACACCACCTTGGATGGTTCCTTACTCGTACGCTATCCGGCAGATGTGATGGAAGCGGCATGGAACGATGCCATCATGCTGGTGAACGAACAATATAATGGCGGAGGATGGGTCTTCAGACCACCTTACACATGGTCCGTTGTATCCGCAGAAGGCACCGATAAGACGGCTCTCGTGGTCAAAGATGCTACGCAACCATACCTCTATTCGGACGCTTTGGAGGAAGGTGACCGGATCTCGGCGATGCTCTATCGCGAAGGATATGACCAAGCTATGCCGAGTTGTGAGTTCATCTTCAAGCCCAAGTTGGCCGTTACAGACTACCCGATACTCATCTATCCGACGGCCGTTCAAAAGAACATGCCGGTGACTGTCAAAGCATCACGAAAAGGTGATTTCCGACTCTTTAACCAGATGGGACGAATCTACACGAACGGTCACCTCAACGAAGGCGAGACACTCGTTACGATGCCCGCTCAATCAGGATGTTACCTGATGATCGTGGAGGACAAGGACGGTAACCGAAAAGTACAGAAGATCATCGTTTATTAATCTTCCGTGGATATGACCTCTCTCACACTCACTGAGTTGTGTGCCCTGATAGGCGAAGCGCTGGACGAGAGTCTGGCGTCTTCGTATTGGGTCAAAGCGGAGATCAGCAGCCTCAGCGTCAAAGGCGGACATATGTACCTGGAGTTGGTAGATGGCAAGACCGCCAAAATGCGCGCTACCTGTTGGGCAGGAACCCAAGAGATGCTCATGGCATACTTCGAGTCGGAGACCGGACAACCACTCCAAGCAGGAATAGCGGTGCTTGTGGAAACAGAGGTTCAATACCATCCCGTCTATGGTCTAAGCCTGTCCATCGTCGGCATCGATCCGAGTTATACGGTAGGCGAGATTGCCCAACAACGCCAACGCACCATCCAGCAACTGGAGAAAGACGGACTTTTGGACGCCCAGCAACTGCTACCGCTCCCTACTCTCATTCGCCGCATAGCTGTCATCTCGTCGCCTAACGCTGCCGGTTACGAAGATTTTAAACACCAGTTGGACAACAGCGGTTACCGGTTTGAGACGCAACTCTTCGGCGCCACCATGCAAGGAGAAGGAGCCGTCAAGTCGATCCTCGCGGCATTGGATGAAATCACCAATAACCTATCACCAATAACCAATAACCATTTCGATGCCGTGGTCATCATTCGCGGCGGTGGTGCCACCACCGATCTCAGTTGTTTTGATAATTACGAACTCTGTGCGGTCTGCGCGCAGTTTGAACTCCCTATACTAAGCGGAATCGGGCACACGCGCGACGTGAGCGTGTTGGATCTGGTAGCCCGCGAGGCCCTCAAGACCCCGACGGCCGTTGCCGAATGGCTCATCCACCGGATGGATGAACAGATGAACCGGATCACAGATCTGCTAGCCCGACTGCAACGCACCGCTGAGCGGCAGATCCTCATTCGCCAGCATCGCGTGGAACTGCTGGAACAACGACTCGCAGCATGTAATCCCGAACGGATATACCGAATGGGCTACAGTCTGCTCACCAAACAAGGAAAGGTCGTGCGGAGTGTACAGGAACTGCAAAAAGGCGATACCGTCACCACTCATCTGGCGGACGGCAGCCGCGATCTGACGGTATGATTCTCGCAAAAGAACAACGGAGAGCCGCTGTCTTGCTTTTCAGCGTGGCTTTGGTAGCGTGGTTCATCGTTGCCGTTTGGCCCTCTCGTCAAAAGGACCTTCCTGAACCGCAGCCAAGCGCCCCAAAACGCAGCTGGGAAGCACGAAAAGACTCCGTGCGGCGGGCGGATTCCTTGCGGTATGCCCAATGGGCAGCCGAACGCGAACAGCGGTATGACTCCTTCCGTGTCGCCGACTCCCTGCGCCGCGCCGAATGGAAAACGGAACGCCAAAAACAGTGGGACTCTATTCGTGTTGCAGATTCTATCTGGCGCGACAGCGTGGGCTGGAAATATGCCGCCAGACATGCGAAGAAAGACACGGTTCTGGACCTTAATCATTGCGACACCACAGAATTGCAATATATTCGTGGTATCGGACGTTATACGGCCGTGCAGATTGTCCGTTATCGGGAACGTTTAGGCGGTTTCTATAGCCCCGAACAACTGACAGATGAGGTCTTCGGAAAACTAAGTCTGGACACCTTACTTCACCATTTTACTGCCGATGCAAAAGACATCAAGCTTATTCGCATAAACTACTGCGATATAAGCACTTTGCAACGTCATCCCTACCTGCGTTACGAGCAAGCGAAAGCCATCTATAACCTCCGCCGCAAGCAACTCCGCCTCACCTCCCTCGACGACCTCCGCGCTCTGCCCGAACTCTCCGACTCCGACCTCCAACGCATCGCACCGTATTTGTGCTTTGAATAGAAAAACAAGGGACACTCTTCTTAGTCGCAAGGGCACGATTAATTTTTTTACAAAAAATTCTTGTGTATGTCATATTTTTTTTGTACCTTTGCAGCGATTTTGTGAAATAGATAATTATGAGACTGAAAACATTCGGAAAAATACTGCT
Organism: uncultured Bacteroidales bacterium; assembly: GCA_902799875.1. The sequence continues at coordinate 19,315 of CADCCH010000001.1, read as the reverse complement.
GAGTGGCATGCTGCTAACCGGATTGGCGGCATGTTCGAAGGACAAAAAAGAAGAGCAGGCGAAGGTCGATCCGCGAGACGCTTTCGTGGGGGACTATACCTATGAGGCTACTGGAGAGATGGTCGTCCTGGATCTGCCGGAGATATTATCTTTCCTGGATACCATTCCTATCTCTCGGGAAGGCGAAGCAACAATCGCGAAAGAAGGTGACCAGAACAAGATCATCATGGTGGCGGACAAGGACACGATTCGTGCGGAGGTGACGGGTAATCAGTTGCGTCTGGATAGTAACTCGGTGAACTACAGCTTCGGCGAACTTAAATTCCAAATGGTCCTCACCAACGACCGGGCTACCTTGACGGGCAAGCAGATCGACTGGGAGTCTGATGTGTTATCGGATGTGTCCTATAAAAAATTATCCTTTAACGGAAACGGACATTTGAAAATCGTAGCAAACAAGAAATGAAACGAAAAATTGCAATCATAGCCGGCGGAGATAGTAGCGAACATGAAGTGTCGCTTCGTTCGGCAGCTGGATTATACTCCTTTATGGACAAAGAGCGCTACGATGTCACCATCGTAGTGTTTGACGGTAAGAACTGGCACACCGAAGCTGGTGAGCCCATTGATAAGAATGATTTTTCTTTTACGCGCGGGGGCGTGAAGCACACCTTCGATTTTGCGTATATCACGATCCACGGCACGCCGGGCGAGAACGGTATTCTGCAAGGTTACCTCGACATGATCGGCATGCCGTACTCTTGTTGCGGAGTCTTAGCCGCAGCGTTGACCTTCAATAAGTACGCCTGCAACCATTACCTGTCGTATTTCGGTTTCCATATCGCGAACAGTATGATGCTGCGTGCGGGTCAGAAATGGCCGAACGCGCCGAAGATCGCGGAGACCTTAGGTCTGCCGTGTTTCATCAAGAGTAACGTAGGCGGTTCGTCTTTCGGTTGCACCAAAGTGAAGACTGTCGAGGATATCTATCCGGCGATCGAACGGGCATTCCAAGAGGGCGACGAGGTGATCTGCGAGTCCTTCATGCAAGGTACGGAAGTGACCTGCGGCGTGTATAAGACCAAAGAGAAAGCCGTTGCTTTCCCGATCACGGAGGTGGTAACGCACAACGAGTTCTTCGATTACAACGCCAAGTACAAAGGGGAAGTAGATGAGATCACACCGGCACGTATCCCCGATGCTATTCGCGATAAGATCCAAGCCGAGACGCTCCGTCTGTACGATATCATCGGCGCCAACGGTATCATCCGCGTCGATTGGATTATCACCGGCGAGAAGATCAATCTGCTCGAAGTCAACACCACTCCGGGTATGACCCCGACATCGTTTATCCCGCAGCAGGTTCGTGCTGCCGGACTGGACATCAAAGATGTACTCACCGATATTATTGAAAATAAATTTGTATGATCGATATTAACAAAGCGATAGAAGCCCTCAACTGGGACAAAGAGCCGAAAGGCCTATACGAACCGATTGCCTACACGATGGCTTCGGGCGGCAAACGTATCCGTCCGACACTGGCGTTGGTGGCTGCCGAGTGCATTGCTAACGGCGGACTGCTGAACGGCGATGCCATCGAGCACACCCTTCCGGCGGCATTGGCCTTGGAGGTGTTCCATAACTTCACCCTCCTTCACGATGACGTAATGGACAAAGCGCCCGTACGTCGCGGACGGGAGACGGTGCATGTCAAATGGAACGATAACACTGCTATCCTCTCCGGAGACCAGATGCTGATCGAAGCCTATAAGCTGCTCAGTGACGTGCCCGCAGACAAACTGCCGCAGGTACTTAAGTGGTTCAACGAGATGGCCACGGGCATCTGCGAAGGTCAACAACTGGACGTGGATTTTGAGCACATGAGTCAGGTGACGATTGAGGATTACATGACGATGATCGAGAAGAAGACCTCGGTGCTCTTGGCGAACGCGATGCGTATCGGCGGATACATAGCCGGAGCGGACGAGGCGCAACAATGGGCGCTCTATCAGTTCGGTCTGCATATCGGTCTGGCGTTCCAGATCCAAGATGATATCCTGGATGTCTATGGTGACCCCAAGACTTTCGGCAAAGCGATCGGCGGAGATATCCGTGCGAACAAAAAGACCTTCTTGCTGCTAACCGCGATGGAAACAGCCGATGCGGAGAGCAAAGCGGAGTTGCTGCAGTGGTTGATGACGACGGACCGCGATGAAGAGAAGATCGCACATGTCACGGAGATTTACACACGCTTAGGTGTTCGTGCCGCTGCGGAATCCGTCATGGAAGAGCACACTGCCACCGCGCTGGCCCAACTCGACAAACTGCCCAAGAACGATGCCACCGAGGTCCTTCGTGAACTGGCCGAGAAATTAGCAACAAGAAAATCATAATACTATGCCTTATCGTCGATTACCCAACACAGACCTGGCACGGTTACATGCCTTACAGAACGCTATCCAACGTGCACAAGGTGCGGATTACACCGAGCAGGTCATTCCGTACAAGACGCTGGCGGACGCACAACGGTTCCTGGTGTCGTTTGAGAACGTCGTCATGCAGTCCAAGGACAACTACAAGACCTCCGTCAACGCCAACAAGCAGTACCGCCATATCGTGCAGAACGCACGTATGTACGTCTCGCATTTTATTCAAGTGCTCAATCTGGCAGTTATACGAGGAGAGATCAAGAAGGAACAGAAACTGCTGTACGGCCTCGACCCGCACCAACATGTGGTACCCGACTTATCCACGGAAGAGTACCTGCTGGAATGGGGAAAAAACATCATCGATGGAGAGCAGAAACGAATGGCTAACGGTGGATTCCCGATCTACAATCCGGCCATCAACAAGGTAAAGGTACACTATGACATCTTCTGCGAGCACCAACGTCAGCATACCTTCCACGTGCAGAACAGCGAGCGCGTGCACGATAATCTGGAGCCTATGCGCGCGGAAGCGGATAAGATCATTTTGAATCTTTGGAACCTCATTGAGGATTACTATAAAGACTTATTACCCTACGCACGGCTGATGAAATGCCAGTTATACGGCGTCATCTACTATTACCGCAAGGGTGAGAAAAAACTTACGGCCGAAACCGACCGTAAGCTCAAAGAGATACAGGATAGCCAACCGACTATCCAATGGTCTGCTGGGGAGTAATGACGCGGTCCATCTTATGGTCCGTAGGCAGGTGAGGAATTTCGTGCTTCTTCAGCTGAAAAGCATAACAAACACCGAACTTCTTCGCATGAAGTTGCCGGGAGAGGAACTTATCGTAGTACCCGCCTCCGCGACCGATACGATGACGATGATGATCAAAGACGACACCGGGCACAAGAATAAGATCAATAGAACCCTTCCACGTCTTGGTCTGCGGCTCGGGAACACCCATACGTCCGCGGCGCATCATATCCTCCCCGTCATAGGGACGAACCTCCATCGAGTGGCGATGGGTAACAGGTAAGAGAAACGTTTTTTGACCCTCGTACTTACTGAGCAACGGACGCAAGTCCACCTCATTATGTATCGGGTAATAGAGTAAGATTACTTTGGCTTCGCGGAACGCGGACATCTGCTCCAACTGAGAGATGATCTTAGCGGACTGCTCCGCCACCTGCTCCTTGGTCATGATTCGGCGTTGCTGCTCCACAATCGCGCGCAGACCACGCTGCTCACGACGGATACGCACCCACGGAAGCCATCTTAAAAAGTCATGTAATTGAGCTTCAAACAACATAATTGATTTTTGTTTTACCTTTGCGGCTGCAAAGGTACAAAAAAAAAATGAAATGCGCAAATATTTATACATATTAATCGGTTTTTTGGCGATTTTATTGCTCGGATGTGAGAAAAACAGCACCACCAACAGCAAATCATCTATCGCCAAACTGACCTCCTTTTCGTTTGCAGCCAACGACTCGATGCCGGGTTTGGCTTCCGCCGTGTTCACGATCGATGAGCGCATAGATACAGGTTTGGTGTACAACAAAGACTCCATCCTTTACGGCACGTCCCTCGAACGTGTGGTACCTAAGTTCACTTTCCAGGTTGCCGTCGGTTCGGCGCAACTGAAAATGCCCGATACCACTCTGGTGCTCACCGGAAGCGATACACTCAACTTCGAGAAACTGCCTATCTACCTTACCATCACTTCCACCGACGGCACCAACACCAAAGTGTATGAGATCCGTCCTACCGTTCATCAAGGCGATCCGGACCTCTTCGTCTGGACCCGATTGACGGACACCATCCAAGGCTATCCCAACGATGAGAGCGAGCAGCGTGTCGTGGAACTGAAAGATGAGTTTATCCTAATAGCCAATAACGGTTTTCAGAACAGAGTGTACAGCTCTGCTGACGGAGCCAACTGGACGGGACCGAGCACACCGAGCGGTTTACCTGCTGCCTGTCGCGTGCGCCAGATAATAAGTGACGGTACCACACTCTATTATGCCGAAGCAACGGACCTGTACACCTCCACCGATGCCGTCAACTGGACCAAGCAGACCATGCAATATGAGATGAAGACCATGCTCCTTTACTGGAACGATCTGCCTTGGGTGTTGGTGGATAAAGAAGGACCCGAACTGGCCTTTTTCGCAGCAGACAGTCTTAACCTGACCGGACTGCGTCCCTCTCAGGACTTCCCGGTAAGCGATTTTGCATCGGTTAACTTCAATAGTCCAAGCGGACGCGAACGCGCGATGATCATTGGTGGTTTTGCAGAAAACGGCAAAAGCCTCAACACCCGCTGGAATCTGGAGTACTCCACGCATATCACAGATAATAAAGGATATCGCTTGCGCGAGTTCTCCATCGATCAACCTAACTTCTCCACCATGACGGGCGTGTCGGTCGTTTTCTATGATGACCGGCTGATGCTCTTCGGTGGAGTCGATGCCAACCAGACCTATTTCGGTCGCGACATCCTCATCTCCGAGGACGAAGGCATCACATGGACCCAAGCGGACACCGCCAAGAACCAACTGCCGGAGGTCTATACCGCACGGCAGAAACAAACGGCTATCGTGCGTAACAGTTACATCTACCTCTTCGGCGGCCAGAATGCCCAACGGACTTTCTGCGATGTCTATCGAGGCAAACTGAACAGTATTGATTGGTAAAAAAGAACAACACTAACAACTTAAATATATAACATTATGACAATCAAAGATTTTAAATTCGCCGGTAAGAAGGCGATTGTACGTGTAGATTTCAACGTACCTCTGGATGAGAACGGTAAGATCACAGACGACACCCGTATCCGCGGTGCTCTGCCTACCCTCAAACACATCCTTGACGAGGGCGGTGCACTCATCATCATGAGTCACATGGGAAAACCCAAAGGCAAAGTGGTTGCCAAATACAGCCTCAGCCAGATCGTAGACGCAGTAGCTGCTGCGCTTGGTCGTCCTGTTCAGTTCGCTGAGGACTGCGCAAAAGCTGCTGACAAGGCTGCTGCACTCAAACCGGGTGAGGTACTCATGCTGGAGAACCTCCGTTTCTATCCGGAAGAGGAAGGTAAACCCGTTGGTATCGAGAAAGAAGATCCTGCTTACGAGCCTGCTAAGAAAGAGATGAAAGCACGTCAGAAAGAGTTCGCTAAGATCCTCGCTTCGTACGCTGACTGCTATGTAATGGACGCTTTCGGTACCGCTCACCGCAAACATGCTTCTACCGCTGTGATCGCAGACTATTTCGATGCAGATAACAAGATGCTCGGCTTCCTCATGGAGAAAGAAGTAGCTGCTGTGGACGCTATCCTCAAAGATATCAAACGTCCGTTCGTAGCGATCATGGGTGGTTCCAAAGTATCCTCCAAGATCGGTATCATCGAGAACCTGCTCGGTAAGGTGGACAAACTCATCCTCTGCGGTGGTATGACCTATACCTTCGCCAAGGCACACGGCGGCGAGATCGGCGGTTCAATCGTGGAGCTCGACAAACTCGATGTAGCACTCGGCGTTGAGGAACTGGCAAAGAAGAACGGCGTAGAGCTCGTGCTCGCTCCGGACGCTATCTGCGCAGACAACTTCAGCAACGATGCGAACAAGAAGATCTTCCCATCCAACGCTATTCCTGAGGGTTGGGAAGGACTCGACGCAGGTCCGAAGGCACAGGAGAACTTCCGTAATGCCATCAAGGGTGCCAAGACCATCCTCTGGAACGGTCCTGCAGGTGTGTTCGAGTTCGATAACTTCTGTGACGGTAGCCGCGCCATCGGTGAGGCAATCGCAGAGGCAACCGCAGAGGGCGCTTTCTCGCTCATCGGCGGTGGTGACTCCGTAGCTTGTGTCAACAAGTTCGGCCTCGCAGACAAAGTTTCGTATATCTCTACCGGTGGTGGTGCCCTGCTCGAAGCAATCGAAGGTAAGATCCTTCCGGGTGTTGCAGCAATAAAGGGTGAATAAAATATTAATTTTTAATTATTAATTATTAATTTTCCCTCTCACTCGGCATAGAGGGGTCCCCGACGGGCGTTAACGAAGTGCGTCCGGTGGGGAGAACGGAGGCATCGGTTGCCCGTTTATTAAGCGGAGCGGTATAAACCAATGCACACCGATTGCCGAACGTGAATGGAAGTAGTAGGTAAAATCATTCAAGTTCTCCCCCTCCAAGAGGGCGTAGGACGCAACGGTAACCCGTGGAAACTGCAAGGATACGTACTCGAGACCATCGAAAACTATCCGCGTAAGGTGCATTTCGAGGTCTTCGGTGAGGATCGTATCAATAACAACCCCTGTGCAATCGACCAGATCGTAACTGTCAGTTTCGATATCGAGAGCCGTGAGTTCAATGGCCGTTGGTACACCTCTATCCGTGCATGGAAGATCCAACAAGGTGATATGACCCAACAAGCAGCTGCAGTACCTGCTGCCGCTCCTGCACAAGCTGCACCGGTAGCCGCTCCTGCGGCAGCTCCGGTAGATGCAGCTCCGGTCAACGTAGATCCGTTTGACGCCTCTGCCGGCGAAGGCACCAGTGATCTGCCCTTCTAATGCGTAAATGGCTTAAAATAACGATACCGGCTATTCTGCTGGCGGGAGGAGCAGTCCTATGCTCCCTCCGCTGGCAGGCTTGGTTCGGTATGCCCGCCGAACCCCAATGGAACGGGGATACCATCAACTATGTCTTTCCCTCCCCTTCATCCATTCACCATTCACCATTCACCCTTTTGGTGCTCGGTGACGTGCATAATCGCCTCACCCGCGCCGATTACGACACACTCGCGGCACGTGTGCCCGATGCCGATGCCGTCATCCAGATAGGCGATTGGCTCGAACGCGGACAGAACTATTACTACCAACTGCTTTTACGCGAGTGGACCAATAGTGCCCTCTACGGTCTGCCGGTCATCACAACGCCCGGTAACCATGAGTACTCCAAAGGCATCCATAAAACCCTTTCACCCGTTTGGGAGCATGCTTTTCCGCACCCCTTCAACGGCCCAAAAGAGGTACCGGGTGCAAGTTATTTCATTGACCTGCCGTCTGTTCGTCTCATTGCCATCGACACCAACCCCCTCGTGCGTATCGTCGATCTGACGCGTACCATGACCTGGCTCCAGCAAACGATGAACTCCGCCGACGGACGCTTCATCGTCGTCATCATGCACCACCCCGTGCTCTCTGTGGCCAAAGGACGCGCTAACGTAACCGTGTATAGTGCGTTCCGTCGTATCCTGGCCGATGCCGACCTTGTCATCGCCGGACATGATCACAGTTACATGCGCCGCGCACCCTTCGTCATACTCAACACCTCCGGAAAAAACAAACCGCAACAGTACAAATACGTACCGGAAGTCACCGACACCGTTCCCGTCTATGGGGTGCTCCATTCACCCATTCACCCATTCACCCATTCCCCATTACGATTTACGGTTCATCGTCTGAGCGATGGAACGCAAATCGATTCCCTCTATGTTAACCACGACTGATGCGATAGTTCTGTCGCTTCAGCCGCAATCGGACAAAGCGCACGTGCTTCACGCGTACACCCGCACAGGCGGGCGCGTCAATTATAAGGTGTACGGACTCGGACGCAAGAACTCCGCAGAGAAATACAGTCCTTTATCCGTCGTGCAGTTAACCACGGATGAACGATCTGTCCGTACCGCCCAGTTGAGTTATATTCCTGTCTCGCTGACCTCCGATCCTTACAAGCGTACGATTGCGCTCTTCCTGTCCGAAGTGCTGTTCCACGTCCTTCGTCACCCCATGGTCGATGAACCCATGTACGATTTTATTGCGCAGGCCGTTGAACAACTCGACCGCACCGACGAACCGCAGAATTTTCACCTCCTTTTCCTCATCGATTTTGCATCCAAACTGGGTTTTGAGATGGAAAAAACACCTGACTTGCCCCGCACGCGCAAAGAACGACAGGACACCCTCAAACAACTCTGCGCCTACTTCGCTGAACATGTCGAAACATGGCAAAATCCTAAATCTTTGGACATCTTAATGGAGGTTTTTGACTAAAAAAAGCACGCAAAAGCAAAAAAAATGCAAAAAAATTTGGTCAATTCAAAAAAAAGCAGTACTTTTGCAGGCTTTTTGACGTATAAACCCGTCTCCGTGAGGAGACTTAAATAGAAATAAGACAATGAAACGTACATTCCAACCTTCCCAACGTAAGCGTCGTAACAAACACGGCTTCTTGGAGAGAATGGCTACCGCTAACGGTCGCCGCGTATTGGCTGCACGCCGTGCTAAAGGTCGTAAGAAACTGACCGTAGCTGACGAGGGTCGCCACAAATTTTAATGGAGTCAACTAGACAACACAAGATTGCTCGTCTCATCCAAAAGGACATGAGCGACATCCTATTGCGTTACGCGCGCACGCTGCACGGGACTTTGATCTCGGTAAGCGAAGTGCGCGTAACGGTCGATTTGTCTATCGCGCATATCTACCTCTCTATCTTCCCGCAAGATAAGGTAAAAGAGACGATGGCGCTTATAGACGAAAACAAGCATCGCTTTCGCGGTGAACTCGGCACACTGGAGCGCCATCAATTGCGTATAATCCCCGAAATAGTCTTCCATTTGGACGAGACGATCGATCGGATGGAGCGCATTGATGAACTGCTCCATGCCTAATCTCGAATCCCATATTGCCTGGCGATACCTCTTCTCCAAGAAGGGTCATAACGCCATCAACATCGTATCCGGCATTAGTGCCGCTGCTGTGGCTGTCGTCACAGCGGCGATGGTGTGTGTGCTGTCCGTGATGAACGGATTCGGTGCACTCGTCGAGCAGATGTTCTCGGAGTTCGATCCCGTGCTCCTCGTCGTACCTTCCCAAGGTCAGACACTCCGCACCGACACCCTGCCTATCGCTTCTTTGTACGCGCGCGAGGATATAGAAGCCGTCTCGATGCAACTCGAGCAGACCGCCCTCGTTCGGTACAAAGATCATCAGCAGCCCGCGCGCATCATGGGTGTGGACTCGCTCTTCACCCGCACGGCCCGCATGGACTCGATCATCTCCGACGGTTACTACTCTGTCTGGGACGGGGCGTTCGATCGTGCCGTACTCGGTCGCGGTCTGGCCGCACAGATAGGGATCAACGCTCATTTCACCGGCGCACTCCATCTGTACGCACCCAAACGGACCGAACGGATCAATATGCTCCGACCGGATCTGTCCCTCAACCACGAACATGCCTTCATCGCCGGCACCTTCGCCGTCAACCAGGTCGAGTATGATGACCAATTGATGCTCGTCTCCCTACCCCTCGCGCAACGACTCTTCGACTACGATTCCCATACCGCAACGGCGTTGCGAATCGAGGTAAAAGATAAATCACAAATCAAAAATATCAAATCACAAATATCCAAAATTTTGGGCCCCGGCTACAAAGTTTTGGACCGCTACGAACAGCAATCGGATTTCTTCCGTATCCTCCGCATCGAGAAACTGTTGACCTTCCTCTTGCTCGTCTTCATCCTCCTCATCGCCGGATTTAACATCATCGGTTCGCTATTGATGCTCATCATCGATAAACGCGAGGATACGCAGATACTCACCCACCTCGGTGCGGATGAAGCCACGATCCGTCGTATCTTCCTGCTGGAAGGATGGCTCATCTCTTCGCTTGGAACCCTCACGGGCCTGCTCATCGGCGTGCTGCTCTGCTTGGGTCAACAACACTACGGCTGGCTCACCCTCGGTTCCGGAGCCGACTATGTCATCTCTGCCTACCCCGTCCTCGTCCAATGGACCGATATCGCCCTCGTAGCCGGTATCGTCCTGGCCTTAGGACTCATCGTCGCCTGGTACCCGACCCACAAAATCAAAATCGGATCCCTTGGAATACTCGGATTATTCGGTGTCCTCGGACTGACCGCTTGCCACCGCAACGCCCCGGATCCGCAGACCGTTATTCCTTCGGTCTATACCACGGCGTACTGCACGCCTTACGGACATCATTACGACTCGATTCCCTTCGCAGTCGTCTCCCTGGACCTTTACTCCGACGGACTCGATCTGGACACCTCCCGCCATATGAAAGGCACCGGTTACAACCTCTGTCTGTCCGATATCTTCGTGCCGGATTCCCTGCTCGCCATAGGCGAGTATCGTGCAGATTCGGTAGGTGCGGTGTTTACTTTTCTGCCGGGTCGTGATTATGAGGGTATCCCTAACGGCGCGTATCTCTTGACCGTCGAGGAAGATAAACTGACCTCCATCCAAGTACTCGATTCCGGTTCGTTCGTCTATCGCCACGACAGCCTCATCTTCACGCTATATTACAACGAAGGCAAGCGTTACGATGCCGCCTTCCATGGTCCGCTCATCTACCTTCCCCATGAGTGATCTAACCAAAGAATATCACACCTACCTGCGACTCGAACGCGGGTATTCCCCCAACACCGTCGAGGGCTACGAGATGGACCTCGAGCGCCTTCGTGCGTACTGCGATGAACATGGGGTCGATATCGTCCACATGGATTTTGACGCACTCCAGGAAGCCATCTACACGCTCTTCAAAGACATCCGTTCCGAAGGAACGCAAGCCCGCATGTTAGCCGGCATCCACGCGTGGTTCCGTTTTCTGCTCTATAAGAACTATATTGACCAGGACCCCTCCGAACTGCTCGAGGGACCGAAGAAACCCAAACACCTGCCTACCGTCCTCACGCTCGACGAGGTCAATCGGATGATGGCAGCCATTGATCTGAGTTCCAACGAAGGTCACCGTAACCGCGCGATGATGGAGATGCTCTACGGGAGCGGTCTGCGCGTCAGCGAACTGGTGAACCTCCAACTCAGTAAGATCTACCTCAGCGAACATTACATGCTCATCGACGGTAAAGGCTCCAAGCAACGGCTCGTACCCCTGTCTCCGGTTGCCGAGGAATGGTTCGGTTACTGGCTCCAGGAACGCGCTACATGGCCGTACAAGCCTGAGTACAAGGACTACGCCTTCGTTAACCGTTACGGTCGTCCGCTTACCCGTGCCATGGTCTTCACCATCGTGCGCCGACTCTGCGAAGCCGCTGGTATCACCAAGACCGTCAGTCCCCATACCCTACGGCACTCTTTCGCCACGCATCTGCTGCAGAACGGAGCCGACCTGCGTATCATCCAACAACTGCTCGGACACGAAGACCTCGCCACCACCGAGATATACACCCACCTCGACGTGCAAGACCTGCGTAATGCAGTCTTGAATTGTCACCCTGCCAACCGCTCGTAATAACGAAATGTCGAGATATCGGAAAATAGTAGCCTTCATCCTTCTGACTGCCTTGGCTGTCTTTGTCTCACCGCTCTATGCGGTAGAGACCATTATTGTCGGCGAGATCATCAACGAGACGACGGGTGAGGCTATCCCCAATGTCAATATCCATTTCCGGGGCACGAAGATCGGTACCACCTCCGACGAGAACGGCTCGTACTTCCTCCGCGTGGACATGCAGGCCAAATGCCAACTCATCTTCTCCGCCGTCGGGTATTACCCCCAGCGTTTTGAGATTGAACCCGGGGCAATGGCGGGACTGCAGGTGACCCTACGCGAACGAACTGCCACACTGGCGGAAGTGGTGGTAGCACCTAACGAAAACCCTGCCCTCGAACTGCTTCGTCATGTCCGGGAACATCGGCCGGATAACGACCGCACGCTGCATCCCGAAGCCGCAGCTACCCTTCAACGCACCCAGACGCTCTACGTCTCGCAGATCAACAAACGCCACCTCCGTCGTGCCCTCTGGCGCAGTCTCCAGACCGGCATGATCACGCAGGAGGACTCCACTTATATCCTTCCGCTCTATCGCGAGACGCAGTCGTTTAGGGTTACTGGAAACGATTTCATTCCGGCGAACGACCAACGCACACAGACCCTCATCCTCTCCTCCACGGATTACTCCTCCTTGCTGGGCTCCGAAGGCAATCTCAATTTCTACGCCAACAGCGTCAGTCTTATGGGCCACGCCTTCCTCTCCCCTTTGGCACCGGGAGGTAACCTCTATTATCGCTACTACATCGTCGAAGACGATACAATCACCAATCACCAATCACCAATCACCAATCTGGTCCGAATTGCCTTTCGGACCAGGAATCCTTTCTACGCCACGTTCAATGGCGAGATGGTCATCGACACCGCTACCTTTGCGCTCCGTTCTATCCATGCCTACGTGCCCTCGGAAGTGGCGGTCAACTATGTCAATAACCTCCATATATCTCAGACTCTCGCGCCGGACGGAACGATCGCCGACGAGTCCGTCTCCGTCCTCCTCGATTTCGCCATCCATTCCGAACAAGCCGGCACGGTTTTCCCTTCCCTCTTGCTAACCACCTCGCTAAAGTCTAACAGTCCGCAGGACGGTCTAACAGCGCAGCGGTCTGGGTCACACCTGGATAGCGGTCTGTCAGGCGAAGCCGGTCCATCAAAGGCAGACAGCGCCTTTGCTACGCTGGATTCCCTGCCTTTGATAAAAACCGCCAAATGGTTCGCCACCATCGCGACCACCGGTTACATCCCCACCGGTACCTTCCTCGATATCGGTCATGTTGAGGAGATCCTCCAAGTCAACCACCACGAAGGCGTCCACGTCGTTCTGCCCTTCCGTACCAACGAGAAACTGTCCAAAACCGTTTCTCTCGAGGCTTCGGTCGGCTACGGCATCAAAGACCGTTCGCCCAAAGGCATGGGACGTATCTCCGTCAACCTGCCCACCGAGCGGCGACATATCATGCAACTGGAGTACAACGACCGGTACGTCTGGTCCGAGGTCGATGATTTCGACCGACTCTTACGCGAGAACTCCATGGGCTGGGGTAACTTCGACTTCACCGCGTACGCTTTCGAGGCGCTGCACCGCGACTCGCTATGCGTCAACACCGCCATTCGTCAACGCCAGATCCAGTACCACTGGTGGGCAGACTGGACCGATCATCTCGAGACCCATCTGTACGCCCGTGCCGGTTGGCAGCATGGCTATGCCTACCAAAGTCTCTCGGCCATCGCGCGTCTCAGTTGGGGAGAAAAAAAATACGACGGCTATTTCCTCCGTCGTTACGCCTATTCCCATAAATACCCCGTCCTTTTTTTAGGATTGGAGGCTGGCCATTGGAGTCCGACCAATAACCAATCACCAATAACCAATAACCTTTACTGCCACCTGCGCCTCATGTTAACGCAGCACGCCAACCTCGGTATGGGTGGAACCCTCTCCTATGCATTCCAGGCAGGTGTGATCTTCGGTCAGGTACCCAATGCCTTCTTATGGCAAGCATCTGCCAACCAGGGCTACGCCTACGACCCGTACCGCTTCACGCTCCTCCACGGCAACCAACTGCTCGCGGACAAATACATAGCCCTGCAAACCGAATGGAACGGTCAAGGTATCCTCTTCAATCTCATCCCGGGTATCCGTTGGCTCCATCTCCGCGAACTCGTCGAAGCCAAGCTAGCCTACGGCGGTTTGTTCTACGCCGAACTCGGCGTCGGCATCGGTAACATCCTTCGTGTTTGTGATCTGTATTCGGTTTGGAGTCTATCGCCCGAGATCCAATGGGCGATGCGTTTCCGTATTCACCTCGGCTTATAGCCTCGCACCCTGTGCCGTATAACGCACACCGTTGCGCTCAATGATCAATCGTCCGTCTTGCAACCACTTGCGGCAAGGTCTTTCGATACCCTTTTGCTCCACACCCATCGCACTGCCTTCCACCGTCACGGACGCATTCAGACTGTTCATTCCTGTCGTTGCGTCCCATACGTCCTCATTCGCAAAACGCACTGCATAACGCGGGTCATCGCTTAAACTCGGACTGCTGTCCGGTAAGTACAAATACAAATCATACGCACCGTTCGCCACCTCTTCCGGTATTGTCACCGTCTCGTCGATCGTCGTCTCTACCCCATTCGGCAACCATCGCCTCGGATCGGTCTTCATCTGAATGCTGAATACTGACTGCTGATTGCCTTTCAACACCAAATACGCCTTCCGCTCATTATAGATCGGCGCAAAACCCACATTCCGTATTTTCATCTGCACATGCGCGGGCTCTCCGGCCTCCACCGTCTCCGGCAGATCGGCGTCCACCAACTGGTAGCGGTACCCTAACTTCCTGTTCATCTCATCAAAAGCACCGTTCGCACGCCATTTATCCGTCACTTTCTTCGAGTAACTGGAACCGCAGAAAGACCAGTGATACCGCCTCAACTCCGCCATCGTCGTGTCGTATTTCGCCACTTCTTTCGCCAGGTTCTTATCCTCCACATTCGTCTCTCCTCCGTTCGGCACATAGAGCGTCTCCGTCGCGATATACGCCCGCAGCACCGGATCATCTTCCGGTCCGTCCCCGTCACGACCGTACGTGCCGTCATTGCCGTAGTCGCTCAGAAACGCATCGTTGTGATGCCCCATCCGTGCGCGGTTCGTACCGCTAAACCCTTGCACCGAATCCAAGGCGTTCTCGTCACCCAAATACTCCGTCTTGATCAGCGGGTAACGAACCAACAGAAAACGGTCCGACGGACAAGCATCCAACATCGCCGTCACCACCGCTCGGCGATCGTCATTCAGATGCTGCGACTTATTGCCGAAATGACTCGTGTAATACCACTCGCCCCACTGACCGACAAAACCCGTCTCCAGCACATAGATCACATCCTTATTGGCAGCCAGATGCGGCTTCAGTTGCTGAATATGTCGCTGCACATGCGTCAGATCCGCATCCTCTTTGCTCTCCCAATCGTACGCAAAACGCAACACGCACTTGAAGCCCTCGTCCCGCAGTTTCTGCATGTCCTCATCGAAACCCAGCAAGATGGCATCGCTCAGATCCGTATCCTTGTAATTGCCAAGGTAATACATCAGCATCACAAGCGTCTGGTATTGCCGGTCGGCATAATGCGAGTCCTCTTCGTCAAAGAACCAATCCGCCTCTGCTAACACCACATGATTCTCGTTATCCGACAGCATCGTCTCACCACCCAACTCTTCCGTAAAACCCCGCTCCGGGTTACGGAAGATCGTCACGTCGTCCGCCGTGTACGTCACATGCTGGTCTGCCAGAATCCACATCGGCAGCCACACTATCAACAAGAGGAGTATCTTTTTCATTGATTATTGCTTGCTTCGTCGAACTTGGCTTTCATGGTCGGATTGCCGTACGTCAGACGCTTGATCGTCACGTCCTGCAGTTTCTTATCCGCCGCATTGAGATTGTCACCGGACTTCACCAGGTTCTCACGTACTTTCGTCAGGTGCGCTATCGTCTTATCGATCTCGTCTATCGCATCTGAGAAACGCTCATTGGCCAGTCGCACGTTCCGCGTGAAACCGTCCTTGAACGTCATCAGCTTCTCCTCGAAATTCGTTACATCCACCTGTTGTGCCTTCACCAACGCCAATTCACGCTTGGCATCCAGGCTCTTCTTACTCGTCTGACAGAGCAAGGTGATCAGCGGAATGAAGAACTGCGGACGGATCACGTACATCTTCTCGAAACGATGACTCATATCCACGATACCGCCGTTATACAGTTCGCTATCCGGTTCCAGCATCGATACCAGCACCGCGTATTCGCAGTTTTTCTTCTTGCGGTCGCTGTCTAACTTCGCCAGGAAATCCTCGTTCTTATGCTTCGTGGCCGTCTCGTCGTTCTCGTTCTTCATCTCAAACATAATCGAGATATACTCTACGCCGTCCTCACTCTTGTCGCGGAAGACAAAATCACCCTTCGTTCCTTCCACCACCTCGTTATCTTTCTCGAAATACGCATTCGGCATCAGCGGCCGGATCAACTGGTTAAAGAGCGTCGAGCAGTGTATTTCCAGGGTCTCACCCACCATCTTCGTCGATTGACGCAGTTTCAGATCTTTGTAATACGCCACCTGCTCTTGCGCCGCCTTGAGTTGCGCATCCATCTGCGTCCGTATCTGCGCCAACTCCTGCTCTTTCTTCATATAGGCCTCCGTGGCTTGCTGACGCACCTGTGCAACGGCCAACTGCTTCGCCTGCTCTGCCTGCTGGACCTGTGATTGGAGTTGCTGCAGTTGGATCTGCAGTTGGGTCTGTCTCGCTTGCTCTTCAGCCTTACGACGCGCCTCTTCCGCTTGCTCACGGGCTTTCTGTGTCTGCTCCAACTCATGGATACGACGCGCCAGTTCGGTCTCGAACTCCGCATTCCTTACCTGACCAAGCAGCGCTGCGTAGTCATTCTCATCTACCGTAAACACATTGCCGCAATGCGGACATTTCAGCTCTTTCATGGCTTATGCCAATTGACTTTGAACGACCTGTGCTACCATCTTGCCGTCGGCATTAGGAAGGGCCGCTTTGATGGCTTTGACGAAGAGTCCCATGTTCTTTTTCTCTGCCTCCCAACCGTTCGCCTCTTTGGCAGCTTGGAAGGCACGAACGATGTCTTCTTCGGACGCTGCTTTGGGCAGGAATGTCTCCAGCACGTCTATCTGCGCTTGCTCCGCGTCGGCTAACTCTTTGCGACCGGCAGCGAGGTATTGTTCCACGGACTCCTGACGTTGTTTGACCATCTTCTTGATAATCTGAATCTCATCGGCTTCGGTTAACTCTTTACCCGCATTCTCCTTGCTGGTGGACCAGTTAAGGAACGCACTCTTGATAGCACGCAGACTCTCCGTGCGCACGGTGTCATGGCTTTTCATTGCCTCCATGATCAAGGCATTCAACTCGTTTTTCATATCTCGTTTTACTTGTTTGCATCAAAACTGCCGCAAAGGTACTGCTTTTTTTTGACATATGCAAATTTTAATGGACAAATTGGCAGAGGGTGGACAATTTGGCACGAGAGATGGACATATTGGCAGGGATTTTAGGCTTGGCACATAATTTGCCTTTGTTAGGGTGAAAACGCAATTACGCATACTACGCCAACAACGTAAACTACGCAAGCTACGTTAAACAATGTTTAACTAAATTTGGAGGATTAAATTATGAAACCTGCAATCTATCGTAGAAACAGTTGGCTGCCGACAAACGGATGGTTCCCCACCGTATTCGACGAGTTTTTGAACAATGACATGCTGAATACCGCCAGCAATGTGGCGCCTTCGGTCAACGTCAAAGAGACCGCTAACGGTTACACCGTAGAGTTAGCTGCTCCGGGTGTTAAGAAAGAGTACTGCCGAGTACACGTCGATGAAGACCACAATCTGTGTGTTGCCATCGAGAACAAGTTCGAGCACAAGGAAGAAGACAAACATGAGCACTATCTGAGACGCGAGTTTGCTTATACGAACTTCGAGCAGAAGTACACTTTGCCGGACAATGTGGACGAGGAAAAGATCGCCGCTAAGGTCGAAGATGGTATCTTAACGATTGAGTTGCCGAAGATCCAACGCGAAGAAGGCAAAACCACTCGCCAAATCGCCATCTCATAACAAAGCATGTATCCATGCAGAGCACTCCTAAGCGAGTGCTTTTTTTTATGCCCTAATTAGATTATTGCAGTTGTGATGTCTTCGGCTTCGGGGAGATTGAGTTTCTGACGGACTTGGGTCTTGCGTTGGTAGATGGTTTGGAGACTTTGACGAGTGAGCATGTTAATCTCTTTGGTGGAGAAATCCGCTTTGAGCAAACAGCACAGTTGCAGCTCCTTTTCGTTCAACACATCTTTGTATTTGTCCCTAAGACGTGTATAGAAACCGTCATATACCAAATCAATGGTTTGGTAAATGCTTGGCCAATCGATGAGGGCATTGGCGGTTTCCTCGTTCAATGCCATGAGACGTGCAAGCAGTTGTTGGTTGGCTTCGGTGGGTGTTCCGGCAATCGTTTTGATGACACCCAATTGCTGCAACATCAGTTTGCGCACACTTCCATCCGCAGGTTGGCTTGCTCCGGTCCTAAACCGGCGCAGGGTCTCAATCTCTTCCTCTTTCTCTAAAAGCAACCTTTGACGGCGGCGATACAGATAGACGAACAGTAGGATTCCGCCCAAAGTTACAAAGAACAGCATAATTATCACAATCATCTGCCGTTGGCGGCTGATGGTCAGGTACAGATTA
>CADCCH010000001.1:0-796 GCA_902799875.1 uncultured Bacteroidales bacterium | reverse complement strand
CAAGTCACGGATAGAACGCTCTTTGGCTTCCGCTACGCGGTAACGCACATAGTCCGTCTCCGACCAGCGATTATGGAACTGCACCAAGTCCATGATATGGTATTTCCCGTTCTCGGCATATTCTAACACTTGCCTATGCGCCAGCAACGATGCCTCTGTAGCCGGGTCGAACTCCTCCGACTCCTTGTAACCGGCGAACAGTTCTTCCGCCTCACGCATATACCGCTCAGCACGCTGTTTGTCGCCTTTGTTCAACCACAGACGCGAGAGCGAATAAAGACTCTCCACACGGCGAACCACATTGACAATAAACGCTGAGTCCGCAGCTTGTGCAATCGCTTTCTCAAAGCACTTCTCCATCTTGTCATATTCGCCGAGCGAGAAATAGACAATCGCCAACGCATTATACACGCGCTCCACTTCGTCCAGATGAATCGCCTTACCGTTATCCAGACCGATGAGCGTCTCCGTGTATTCGCGCACATGTTCGTAATCATAATCGCGCATGGCTATCTCCGCCGACACGCGCAGTACGATCACTTGCCATAGATGTTCTCCTGATTGTTCCGCTACCTCGTCGGCATATTTCTTTTGCCGTTGCAGCACTTCCTGTGTCCGCGCTTTGTCACCGTTCCACCAGAAATACATCGCCTCATCCAATCCGGACAATATCATATGGCGTGCATCTCCGTGCTCTTCTTCCCATTGCGTGCGATAATACTCAGACGCCCAACAAATCATGGAATCCTCGGACAGCGATTGCATGGAATTGGCATGTAGGTCGCAAATAACGAAC